>DASRSO010000121.1:0-24115 GCA_035656375.1 Cyclobacteriaceae bacterium | reverse complement strand
GTTGTACCGATGTTGAGACGTTTTCACAAATTTTAATTTCTTCGCTGGTCCCCGGCTTATTAGGTTTTTCATAGATGGTCACCACAACCTTTCTCGGATAGCTTTCAGAACCGTTGTCAGTTTGGGTCACAAATACCGTTGCCGAAGCTTCCGGATGATACACACCCGTTGCGAGGAGAGTAGTCTTGTTTACATCGGCGTACCATTTGATGTTTTTACCGACAGCAGTTAGCGTCACAGTTCTATTGCATTTGTAAATCGTAGTATCAATCATACCGGGAAGTGGCGGCAGTGCAAAAAATGAATGCAGTTCTGAAAAAGCCGACCCCGAAAAACCAGGATCCACAGCCTGAACTTTCCATTCGTAATTACCCGACGGCAAGTCGAGTAACAATTTTCCAAAGCTTGTGCCTGTTGTAAGTTTTGTCCGCATGCCCGTATTCGGGTCCACCATGCCTTTCAACATTGCCTGGCCGCCCTTGTAGAGTACAACATCGTACGTTAGACCGCTTGAGGGAGTGCGATCGTCCGTCGGTGCATCCCACAACAGATGAATACCTTGTTCGTCCTGAAGGGTGCGCAGGTTCGACGGGGCGGCAGGAGCTTGATTGATCTCCCCGGTGCCACCATCAATAATTTTGTTTTCCAAAACTTTGGCCACCACGGAAGTGATGGAACTGTTGTCGATCGAGAATCCGCCGGTTAGTATTACGTCAAGGTCGCCATCCTGATCGTAGTCTATCATTTCAGATGCTCCGCCCGAACGGAACCGATCGATCGTGTATGGTTGAAACGCACCGTTGTCATTATTGAAAACTGTAATTGCGCCACCGACAAAAAGCAAGTCGGTATCACCGTCGTGATCGAAGTCGGCAGCATGTTCAACCAATTCGGCGCTTCCTCCCGGAAGAGAAACTGTTGTCTCCTGGAATTGTAAATGTCCGTCTGCATCCAGGCCTTTATTTTCATAAAGCTTCGATGTTGTATAATATTCATAACCAATGAAGATGACGTCCAGCCAACCATCCCCGTTAAAGTCAACTTTTCTGTACGCGCCAGACCCCGCGTTAAATACCTTTGCTTCCGAAAGTCCTTTGGGCGTATTTAAGTAAAGGACATTTGACCTTATTAAGTCATCGTCGCCATCATTGTCAAAATCTCCACTTATCGACTGATAACTGCATGAGTAATATTCGCATGCCTTGAAAAAGATGTCGGTGTTTTCATACGAAGTACCGGTATTGCGGACAAGCCTGGTAGATGGATTCCCGCCCGACGGGATCGTGCCGACATAGAGATCCAGGTCGTTGTCACGGTCGAAGTCCAGGTAGGATAGGATCTCGGCATTTGAGTTGGTGATGATGTTGGTGTAGGCGCTAAACGTTTTGTTACCATTGTTTTGGTAAATGTTCGCCATGTATCCATTAGTCGAGGAATATCCGTATTCGTAAATGTCGAGCTGGCCGTCGTGGTTTAAGTCTGCCAGTGAAGCAACAGGAAGAGAGGGATTCGTTAAGTTTCCAAAATCCTGTCGCGTAAAGCCGGTTCCTGTCGACTCGAAAGATGCTTTTACCCGCTCATGATTTTGGTTATCGGCAAAGAACCCGGTCATCACAATGTCCATTTTTCCATCGCCCGTGAAATCACCGACGTCGACAGATTTTTCTGCGTTTGGCAGAGAAGTGTCTTTTACTACCCACATCCCCGTGTTCCATGTAGCTGTATTCGAAGGCGCTGCAGTAACACCATTCACGGTGCTGATCACACGATAGGTGAACTGCTGATTGTATGGCAGTTTGTCGTCTATGTATTCGGTAACGCCTGCGCCGAGTTCGGCGATTACTTTAAATCCCTCGGTTGTCTTTCGTTCGACCATAACGCCGTCGGAAGATGGCGGCAATGTCCATGACAGTTTTACTTTATTCAGCAGTAACCGTTCAACGGTAAGATCATCCGCGCCTTGCATTACTTCCAGCGCAAGTGGCGACGACCACGCAGACAGTGCAAAGGTTGCGTCTACGGCTTGCACCTGCGCAGTGTATGAACCTGCGGGAAGGCCCGTTACAACAAAGAAAGCGTTGGCACCGGCATTACCTGCCTGGTACACGTTTCTGAATGTGCCTGCCGCGTTGGTACCTGGATGAACCCATGTTTTTCCTCCAGCATCTTTTATCAATACATTATAGGTAATGAGTTTGGACGGGGTTTTATCGTCGGTGGCGACGTTCCATGTGATCGTCGTTCGGCCTGCGGCTCTTGTCGAAGCGACGTTTGCTGGTGCTGAAGGCGGTTGATTTGTGCGCGATGGAGTGCTTTGCTGATTTTCATAGATCGTGCTTGTCCCTTGCCACTGATTGGCACCCAGTCTCAGCATATCGGCATCACCATCTTGCTCAAGGTCGGTCAATATTATCCCGGGGCCTCCCTGTATACCAAATTCAATCGACGATACCTCAAAGGAACCGTTGCCGTTGTTATTAATGATGTGCAGGTAATTGTTGTCGTAAACAATGAGCTCCGGCCATCCATTGAAATCTATATCTACGGTTTCAACTCTCATCTCGTCTCCGATATAAAAGGCCCTGAGGAATATGGGCTCGTCATATTTGTTGTCCCCTTTGCCGTACTGGATAACAAGGCGGTTGTCGTAGTGTTTAAAAACCAGGTCGATAATTCCATCTGCATTGAGATCCTGGAAATGCAAATCATACATCGAGGGCACTGATGTCTCGACAAGGGTAAATCCTTCACCGGATTGATTCATTGCAAACAATGCAGGTTTCGTTGGGGTGCCCGCCCCTGTAAAGAAGATATCCAGAAAGCCATCTAAGTTGATGTCAATCACTTTATAGCCACGATAGGAAATCTCGGATCCGTCGAGTTTAATCGAGGTTTCAGTAAACGTTCCGTCGCGTTGTTGATACTGCAATCGATAGACGTATGGACTCCAGTTATTGACCTGGGAAGGATAGAAGATATCCATGAGCCCGTCGTTGTTGAAGTCTTTTACAATTGTTTGGAAAAAAGATGAAGAAATATCGGTGGAAGTAAAGGTCTTGGCGTATGTCCCATTCACATTGGTAAAAACCGTAATTTTTTGATTGTACGACGGGCCCACGTACGCACAGATGTCGATATCACCGTCACTATCCATATCACCGGCATGGATGAGCGCACCGTAATCATTGTCGTACGTGCCTTCAGGGAGAAACAACGTTTGGCTGAAATTCCCGGCGCCGTCGTTTTTCATACCGGTTTGACTTTTTGCATCGACCCAGCCTACAATCTGAAAGTCAAGATCTTCATCACCGTCCAGGTCTGCAGCTGCCGCAGTTCGCGGAACAATGTTGGGCTCATTTCTGCCGAATTCGTGTTCGATGAATTGCCCGGTGAAGTGATATACAGAATTGCTTCCTGCACTTGAAGCACCTCCTGATACTGCTTTAACAAAGTACTCGTACCACAGATTTTCGTCAAGGGTATTGTCATTGAACGATGTTGCAGACCCTGGTACTTCACCGGCTTTCATCCATGCCTGTGAAGAAGACTTTCGGAAGATCTGAAAGCCATCGGGAGTTGATCCATCATAAATCCATGACAAAGAAACACTCCTGTAGTCGAGAGCTGTTAAAGAAAGTGTGTGGGGCGCCCCGGCGATCGTAAAAGTTTGGTATGCCGAAAACGCAGAAGCGCGCGAGGCATAGTCGATTGTCTGCGCTCTCCAGCGATATGATCCAGCTGGAAGATTATTGAGGATGTATTGACCGCTAGAAAACGGAAGATGTCCTTTTGGCAACATAAGCGTTCCGTCATCCAGCGATCCGGAAGGATACAAGATCTCATTGTCTTTTTCGATTTCTATCGCATACCGCTTTCCGGGAACTGCCGTCCACTTTAGTATTACCGCATCATTCTGCAATGTCTGCAATCCCGTTGGGGTGGAAGGTGCCGGGGTTATGGGCGCCTGTTCATTTAGATAGATGCTATGGTCGCCATATACTGGTGAGCCGGAACTGCTGGAACCAATGTGAATATCCAACGCTCCATCATTGTTAAAATCAACCAGCGCAAGGGCAGTGGATACTGTACCTGGTATGTCAAGATTGTTCACATTAAACGCTATCGTCGAAGTGGTCGATGCATTTTCGAGTATGAATGTTGTGCTTTGGGGATTGTTCAGGAACCCATGAACAAGAATGTCGGGAAGACCATCCATGTTCGTGTCGCCGAAGTCTACTTTGGCCCCACCGCCGAAGTCGAAGTTGTGACTTTTTTGGAATGCTACCGTCCCTGTTTGTGCAAATGAATTCCTGTAAAGTGCGTAGCGGTAGTCGGTATCCGATACAAACATGTCGAGGTCACCGTCGCCGTCCATGTCTGCCAGGAAGAATGGTGCATCCTGTCGCGCACTGCCGAATTCAGTTTTCTTTTCGAAGATCCCGTCGCCTTTCGACACGTATGGAACTAAAACCGAGTAGTCGAGGTGAACAAAATCAATCCGCCCGTCACTATTCAGATCACCCCAGAAGCGAAGGCCAGTCGTGGGTGGCATAGTTGCAATAGACTTTCTCCAACTGCCATTGTGATTCTCAAATATCTGGTTGTCGATCACAATGTCGAGATCTGCATCTCCGTCGATGTCATGGCAACTCAACGCAAAGGTTCCTGTAGGCGTAAAGTCGATCCCAGTATGGTAGAGAGTAAAACCGAAATTGCCATCATTAAGCATCACGTCTACCGTGCGCGGACCTTCCAGTACGATATCGACATACCCATTGGCATCGAAGTCGAGGAGATCATAATCGCCCAGGTAGGTAAAACTGTCACCGCTTATTACTTCAACAGGCGTCGCGAGCTGACCGTTATTGTTCGGAAACACCTTAACACCCGTGAAATAGCCGGCGATGATTGCATCCGGATCTTTGTCGCCATCAAAATCAGCCCATTTAACATCACCATATAGATTGGTCATACCCGACAACTCGACGGGATTATTGGCAAAGTCCTGCGCGTGTGAAAGCGTGAGCTGACACATCATGGCAATGAACACGCAGTATAACTTTCGTGGCATAATGCAGACCTCTTCTTAAAGGCAGCTGGTTTTTGGTTGTTACTGTTTTACGAACTTCCGGCGAAATACTTTATCGTCCTCGCCCTGTATCTTTATCACATATACACCCGGTGACAAGTCGTCTATGTGAATTGTATTATTCACGCCGGGTTTAAGTGAAGTCTCCATTAACAATGTTCCGTTAAGTGTGTAGATCTCTGCATTGTAAAGTAACGTCGTCTCCGATGCAACGACCATTACTTTGGAGGCAGGGTTGGGATACATCGACAACGCGTCGGAGGGGTCGTCGACACCGAGCACAATTGTCACTTCTACGTTGAATGCATCACTTAACACACGACATCCGGATTCGGCGTCCGCCCCAATTGCATGAATTGTGAAAGAGCCAGGAGTTGTGGGCCACGTAAGGGAGATTTTGTCTCCCTGTTCACTATCTGCGAACAGAACGGTAGGAGAGAGTGACCATTGATAGGTGGCGGTGGACTTTGAGTTTTGGATCTCGTAGGTTTCCTTTTGACCCGTAGGTGACTTTTTCTCACCGCTAATGATTGGCTTTTGCCCGGCAACAACCGTGACTGGCAATGATCGGGATTCGCTGGTGCCACATGCGTTGACAGCAGTAACTGTAAATGTATACTTACCTTCCTTCTGGAAATATGCCTGTAACGACGAGGGTTGTTCTATTACATTGATACCGTCTGCCGCCCATTGATAGAGGTACCCACGATTTTCAGGTAAGTAATACGTCTGAATATCTC
This sequence comes from Cyclobacteriaceae bacterium, assembly GCA_035656375.1. Lineage (GTDB taxonomy): Bacteria > Bacteroidota > Bacteroidia > Cytophagales > Cyclobacteriaceae > ELB16-189. The sequence continues at coordinate 18,286 of DASRSO010000121.1, read as the reverse complement.
CGACGCATGCCGTTGTTTTCCCGGAGATATAACCGGGCTTCAGTGGTGCGGGGCCTTTATTCTTGTACTGTGCAATGTACCCTTCGTCTCCAACGAAATAGATATTGCCGTTTCTGAATCGTACAAAAGAAGGGGTATCTCCATTAAAAATGTAATGCTCCTTCCAGGTTTTGCCGCCGTCGGATGTTTCGAAGAACGATGCGCCTTCGCATATGGCAAAGCCGTGATCTTCCGAGTCGAACCACAGCTTGCGGATCTTTTGCCGGAACGACGTGAAAATGTCGGTCCATGTTGCTCCACCGTCAACGCTTTTGCTGAATGTTTCACCGCCACGGAATCCGATCCCGTCGGGGAGAAAAAAGATGGTATTGGCTACGTCAAAATCATTCGGGTCACTTTCGAATTTATGTACCCAGGTTTCACCCCCGTTTTCAGTTTGATAAACGTCTCCAAAAAGTCCAACGATGTAGCCTATCGATGGTGAAACGAATTGAATGTCCTGCACATTCAATCCCTGCATGTCCATGAATTCCCAGGTTATTCCTTTGTCGGCGCTGCGGGCCAAAGTACCCCAACCGTAGTTAAGTAAAACGTCCTCGGATACGGCGTACGTTGTACCGAATACCCTGTATTCGTTTTCAACTGGTTCTATGGTGAATACCCTGGTGATTGTTTGACCGCCATCGGTAGTTTTATACATATTTTCACTGTCACTAAGTATGCCATTGTTTGCATCGAAGAAGTAAGCGCTATTCATCTTCTGCGTCCAGTCTGTTGGTTTCCACGACACACCTCCGTCGGTGGTCCGGTAGCTCCCGGATTCCGAGATTATAAATCCGAAATTATCAGTGGGAAAATCAATCGCCCGATGATAGGCGTTGCCTATGGCCTGCAGAGTTTGCCAGGTGCTTCCGTTGTCGATGCTCCTGATCAAAGCCCTCCCGGTGCCATAAGTAGAAAGGTTGCCATGAATGGCGTACAGCGTGCTGTTCGATTCGACCAGGTCTGCGACACTATATTGTAATGGCGTATGTGATGACCAGGTCAGGCCTTTGTCAGTTGATTTTATTAAGAAGCCGGTTCCAAATACATACAGAGTTTGAGTGTCTATGAATTTCATTGACCTCATCTCCCCGGATATCGGCAATGTTGCCTTTGCCCAGGTTTTGCCTCCATCGACGGTCGTCAAAAGAGCTGAACTGGTTAACACGAAACCCTCATCCTTGTTTATAAAACGAATCGACATGATATACCCGAGAGAATAGCCGAGGCTGCTTAAGTCTATTTTCGTCCAGGTTCGACCTCCGTCCAGCGTTTGCACGAGATCTGAGCTCCATGAACCAAATCCTTTCGACTCATCTACAAATTGCAGGTTGTTTAAACCGTCTGAGAAGGAAAGAAATTGCCGGCGCTGCGTCCAGTTTTGCGCTCCATCGCTGGTAAAATAAACGCCGCCATTTGTTACACTGATGTATCCCTTGCTCTCATCGAGAAAGTGAATAGACGAACCGTTTGACAGGCTGCCAGGTACATACACCTGAAACCATGTAGCACCATCATCTTCCGATTTGAGAAGAACATTTCCGAGTGCAAACCCTTTTTTTCCAACAAAGAAGATCCGGTTTATAGATGCCGGATAGTCGGCATCTGTGACTTTCCAGGTCACACCTCCGTCGATTGATTGTTGGATCAAACCGGAATTTGTTGCAACGAAAAGGTGACCGACCGAATTTTTCGCGATGCTCATAAACTGGTAATCCAATCGCTCGGTCCGTTTTTCGCAAGCGTCGAACGACAGCTTATCAATTGTGTTTTCAATTTCAATCATGAACGCAGCCACAACTGATTGTCCGTCTGCCAGTGACGCCTGGATCCTGACCAGGTAGTTATTCTTTTTATAGTACACGAAGGCACGCTTGGTTTTCAGGGTGGTGCCATCGATCGTGAACGACGCATTATCGTTGTCGCCCTCGCCGGCCACTAAGGTATAGGACACTGCGTTTCCGGTGGCCAATGATAACGTACCGACCGAAGAACCCGCGGGTTGCAGCTCTTTAATTGTATAGTTGGAGAGGCGTATTGATTGTTGCGCGCGGGTGGGAGAGATGACCTTCCGGAACTTGTCGCTGAATGTGCTGCAGAATCCGGGCACTGCAGTGCTGAGAGCACCGGGAGGGCCTAGATTGATCGTATATGGCGACTCGTTGTCATCGCTCGACTCGATAGTGAGAACACCTGAAGTTTTATCAGTTGATGCCGGATAATATAGGATGTCCAGGTTGAACTTTGCACCCGGAGGAAGAATAGCAGGAATATCGCCACTGATCATATAGTCTCCTCCATTCACTCGTGCCGAACCCATTGCAAGAGCTTTGGAACCGTCGTTGCGAATTTCGATCTGTTGAACTTTGCAGGTTTCGTTGCCAGGATTTATTGAGATTGTTCCCGGGTAAGCCAGTGGCGGGCCGCCTGGAGAGGACGCAATATTGATGTCGCCCGAAGCAGCAGAACTCCACAGCGTAACCGAGAATTGTTCAACCGATGTCACAAAGTATACTTCTTCCTGTTTGGCTGCCAGGAAATAGGGCGTGCCGCCAAGGTTGCTTGCGAGGTCCAACTCCTTCTTAGTACCGGCCGTTGTTCCGTCACTCGACCATAGTGCTGCACCGGTCTGGTATTGTGAAGTAATGCCGGCAAAGTAAAACTTTTGCTCTAAGACAAGCGGTGGATTCGGGATGTTGTAGGGTGCAACCATTTCAACATCGTGTACTTTAACGGTACCATTAACTGTGCCATCAGATTTCCAAAGTGCACGACCTGCAGAAAAACCGGCGCGAAAACACAACTGATCACCGAAGGCGACTAGATTCTGCATTGATGATCCTGCCGAGTGCCGATCCCAATCGAAGCTCTTTAGCATCTCGGTGGTAGTTCCGGTTGCTACCCACAGCTCTTCCGTTTCTTTTACGTTTTCATAGTCTTTTCGAAGATTGAAAAACAGCTTGTCACCTACTACTGTGAACTTATCGATCTCATGATCACCATACACTGGTGCTTTCAGGTCAAAGATCTTTGTCCAGGTGAACGTCGTATTGTTGAGAACGTACAATTTGATGTGCTCATCGTAGGTGCTGGCACGCATGGCATACAGGGTATTACCTGTACTAAACAGTCCTTTGAAGTACGTGTCCTCCAGGTCGAGTGGCAGATCGATGTCGCCTTTACTGGTGCCATTCGTCCAGTGCAAAATATCGCTGCCTTTATAATAATAGAGTCGATCGCCGACTACGTTTAAGAATGCGATCCGCGAGTACTCCGTCTGGTCGACGATCTCTATACTTCCGGGATTTTCGTTTGTCCTGTAGAGTTTGCCGCCGATTGAAGTAAAATACAGCATTTCCTGGAAGACGGTAAACCCACCAGGAGTTGTGCCGCCATTATAGTCTTCGGGTGCTGTGAGGTCGGCAAATATTTTAGTGCCTTCAGTAGTACCATCGGTTACCCAGAGTTCCGACTGAAACTCATCTGTAAAAGCAGCGAAATACGCTTTGCCCTTATAATTAAAAATGTTCTCGACAGCAGAACCTGGATATCCAGGGCGGATATCCTTCAACAGCTTTGTGCCGCCAGCAGTGCCGTCGGAAACCCATAACTCGTCTCCTGAATTCCCGTCGTTCGCGTACAACAAAAGTTTGTCGTTCAGAGTGTGTACGGTTGTGATCGATTGGAATTTCTTAATGGGTGTTTGGCCCAGGGCGCAAAAAGCCAAAAGGCAGAACAGCGCAACGAAAATTGATGTTAACCTCATGGGAGGGAGGGGGTAAACAGTATTCTTTGACCCTCAAGATAGCCATTTTTGAAAGAGGATATTTGTGATAACCCTAAAGGGGTAGGGGGAAGATGGGGCGTGTTTTTTAGTGGATCAATGTGTATGGTTTGGGAGGGGAAGTAGCGGATTTACTTTCTCAATACAGAATGTCAATACGTTAGGCGGGTCAAGCGTTTATACAGCTTTACTAACTCAAACCAGATAACCGAAATAAAACCGGTGAAAGCTGCAATCATCAGTTGACTGAAGTTAAGGGCAGCAAGTTGAAAAAAAGCAGATAGGGGTGTTACAAATATAAAAGCAGTCGTGAGGACGATTGTTATCGCAATGATACTTGCGACTAAATTATTCTTGTACCGTAGAGTAGTTGCAATTGAATAGTAAAATGATCTGTTGACCAATGTCAAAAATATGTTTGCGGTAATGAGTGTTGTGAAAACCATGGTTCGTGTTATCAGCTCGCTATCGAAATTTTTATAGGCATATTGATAGATGAAGAGTACTCCAAGTGTGATCGCGAGACCCTGTACGATGCTAACGCTAAGTTCACCCAGACTAAAGAAGGTAGTAGTAAACGGTCTTGGTTTTTGAATCATGGTATTTTTTTCCATCGGTTCGTTTTCGTAGATGATCGAGCAGGTAGGTCCCATGATCAATTCGAGAAAGATCACGTGTACAGGAGTGAAGATAGCAGGGTAGGCCCACCCGAGGACTAACGGAACGAAAACCGTAAGGATAATCGGGATATGTATTGAAATGATATATTGAATTGCTTTTTTCAGGTTTCCGTAAATTTTCCTTCCCATGGCGATTGCATACACCATGCGTCCAAGGTCGTCATCCGTTAATACGATCGACGAAACTTCTTTCGCTATTTCAGAACCTTTTTTGCCCATAGCTATGCTGATGTGAGCAGTTTTTAACGCGGGGCCATCATTGACACCATCACCCGTCATGGCAACGATATGTCCATTGTTTTTTAATGCGTTAACAATTCTCAACTTCGCCTCGGGAAACATGCGGGTAAAGATGTTGTACTCCATGACTTTTTTTCTGAGAATTTCATCGGAAAATCCCATAAGCTCATCACCACTGATCGCCCTTTCATGTCCAGCAAAATTTATCTGTCGCGCTATGGTGGATGTAGTTGCTGCATTATCACCGGTAATGATCTTAATCTGAATGCCGGCTTTGTAAAACGAATTCAGCACCTCACGAATATTTGCCTTTGGTGGATCGTAGAACGCAACTAATCCCAGGAAAGTAAATGACAAGTCCTGCTGGCGTTTTGGGAATGTATCACCGGTATAATTACTAACGCCTACACCCAGGACGCGGTAGCCTTCGCTTGATAGCGACTTCAGGGCATTGGAGATTTTCACCTTTTCTTCTGGAGTCAGATCGGATACATTGATCATGGCTTCAGGCGCACCCTTCGCAGCAACAATCCGCGACCCCGTTGCATTCTCAAACACATGGGTCATCATCGGAGGTTTTCCGTCGAGCGGGTATTCATGGATCATCTTGAATTTACCTCTTTCGTCCTCCGAAGAAATTTTTCCATACGCTTCATGAAGGGCGATCTCCATGGGATCAAACGGAATCGGCTCACTTGCCCACATTGCTACAGTAATCACTTCACTCCCTGCTGCATGAGGAGCATCGGAGATGGAATTCGTTGAAAGGGAAAATACTTTTGTTAACTGCATCCGGTTTTCCGTGATTGTACCGGTTTTATCGAGGCAGATAATAGATGCGCTTCCAAGCGTTTCAACTGTCGAGGTATTCTTGATGACAACACCCAACTTCATCAGTCGCCATGCCCCCAGCGCCATGAATGTTGTAAATGCAACAGGGATCTCTTCCGGAAGGATGCTCATCGCCAGCGTGAGCGCCTTTAACAAACTTGCCAGCAGATCCTTTGATTCGAAAAAGTTAATTGACCAAACAATCAGGAAAATGACACTACCTGCCAGTGCCATTTTCTTGACGAAATTTCCGATTTGTTTTTGAAGCGGCGTATCTTCCTTCTTAATATTCTCAAGTGTTTTGCCGATTTTGCCGAGAGCGGTATTCATTCCGACGGCTGTAACCTGGCAAATGGCAAGTCCGCTCACCACGAGGGTTCCTTGAAAAACCTGGTTCTGAATGCCGCTGTCTTTCTGAACGGGTAATGATTCGCCTGTAAGAATTGATTCGTTTACACTAAAGTCGTTTGATTGGACGATCGTACCATCCGCAGGCGCAGATGTCCCTTCTTCAATGATAATGTAATCTCCTACGACCACTTCTTCTTTCGGGATCGTCTGGATTTTGCGATCACGAATGACCCGCGTTAATGGTTGCGTTAGTGACCGCAGTTTCTCCAATGCCTTTTTACTTCTCGACTCCTGAAACAGGGAGATACCCGTTACAATGATAATCGCTGCAACCATAAAGAAGCCATCTCCCGTGTTGCCTGTGATGAAATAGATTATCGAGGCAACCATAAGCAATAGCAACATGGGTTCCTTTACAAGGTCCATGATGATGGCGAACATGTTGTTTTCGTTGCTGCTTATTTCGTTGCTGCCATTTGCAACTCTTGAGCTATTAACTTCGGTGGTGGTCAGGCCAATTATTCCGGACTGCTCAACGATGATGTCAGCCTGCGTTTTCAATTTGGTAGCTTTTGTATGGGCAATCATTAAAATATCGATATCCGACTTCTTGATATTTTAATAATCGTAGCCTAAGCTGTATGTTTTTTCTGAAAACTGCAAAAGGGACACGGTCTATCAATGTATCAGAGTCTTCATCATCGCGGAGTACTTTGGGGGCTGGGCTGGCCTTCCAGTAAACGTGTAGCTAAAGCCTTTCGCATTGCGATCGGGCTGAAATGCTGAATGGACGGTTTGGGTTGTTATTTGCCGATACAAAACTTCCCAAAAATATTCGCCAGCAAATCCTCACTCGTTATCTCTCCCGTTATCTCTCCTAAATAATGCAGCGCCTGCCTTATATCCATCGCCAGAAAATCACCCGTGATCCCTTCATCAATCCCTCCAATCACTCGTTGCAACGCCGTCTTCGTCTGCACTAAATTCTGGTAGTGCCGCAGGTTCGTCACAAACACATCTCCCTGCTTCACACCCTTCACCCCAAACCGCGACGTTATCTTTTCACGAAGCAGATCTATGTTCGTCTTCTTTAGCGCCGAGATCGGCAGGATAGAGCTATCAACATCCTTTGTCACCTCATCCATCTTGTTGCCAACCAGGATGTATGGTATCGACATCTCCTTTAGCGTCAGCTCTTCTTCCGCAAGCTGTTGGTCACTCGTGCTTCGAAGATCAAACAGGTACAGGATCAGCGACGCCTTCTGCATCTGCTCGCGTGTTCGTTGTACACCCATTTCCTCGATCACATCTTTCGTCTCACGAAGACCCGCCGTGTCGATGAACCGATAGGAGATACCTTCCCATTCAACTTCATCTTCTATGAAGTCGCGCGTCGTACCCGGAATGTCGGACACGATCGCCTTCTCTTCATTTAATAACGTGTTGAGTAATGTCGACTTGCCCGCGTTGGGTTTTCCCGCAATTACTATCGGCACTCCATTCTTGATCACATTGCCCTGGTCGAACGAACGGATCAGGCCTTCGAGTAATTGAAGCAATCTCGCGATCAGATTCTTCAGATCATCACGCTTCGCAAACTCTACATCCTCTTCTCCAAAGTCCAGTTCAAGTTCGATCATCGACGCGAAGTGTATCAACTCGTCACGCAACACCTTTATCTCTTTCGAAAATCCACCACGCATCTGGTTCAATGCCGCCTGCCTGCCATTATCCGTCTCGGCCTGTATCAGGTCCGCTACCGCTTCCGCCTGCGCCAGGTCGAATCGGCCATTCAGGAACGCTCGCTTCGTAAACTCACCCGGAGTTGCCAGGCGTGCACCCTTCGTAAGCAACAACTTGATGATCTCTTTAACGATCACCGGCGACCCATGACACGACAACTCTACACTATCTTCTTTGGTGAACGACTTCGGCGCACGGAAGATTGACACCAGCACTTCATCGATCGCCTTCTCACCATCGACAATATTTCCGAAATGGATCGTATGAGTCGGCTGCGATAGCAGGTCTTTGCCCTTGAAAACAGAGTTCACTATTGCGATCGACTGATCGCCCGACAGGCGAATGACCGCAAGCGCTCCAATTCCCTGCGCAGTTGCCAGGGCCACGATAGTTTCACTGTGCGACGAATGCATAAAGACCCGAAAGATAGTGAGGAAAATTCACGGCCAGGAGCAATATTTACCCGATACCATCGTCTTTTATCCATGACTCTCCGCCCCATTGTCGCCTTGCTGGCGTGCGTCCTGATCGCTGGAACTTCCGATGCTCAAATACATGTGTCAGGCACAGTTGTCGACAGTGCCACCGGAGATCCACTTCCTTATGCCACAGTAAGTCTCGTCGGTAAAGCTATCGGAACGATCACAAACACCGACGGATCGTTCGACCTTCACATATCACAAACGAATCCTTCCGACACGTTGATGATCTCAATGATCGGCTATGCGCGACAAAAGATGTCGGTCAACACGCCCATAGTTGGCCAGACCATTCGACTAAAGCAACAGGCCTTTCAGCTCGATGAGGTTGTTGTTGTTTCTGTCGACGAGATATTTAAAAAGATCAAAGCAAGAGTTGAGAATAATTATCCTGTCGACAACTATTATATGGAGTCGTTTTACCGGGAGATCAAGAAGTATAACGATGAGTATAAGTCGTTACTCGAAGCTGCAGTTGTGATTGAAGACAAAGGGTACAACCATCTAAAGACCGGCGAAGACGCATTTGTTCGCGAGATCCGGGGTTCTTCGAAGTTTGTGAATGTTTATGCCGACTTCTGGCAGACCAATAACCTCCTTCGTGAAACCCTCGGACTAAATGCAGTTCGCCATCCCACTTCTGTGCCCAGTGTGTATGGCAAGTTTCCATATAAATTGCGCGGGACCACCAAACTATTCGATCGCCCCGTCTACATTCTTGCCAGCGACACCGCCCACAACGAAGGATGGCTCCGAACCATCTACGTCGACACCGAAACCTATGCTATCTATCGAAGCGAAGAGCAGGTCGTTCGGAGAAGCGTTACATGGAAAGTTGACAACCGCGATTCCGTGCACGAACGTATCATTAAAGGTATAAGTGTTTTTGATTTCAGACCGGTTAACGGGAAACTCTATCTTAACTACATCCGGCACGAGGTCGAAGCCGAATACTATAATCCTTCGACCAAAAAGATATACGACCGGTTTACGAGCATCAACGAACTTGTCGTAACCGACGTTCATCGCGACACTAAAGCCGTTAAGTTACTTTCGCCGATCAAAAATATCGCGCTTGAACAACAGGTTACTCCATACAATGAAAAATTCTGGGCAAACTATAATGCTATCAGGAAAACTCCATTGGAATTAGAGGTCATGAAAGACCTGACAAAAGGCACATCTCTCCAGGAACAGTTTATCCAGTCGGGCACAGGCACGCAATCGACAAAAAAGAAGCGCAGGTGAAAGCGCGCTTGGCCTGATATTGGCCTGACTTTTTACTCTCCAAAGATCTTTGCATCTACCATGAATACACCATGGGCGTTAATGCCATAATCTTGTGAGATCACCTGGTCGGTCGTAACCGATATTCGAAGCGTATATTTTTCCTTTGTGAAATACTGTTTCAACTCAACACCCGTTACGTCGAGATCCAGTCGGCCCCCAATATCTTCAGGCACATTGTCCTTATATGCGACTTTCACTTCGGGCAATCCCTCGGCCTTCGCGTAGATGGCAACCGATTTTAGGAACCGGAGGTTTCCCCCCTCCGGTGTTTTTACGGTAAGGTCGAGCACGGTCAGGCTGATCTTCTCAACCTTATCAGCTCGTGTGTTGTTCGCATCAAACAAGACATCGGAATGTGTAGCGATCTCGGGTGTAACTATGTCGACCGGGATCGATGCGATAGGAGAGGCCGGCACCTTAACGAGATAATCCGTTTCGAAACTGAAGTGCGTGAGTTCGTCAAGGACATCCTTGCGGCATGAGATCAATAAGAGACCCAGAACGATTAGCGCGATTGCATTGATAGCTCTTTTCATAACATGTGGAATGCAACCATCCTGCCATGAGAAAATATGATCTATTATGGTGTTTTAGCGGTTTTAATGTGGTTTTGGCCACGTAATTGTGGAGCCATATCCTCACCGGAAAACCTGACAATTTTCACGGAAGGATCGACGAAACTTTTGAAGCGCATTGTATTGTAGGTTGATTTGCTTGCGTAATAAAACAAAATATGCAAGACTCAATGATCACAAATTTTTTAGACCAGGCATGGAAGCGCGTTCCATTATTGATGGCCGTTGGCTTCAGTGTCTATTTTATTGTATTGGTCACTATTGGCATGACCAATTTCGTTAATCGCGTTAATGTCACCGCAGAGTTAACTAACGACATCAACGTGAAGCAGCTTCCTGAAATCCGAGGGCGGCTAACCGGTTTAGAAACCAGGATGACTGGCTTAGAGACGCGAATGACTGGCTTAGAGACCAGGATGACTGGCTTAGAGACCAGAATGACTGGTTTGGAGACACGCATGTCGCAATTGGAAAAAGAAATGAAGGAAGTCGTTCTCCTTTTGAAAGAACTCAAAACCGAGATCCATTCAAGAAAAAGCCCTTAAACCTAAATAAGGGCTTTCCCTTCCTCCTCACTTCTCCCTCACAATCAACAACGGAATGTTCACCTTATGCCTTACAGAATTCAACGTCGTCCCGAATATCAGATCCTTCCAAAACTGATGCCCGTGCGCACCCATCACTAACAAGTCAGCATCAAACGCCTTCACCATCTCCGGTATCCTTCCCTTCGGACTTCCATACCCAACCTTCGCCACCACGTTAAATCCTTTCTCCGCGATCTGTTGCCTGTAATCATTCAACGCCGCTGTATCCTCATCCGATTCCATGTCCGCAATCTCATGCTCATATACCATCGCCCCAGCCGACTCCACCACATGTATCAAACAGTAATGCGCATCCCGTCCTCCCTGTGCCAACGCACTCCGTATCGCAAGCGAATCGATCTTACTAAAGTCTATACATATCGCAATGCGCTTATACACCGGCTGCGTAATATTCTCCAATACTTTCGCAGTACCATGCGGCACAACTGCGCGTTCACCTCTTCTCTTATCGATTACAGGCTTGAACGTTATGTACAACAACAATCCAAATGTCATTACACAAACCGGAACCGCCGTCACCCAAACGATCCACGCGTACTCTCCCGCACTCTCGACCCAACCCGTAATCTCGTTTATAACAAGCTTAACATTGAGCGACACGATGATCGCTGCAATCAACCATGCCGAAATCCGGATCCACGGGGCGATGGCAAATTGTCCCATCGTTTTCTTGTCACTCGTAAAATGTATCAACGGTATGATCGCGAAGCCCAACTGAAGGCTCAACACCACCTGGCTTAGTACCAGCAACGCACCTGTTTCGCCTTCTCCGTAAATCAATATCACAATGTATGCTGGAATGATCGCGATGAGTCGCGTGATCAATCGTCTCAGCCAGGGTGCAATCCTGAGATTAAGATATCCCTCCATTACGATCTGACCCGCCAACGTTCCCGTGATCGTCGAACTCTGGCCAGCTGCTACCAGCGCAATCCCAAACAAGATGGGAGCCAGGTTGGTACCCAACAACGGTGCCAATAATTTATGAGCATCCTGTATGTCGGCAATTTCATGATATCCCGCAGTGAAGAATGTCGACGCTGCGAGGATCAATATTGCGGCATTCACAAACAACGCCGCGTTGAGTGCTATCGCGGAGTCGAGAAAATTATATTTGATCGAAGCCCATATCCCTTTATCAGTCCGGTCGATCCTGCGCGTTTGTACAAGCGATGAATGTAAGTACAGGTTGTGCGGCATCACCGTTGCACCGATAATACCGATAGCGATGTACAAATCTTCCTCATTGGGAATGTAAGGCACGAAGCCCTTTACAAGCTCTGACGCTTGCGGCTTGGCCAGCAACATTTCAACAAAGAAGGCGCCACCAATAATTGCCACAAGAGCTATAATGAACGCCTCGATCTTCCGCATGCCATAACTCTGCAACACAAGCAGCAACAATGTATCGAGCACGGTTAACGAAACGCCCCAGATAAGTGGCAGCCCAAACAGTAACTGCAGGCCAATCGCCATCCCAAGAACTTCTGCCAGGTCGCACGCCGCAATCGCGATCTCTGCAAGTATCCACAATGCAAAGTTTACAGCAGGGTGATATGTGTTTCGTGATGCCTGCGCCAGGTCCAACTGCCGAACCACTCCCAGTCGCGCGCTCAAGCTCTGCAGCAGCAACGCCATGAGGTTCGACATCAGCAGTACCCAAAGCAACGAGTATCCAAACTTGCTTCCGCCCGCAATATCGGTCGCCCAATTACCCGGATCCATGTACCCAACACTTACCAGGTAAGCGGGACCGAGGAACGCAAATACTTTTTTCCAGCCCGTGCGTTGTGTTACGTCGATCGACGAGTGAACCTCACTCAGTGATCGCCGCACATTCGTATTTTCTTGCTTGATCATATGCCAATGAGAATGTTCTCCGACGCTTCACGCGACAGCGAAGTCTTTTTCTTTCCATCCACAACCACCTCGAGTGAGCCATCAAACGTCTGCTTCTCCTGCACTTCGACCACACTGCCAATGTGAATTCCAATCCTGTCCAAATATTGAAGGAACGACGACGAGCTATCCGCTACCGAACACACCTTTCCTTGCGTGCCCTTTCCGATATTCGATAGCGGCTGTTTCTTTTGTTCCTTAATCTTTCCGTGCTTGTCAGGTATCGGGTGTCCATGCGGATCATGGGAGGGATGCCCAAGAAACACATCCAGCTTTTCGATCAGCAACGGCGACTGTATATGTTCCAGCTGCTCGGCTACTTCATGTACATCACCCCAGTCAAAACCCAGTTTATGTACCAGGAATGTCTCCCACAAACGATGTTTCCGGATAACGTTGAGCGCATCGGTCTTTCCCTGGCGGGTGATCTGAACACCATAATACTTCTCATAAGAGATCAACGCTTTCGACGATAGCTTTTTGATCATGTCCGTCACGCTGGCAGCCCGCGTCTGCATCGCTTCGGCGATCTCACTGGTAGAAACACCACGCGAGCCGTCCTGCGAGAGGTGATAAATAGCCTTCAGGTAGTTTTCTTCTGTTAGACTAAGCATAGTATTTGATACGTAAAAGTAATAATTTAGGTTAGTCTAAAAAAATTCTTTTAAGAACTTATGATCCGTACCCCTAAATAGGTATTGATTCTTTACTCGTGTAAATGGTATATTTAGGAAACTGTCTCCATGCGATTCATCCCCATCGCAGTTTTATCACTCATCTTCTCCAATGTCGCCGTGGCACAGGAGTTCACGAACGTGTCGGCGATCGCACAGGGATCAAAGATCGTCATCTCCTACACGCTCATTGGCGCCGAAAGCCATCCTGCCTACACCGTGGCCGTTTTTGGCTCGCACGACAACTTTGGCGCACCAATCCGCCTGGCAACAGGTTCTGTCGGAAAAAGCATTAAGCCGGGTGCTCATATTATAGAGTGGGACGTCCGTGCGGAGCTCGGAAGCTACAAAGGAGAGATCACCTTCGAACTGCGAGGAATACCCGAGCTCGTGGCCCTCGCCGTGAAATCTCCCAAAACAGTCCGGCAGGGCAAGAATGCTATCCTCGAGTGGTCGGGAGGAAGCGGTGCAAAGACGGTTACCCTCGAAGTAGTGCAAGCGGGTGTTGTCGTAACATCACTCGGGGAGCGACAAAACAACGGCAACGTGTCGTGGTCGGTGCCCAAAGACATGAAGAAGGGAAGCAACTTTCAGCTTCGCGTTACCTCCGGAACTGAGACGGCAATGGGAGCGCCCTTCGCAGTAAAATCAAAAGTACCACTGCTGTTAAAGCTTTCACCAATTGCATTGCTTGCATTGATACCTGTATTCCTCAAGGGCGGGGGTGACGATGATCCTTCGGGGGTGACTGATGTACTATCGGATCTGCCGGGTTCGCCGGGCCCACCATGATGAAGATGAGCTCGATGAGATTCACGGTCAAATACTATCCACTGTTGGCGCTCGCGATGATATTCATCGTTGGAAACTCCCTTGCGCAGCAATCGACCGTTGCTTATAAAATTGGCACAGGTGGCACCTCACTCAACTACATTAATGCGCAGGACGGAACACTTAGTACGTCCGCCAGTGGTCTGCCTCTCGGAGATTTTGAGGTAAAAGACAATGCCGACAGCGACAGTGATCCTACAAACCTCATTAGCATTACTTTCGCTATCGAGAACTACAGCAACCTCCGACGGATTGCTTTGTTCGACGGTACGACACTGGTAAGCGACCAGGAGGTTGTCGACCAATTCGTGACGTTCAACATTCCGCAAGGGCAACTCTCCGCTCCCGATGGTTCAACCGATGATTTTTCAATCCGTGCATCTTTCAAAAGTATCGTCACCGACAAACAACGGATACAGCTTACGGTTACGCATGTTGTGCAGGGAAATGGCTCCGGTTTTGCCCAAGCCGATGGTGGAGGGGCACAAACGCCTGCTATAAATAACTTTATCAGTGTTACCGCGGCGCAAATTGTGATCACAGATGTTTCGCTGTGGGTAATACCCAATAACAATTTTCACATTACAATTAAATCCATTGACAATCTCGGTAACGTAGACCTTGATGATAACAGGTCCATTACACTTTCAAAAGGTGGAGGAAGCAATGCAGGTAATTTTTCTTCTGATGATGGGTTCACCAAGAACCTGGCCGAAGGGGTTCAGACGTGGGCGGCACTGAAATTTGCCTCAAGCGGCTCAGGCATAATTGACGCCGACCCGGCAGGGGCGCTGCCGAACAAAACTGTAACTATCCCTGTAACTGCAATGCCACCTGATCCGGATCCAAGTGGCCCCTTCACTGCCAGCGCTGGTTTCAATAGCGTCGACCTCAGTTTCACCGCATTTAACAGCACTGCAAATCGCAGTGGGTATCTCATACTTCGCAGAACAAACACTTCCCCTGATCTTACAAACGTCACCGACGGCACATCTCCGGCTTCTTTGTCTTTAGGAAGCACTACGCTTGTTGCCGACATCACTGCTATCAATCAAACAACGTACGTTGATGCCGGGCTACAAAATTCTACCAGGTACGTATACACTATTGTTCCGTACAATGCCGTGGTAGGTACCGGAAGTACATACACTTACAACACCAGTTCAGGTATCGAATTCGTGAACGCCACAACACTCACGCCACCGCCGGTTATCACCGACTTCTCACCAAAGGCCGGGCCCGTTGGAACAGAAGTCACCATTACCGGCTTGAGATTTAACACCGACCCAAATCAGAACATAGTTTTCTTTGGTGCAATGAAGTGCAACGTATCATCGGCAACATCAACCACGCTGGTGGTGAACGTTCCCGCTGGGGCAACGAATGTCCCGATTACGGTGGCGACCAATGGCCTCACAGCCAGCAGCAGTTATCCATTTCAATTAACATTCGCCGGCGACAACTCTTTGTCGAGCGCCAATTTCGCCAGCACGTTGAATTACCCCCTGGCCAATTCGGCTAACCTTGGATCCGACCCCAACAGTATCGTGTCTCATGATATCAACGACGATGGACGTCCCGACATAATTGTTAATAGCCCGGGCGGCTCTACGATTTCTATACTCGCCAGCAACCTGGCAACGGGCACGTACGACCGGACGGATCTCCCTGCAGGTGCGGGCGCGCGAACACTTGCTGTTGGTGACCTGAATGGAGATGGTCGCAAGGATATTATTGTGGGAAACCGTTCGGCCAAAAATGTCTCGGTCTTTAAGAACAATTCAATAAGCGGCAGTTTGTCGTTAACAAGCATCATCGATCTGGGTGTAGTTGATGAGGTGAACTCTGTCGCGATCGCCGACATTGATGTCGACGGCAGGGCAGACATCGTTGTCTTAACCACCAGCGTAGCGATACAGTTCTTTCGAAATATCGGCAGCCCCGGAATACTTGACGCACAATCTTTTGCTCCGCGAGAACAATGGGATACTGGCCTTTCTGTAGCAGGCCTCAATCATCTTGTCCTGTCAGATCTCGACAATGACGGGAAACCCGAAATGCTTACAACATATTCTCCGGCCGACCAGGTATTCGTTTTTCGAAACACCAGTACCCCTGGGGGCTCGACTGCATCTATGTTTGAGCCTTACGTAACGTTCGCAACGGGCGATCAGCCGGTAGCCCTTTCGGTTGCAGACATCGATGGAGATCACAAGCCCGATATCGCTGTTGCAAATTCGGCCGATCGTTCTGTCTCAATTTTACGAAACCAGATCACATCCGGCACTTATACCGCATCGTCTTTCGCAGCGAAGGTCGAGTTTGTAACGTCGGACTATAATCTCGCAACTACAATAGCAGTAACTATTGCAGATCTCTCCGGGGATGGAAAGCCTGAAATAATCGCCACGAATTGGAACGAGGCATCACAGGTGATCTTCAAGAATACTTCGACGTCTGGAACGATCGATGCGAATTCGTTTGATGAACCTTTCAAGGTTTCTGTGGGACCTGCACCATTTCACGCGCTTGTAGCCGACCTCAACAACGACAACAGGCCAGACCTTGCCACCGGCATCAACTACCAGGTACCGCCTTATTCTTTAGTCGTTAATGAAAACCTTATACCTCCGCCCGTTATAACGGGACTTACTCCCCGAACAGGTTCGCCTGGCGCAGTTGTAGCCATCGAAGGATCCAACTTTGGAGCAACCGCAGCTGAGAACATAATTTATTTCGGAGCCGCACGAGCCGAAGTTGTTAACGTCACATTAAACGTTCTTAATGTTAAAGTTCCGTTCGGAGCAACGTACGGACCGGTTACTGCTTCAGTTAACGGCAAGACTGCACGGTCTGCTGCATCTTTCACCGTCTCTAATCCAGGGCAAGTACCAATTAATGCCAGCGCCTTCACATCGCAGACCAGGTTTTCTGCAACCGGCCGTGTACTCGGGGTTGGCGATATGAATAACGATGGAAAGATCGACGTGGTAGTTGCCAGCGATACCTACGTCTCCGTGTACCTGAACAAATCAGTAGCTGGCACCATCAACACCAATTCACTTAGCGCTGCCATCGACTATGGTATCCCCGCCATCGCCGACCAGATGCTCATTGAAGACATGAACGACGACGGCAAACTTGATATAATTCTCAAGGGAGCATCAAGCGGTTCCATTTATATAATCAGGAACACGACCGCCCCGGGAACAAACACTTTTTCTACCGATGGTTATGCCCAGGCAGGCGCTCCAGCTAATATCAAACGCATGGCCACTGGTGACGTGAATGGCGATGGCCGCGTCGACCTTATTTACACCGCCGATAATGGTGTGCTCGCTGTCGCGATTAACATCAATGCTGTTGGTGTATTGGCGAACATCAATGGTTTTGCTGCACCTGTCGAACTCATGCCGGAGATGGGCTTGTCTGGACACCTTGTCGTGACTGACTTTACCGGCGACAACCGCCCCGACCTCGCCGTTGCTGCGTTAAACCCTGGCAGTGGAGTTCCGGTCCTGCTGTTTTATAAGAACATCGGAGAGAGTCGCCAACTCACTGCTGAGTCTTTCGATGCCGTGCTTGCAACGAGTATCGGTAACGTTGGGAACACGAACATCAGGGGTTTGCACGCAGTCGACGTAAATGCCGACGGCGCACCGGATCTCATTCTACGATCAGACAAAGAATTCTACGTCCTCATCAACACAACCTCCGGGGGTGCTGTGTCGTGGGGTGTAACTACAATTCCCACCGGAAATGTAAACAGTGCAGGCCTTGATGTGGGAGACCTGGATGGCGACTATCGTCCGGATTTTGTGTTGCCCTTAAGTGCAAATAATGGAGTTAACCTGCTTTCAAACAGCAGTGCTGCCAACAACGCATTATTCAGCACACCTGTCGCGCTCACCGTGACCGACGTAAATCCTTCGGGAGTTGTCGTCGCCGATATCGATGGCGATGGGAAGTCGGACCTCGTCGTTAAGGGGGACGATGTGAACGGTGGCCTGCCGCGTTTCGTTGTGGTAAGAAATGGAACTACCGATACTGCTGCACCCACTATTCAACTGCTCAACCCGGCCGACAATGCAACGGATGTACCAACCTCGACTTCAAGTTTCAGTATCACGTTCAACGAAGCCATTAAGAAAGGAACCGGGAATATTAGTCTTCGCTGGGGCACCGACCAGATGCTAAGCATCTCCATCGACAATACAAATACGTCCTTTAATATCCTCACTATTCCGATAACAGGATTA
>DASRSO010000120.1:0-36352 GCA_035656375.1 Cyclobacteriaceae bacterium | reverse complement strand
CGGGATTTTATTGTGCGGCCTCTTTTTCATCGGGCCGGTCGCCCCCGACTGTGCCGCACAGGGTGAAAAAAAGCATTCGGCAGCCTTCTATTTTCGTCAAAGCGAGGTCCAGGTCAGCAAGCGCAACTGGGACGGGGCCCGCGAGTCGCTCGACGCCTGTCTCCGCGAAGATCCCATGTACGCCGACGCATATTACTCCCGCGCGATGGTCCACGAGCATTTCGACAGCCTTAACCGGGCGCTCACCGACTACAACATCTATCTCGAGTTCCGGCCCGAACATCACGAAGCGATCTTCAGCCGGGCGCAACTGCGTATGCGACTCGACCAGAATGAGCTCGCGAAAGAAGACCTCCTGAAACTGCTTTACGTGGCGCCCGGCGAGACCACGGCCGTCTTCTTCCGCCAGGACGCCTACACCGGTAAGGTCGACCAGGTGTTCACGGCGAAAGGCGCCGACAAAGCTTACCTCTACAACATGCTGGGACTGGTAACTACGAAGCTTGGTGCCTACGACGAGGCTATCCGGTATTACGACCAGGCTTTGCAGATCACACCCGGCGACCCCGATATTTTTGTTAACAGGGGCATGGCCAAAGAAAAGAAACTCGACACGGCCCAGGCAATCGTCGACTATCAGCGCGCGCTGATGTACAATTCACAACACGCTGTCGCCAAGCACAATCTCAGTGCAATTTCGAAAGGCAAAGTAGCCGACCGGGATCCGAGGTTGCTCGACGAAGCGATCGAAGACAACCCCAATCTTCCGTTTGCTTATGCCGAACGTGCGTACATGAATTTTCAAAAAGGAAATTACGCGAAGGCCCTTGAAGACTACAACGAGGCGATCAAACGCGAACAGTTACCCGACTACTATCTGAACCGCGGGCTGATCAAAGAAAAACTTAATGACCCGCAAGGCGCATATTCAGATTATACGTCCGCGATCAAATTACAGAACGACTTCGAAAAGGCGTGGCTTAATCGCGGCAACCTGCTCGCAAGATTGGGCAAGCTCGACGATGCCGTCGAAGATTATACGGTTGCAATTGTACACTCACCCTCCTACGCATCCGCGTTCTTCAACCGGGCGATGGTCCTCAACCGTCAAAAGAAGAGAGATCTTGCATGCGCCGATCTTCAGACCGCAGAAAAGCTTGGCGTTAAGGTGAAGCCCGCCGAGTGGAAAAGCATTTGTGGTAATTGACCCTTCGGGTATCCTGGTGGAAGATTGGTGTAGAGGAAGTTTCAGGCTGGGCATTTTTTGAGTATTTTAAAAATTCAATAAAAAACCAATGAAACTTCTCTCGTTCATTCTCTGCCTTGTTGCGACACAATTGTTCGCACAACCCGTTGATAATACAAACAAAGAGATCATCATCACCAACGTGAGCGTTATCCCGATGGACACTGAGCGTGTTCTCGAGAACCAGTCCGTGATCGTAAAAAATGGTGTTATCACATACGTCGGCGATGCAAAAAACGCGAAGCCTTCGAAAGATGCCACGAAGGTCGATGGCAAAGGCAAGTTTCTCATTCCCGGTCTTGCTGAAATGCACGCTCACGTTCCACCGAATGGCGACATCGACCAGGCAAAAGACGTGCTGGCGTTGTTTCTGGCCAACGGCATTACCACAACCCGTGGTATGCTCGGTCACCCGAATCACCTGAAGCTTCGTACGATGATCAACAATGGCGAAGTGGTTGCACCGCACTTCTACACCACTGGTCCATCATTCAACGGTCAGAGTGTGAAGACACCCGAGCGCGGTGCAGAGATGGTGAGAGAACAAAAAGCTGCGGGTTACGATTATCTAAAGCTTCACCCGGGACTTACTAAAGAAACTTTTCCCGCAATTGCATCTACTGCAAAAGAAGTCGGCATTCCTTTCGCAGGCCACGTTTCGTTTGGTGTTGGTGTATGGAGGGCGATCGATGCGGGTTATTCTTCTATCGATCACATGGATGGCTTTATTGAGGCGATAACTCCTGGTATCGATACACTTGCGGAACAGGAAACCGGTTTGTTTGGGTCGTGGATTGCGATCAACGCCGATGAGTCGAAGATACCGAACCTCGTTTCGAAGCTTGCTGAAAAGAAGATCTGGGTTGTACCCACACAGGCGCTTGCAGAACGCTGGCAGTCGCCACAGCCGGCTTCGGTTTATCTGAATACACCTGAGATGAAGTATATGAAACCGGAAGATCTCAAGAACTGGGAGAATGCAAAGAACGGTTATCTGAATAATCCGAATTACTCCAAAGAAAAAGCCGAAGCGCTGATAAGGGTTCGTCGTAACATGTTGCGTCAGTGTCAGAAAGGTGGTGTTGGGTTGCTGTTGGGTTCGGATGCGCCGCAGATCTTTAACGTACCCGGGTTTTCCGCGCATCATGAGCTGAAGTACCTGGTAGATGCGGGGTTAACACCATACGAGGCGTTACGAACAGGAACGGTAAACGTTGCCACCTATCTCGGCAAGACTAACAGTGGTTCGATCAAAGCAGGTAACGAATCAGATCTGGTATTGCTCGGCGGCAATCCACTAAAAGATATCAACCAGACGAAAGCAGTAGAGGGAGTAATGATTGGAAAGAAATGGCTTTCGAAAGAATATATCGCAAGTGAATTGAAGAGGTTGGAAAGAAAGTAATAGAGATGGTTCAGTGAACCGTCGTCAACACTTCCGTCTTCTCCACCTTCGCCGGATCTATTTCAATACTAAACCCCGGCTTCGTTGGCAGTGGAATAATTCCATTGCTCGTCAACAACGGATCTTTCTGGAAGTTGAGCTTGTTGGGTACGTGAACAATGAGGTACTCCACCAATGGACAAACCTCTGGCGACTGGCTGGCGACAACATGCAACTGCGAATGGATGTTGTGCCCGTGAGGGAACACCTTCACTCCATAGGTTGAAGCGAGGTGACATATCTTCACTAACTCACTTACGCCGCCACACCATTCAGGGTCTGCCTGCACAACCTGTATTGCTTTAATTTTCAAAAAGTTCAGAACTTCCCATCTGCTGTAAAAATGCTCACCTGTTGCTACAGGAATTGTGGTCTGCTCCGCTAATTGTGCGAAGAGCTCCGGCCTGTCCGGCGCAAAGGCTTCTTCGATCCAGTATGGATTATACTTCTCTACTTCCTTGCACCATGCAGTTGCAAACGGGAGATCCCAACCCATGAATGCATCGAACATCAGTTGAAGGTTCGGCACCGCTTCACGGATCTCTTTTACCAACTCTACACTTTTCTTCAAACCATCAGGTCCGTCGCCGGGACCGTATGCCATGAACCACTTCTGCTGTAGAAATCCCTGGTCGTATAACTTCTTCGCTTGCGGGCCGGCTTTACCTTTTTCGACGCTGAAGCCGAGACAACTTCCGTACACACGAACTTCCTTTCGTGTGGCGCCACCAAGTAACTCATACACCGGTGCCTGGAAATATTTCCCGCGAAGGTCCCAAAGACAATTGTCGACAGCGCTGATCGCCATCATGTAATGACCTGCACGCGAATGACGATTGTTCCGGTACATCTGGTCCCACAGCGCTTCGATCTGCAGCGCATCTTTACCAATGAGGAATGGACGCAGTTGCGACAATATTGGACCAACGGTTTCGGGATCGAGATGTCCGTAAAATCCTTCGAGGCCGCCTTTCGTTTTGATGCGAATATATTCGTGTGTGATCGAACCGGTTGTTGATGCCTGGCCAGGCTTGTCGGCATAAGGTGCCGGACGTAAGTCGGGATAAATGAAGTTCGGCTGAACCTGGTATTGTTTGTTGAGACCGGGCGTGTTTGTCCATGGTCCTGTTACTTTTACAATTTCGACCGAGTCGATGATGGTATCCTGTTTGGGGCGTTGAGCAAACAGGTCCTGGGTTGATAGTGGTAGTGAAGCGAGGATAGAAGCTTTCGAAAGCTTCGTGATGAAGTCTCTTCTGGAAGTCATGAATTAAATATAAAGAAAAAGGCCCGGCCGAAGTAAATCGACGCGGGCCAACCTGGCCTGGAGGGCCACCACCCAATGAAATCCGTTCTTCCTAACCCAATTACAAACCCAAAGGGTGTTTATGAGATGCAGCAGGACTCGTACCATCCCCCTGTGGAAGGCGCACCCGCTTTACGGACTTGCGGTTATGAGGGTGCTTATAGTCCTGTGCATCGAGGACGCTTTGCGCTTCGTATTTCTCCGAAGTGCTATTCTTTTTTGCAGCAGCCGCGGCAAACGGATGCTTATAGTTTTGTTCTGATACCAGTGGATTTTTTGGACTCTTCTGACCAAACGCAACGCTTGCAATCATAAGAGCCACCGCAATTGTTAATACCCTTTTCATGATGTGTTTTTAATTACACCAATATTAACGGGTAACAGCAGGCGCTGTAAATCAGGATTTTTAACGAAAACGGGTCAGGGTTTACCCGTATAAAGCAGGGAAAAGGCCGTGCTAGCTGCCTAAAATGCCCAATTCGAAGGCTTTTCTGATGAGCTCCGCAGAGTTGCTCACTTCCATCTTCTTAAGCATGTTGATACGGTGCGTCTCCACGGTACGGATACTGATCCCCAATTGATCGGCAATTTGCTTCGTACTGTGCCCAGCCGCAACGAGCCCAAGCACTTCTTTCTCGCGTGGCGTGATCTCCGCCAGTTCTGTAGACGACGGTCGCGCAACAGATTCTGCCAGGATCGCAGTGATCTCGGGGCTGAAATACTTTCCACCTTTGAACACGGTGTATATCGCATTCTCGAGTTCTTCGCGATCAATGTTCTTGAGTAAATAACCGTCGGCCCCGGCCTTCAATGCCTTTTGAACATACTCGCGTTCTTCGTGCATGGTGAGCACAATGAATTTTATTGAAGGAAACTGTGCATGTAATTTCTCCATTGCCTCAAGACCGTTTGTGCCCGGCATGTGAAGATCGACCAGTGTGACGTCGGGACGCACCGAGCTCACAACCTTGATCAGTTCCTGGCCATTGTCGGCTTCGCCCGCCACCTCGAATGCATCATTCTGCGCGAGCAGGGTTTTAAAGCCTGCGCGGATCATCGGATGATCGTCGGCGAGTACAAGTCTGATCCTGGTCATGATATCTTTTGCGTCGGTAATGGAATGTGAGCTTCAATTGCGGTGCCCTCATTTGGCTCCGAATGGATGTCGACATTACCACCCAACAACTTAGCTCTTTCCTTCATACTTCTCAAACCCATTCCAGCGCGATCCAGTAATTTCTCTTCGAAACCCTTTCCATCGTCTTTCAACAACACGTAGATCTCGTCTTCTTTGTCGAGGATATGAAGTTCGACGTTCTGGGCCGAAGCGTGTTTGATGATGTTGTTGATCCCCTCCTGTACGATCCTGAATACTGCGACTGTAACATCGAAACCAAGTTGATGATCTGATTCACGTATGTACTGGAAGTCGAACTTAAGCTTCGAATATTTAGACGTGTTATCACACAAGCCTTTCAACGCTGCCTCGAGACCAAAGTCAACAAGCGAACCGGGCATAACATTGTACGAGATGCGTTTCACTTCCGCGATGGTCTCGTTTAGAAGATCAACCAACTCCTTGCGACGGTTTGTTTCCAACGGAACCACGTCGATGCGAAGACGAATGGCAGTGAGAAGCTGGCCAACGCCGTCGTGCAGTTCCTGGATGATCCTTTTTCGTTCGTTCTCCTGTCCTTCGAGCAGTGCTGCAGCTTTGTCGCGAACGAGCTTCACCTCGCGTTCATTGAATTGTTTCAACTGGTCCCGCATGTCGATCAGGGCAAGTCCCAATGTATCACTGTCGCTGAGTGACGTGTATTGTGTCTGGAAATTTCCCTGGCCGATCTGGTATGCAAACTCTGTTGTTCTTCGGAGGCCCGCGACCAGCTGGTTTACTTCATTCGTGATCTGCCCGATCTCGTCTTTGCTGCGGGTGGTTACAGGAGTATCTGGCAGAATCCCTTTTGCGAGCTCTTTGATGACGTCGCGCAAGCGAAGGACCGGTTTGGCGATCTCATTAGAAATGAAGACCGACACAGAAAGGATCAACACGGCGCTGATCACGGTGATGATCAACAAATAGTTCCTGAAGTTGGTCGCCGGTTCGAGCGCTTCGATCACATCGATCTCGGAAATGATCTTCCATTTCAGCGCCGGGTTCTCCAGGGGTCTTGCAAAGCTTATGACCGTCTCGCCGCGATAGTCGGTGCGGATATGGTCGGGATTCGGTTCATCGGTATACGAAACTGTGATCGACAGCGGCGGACGTTCCGGGAAAAACCGCGAGGCCGACCGGAGCTTGTTGTCGGGTCCAACAAGGTAGCTCTCGCCCGTAGTTCCCATGCCTGCATTCTCGAGCAACAACTTTTCAACTTTGTCAAAATTCTCGGTGACCACAACCAGACCCACAAACATATCGGCACGAACGATCGGGATGATATACAGCAACACAGGTCGCTGGTCGGGATAGTCGTTCGAAGCATCGATCCAGTTGAAATCATCCGGCTTGTCGGCAACCGGGAGTGACTTCGTTGAAAACACGGGATCCCTGGATGTGGAGTATGCGATCGTCTTATCCGGACCAACAAAGCTGATCTCCAAAAAATTATAGATCGCCCTGATCCCATCGATCTCTTCGGCTACCTCTTTTGGGAACGTGGTGGTATTGATGGGGCCTTTCACGTTGTCGAAATGTTCGACGAAGAACTCGTGCGTAAACAGAAACGTAAGGTCTTTTTTGTGTTGATTCAGGTAGCTGTCGATCTGTTCGGCTTTGAGTGTATTCACTGATGCAAGCTGATCTACAGTGCGATCGATCAATGAATTCCGGATCAAAAAATAGAAGATAGAAGAAATGGTGATTACAGCGAACAATCCAATAACGGCATTCGAAAGAAAGATCTTTATGAATATACTTTTGGCGCGCATTCTATTCGAGGTCTGGCCTTAGCCTTACAAAAACAGGCTCACGAAACATCTTGTCGGTTGTAATCGAAGTATAGCTCACTTCCACAACTATCTTCGGTTCGATCCAGATACTCGTCTTCTCATCCATCACTTTGCCGGGGACAGGCTTCTTCGTTACGCGCAATGCTTTCATTTCTTTGTAGATCTGTTTGATCAATGCATCGTCGAAACCAGTGCCAACCTTGCCACGATACTGAAGGCCGCTATCAATACGCTCGGCCACGTGGAGTCCGCCGAATGTCTGGCTCCTCTCCGACTCACCGGGGTTGTAACCGATGATAACAACTTCGCGGCTGTTCCTGATCTTCACCTTCACCCAGCAATCATTCCTCCTGCCGGGATAATATTTGCTGTCTTTGATCTTCGCCATGATGCCTTCGAGGGAATGCTCGCGTGCCGCCTCAAACAAAGACTCGCCATCTTCAATGAATTCACTTACCCGATAAGGCGTGTCGTGCTTGATCGCATCCTTTAACCATTCCTTCCTTCGAAGCAATGGCTCGTTTATCAACGGCCTGCCATCAAGATAAAGGCAATCGAATACATAGCAGTTCACGGGGTTCGACTTCGACAGCTTCTGAATGTTCGTCTCGCCGGTTGCACTCATCCTGCTGATCACATTCTTGAATGATGGCCTCCCGGTCTTGTCGAGGCAAACGATCTCCGCATCGAACAACGCAGTGTTTGCACGAAACGCTTTATCGGGGATGAGCAGCTCAGGAAACTGCGAGGTAATATCATGCTGACGACGGCTTCGGATCTTTACTTGTCCGTCTTCGAGAGAGATTAATGCGCGTATGCCATCCCACTTTACTTCGTAGATATACTTCTCTCCTGTCGGCGGTGCGTCTACTGCATCCGACAACATCGGTTCGATTTCCTGCCTGAGGTAGTTTACCTGTGGTTCATCAACACGCTCGAGCAACCACTCCTTTCCTTTCATGTTGTGGATGCGATACTCGCCGGTAACTTCTTTACTGCTCAGCCTGAAGTAAAATCCATCTTTCTTGTCTTTCGTCACCTGGTATTTTCCCAACGCATATATCCACATCTCGCCGGCACCATATTGTCCTTTTGGAATGGCTCCATCGAACGTGAGATACTGCATAGGGTGATCTTCCGTTTGTACGGCCAGCCGCTTAACTCCCGGATGTGGCGGTAGCCCGCGCGGCACCGCCCATGACTTGAGAACTCCGTCTTTTTCGAGGCGAAGATCGTAATGCAGGTGCGAAGCATGGTGGCGATGCACAACGAAGTTACTGCCCCCGGGTTCGATCACACGGCCGGAAGGCTCCGAAGTTTTTTGGAAGTCGCGTTTTTTGGCGTACGTCTCGAGTTGATCGGGTTGCTTATGCTTCGGGTTCTTTGGTAATTTCTTCGCAGTGGTTGTAGTGCGTTGCGTATGGATATCGACCGCAAAGGCATCGATACCCTCCCACGCATCGCCATCGTTCATCACCTTGTCGGCAGCGTTGCGGATGTTGTACTCTTTCGGATCTTTGAGGTCCTTGAGTTCTTCCCACTTGAGCGGCATCGATACAGGCGCACCAACCCTGCCGCGAAGACTATATGGCGACACGATACTTTGTCCCGAACGAATGCGATAAATATCCACCAGCACTCTTCCCTTGCGCGCATCTTTTTTTATCTGGAGCGTAACAGTATTCTGTCGCTCGTCAACGAATGGTTGTGCGATCGCCTGCGCCGCTTCGAAGACGTCGTGGAAACTGAACCTGGGCTCGATGGGGCAGCAAATGTGTATTCCCTTGCCACCTGTTGTCTTGGCAAAAGGTGTGTAGCCCATCGACTCTATGTACTCTTTCAGCTCAAATGCGATATCGACGACCTTCGGAAAACTATAACCTTCCGGCGGATCGAGGTCGAACACCATGTAGTCGGGATTGTCGAAGTTGGGCCGGCGGCTGTGCAGCTGATGCAGCTCCAGCGAAGCGAGGTTGGCCAGCCATACGAATGAAGCTGCTTCGGTAGCGATGATGTAGTCCTTAACTTCCTTTCCAAGTGTTTCGAATTCGATCCACTCGGGTGCCCACTCGGGACGGTTCTTCTGGTAGAACATCTCACCATGAATGCCATCTGGGAAACGGATCAGCGTAAGCGCCCTGCCTTTCACGTGGTTCAACAGCGTAGGAGCAAGTTTCAAATAATACTCGATGATCTCGGCCTTAAGAACGCCGTCTTCAGGAAATAGAACCTTATCGAGATTAGATAACTCTACCTGACGCTTTCCTATCTGTACCCACTGTGACTGCTTCTTTGCCATTTAAAAGGAATCAGTCCCAATATCGTAATACCTATGCAAAAAGCAGAACATGCCGTGATGATCGTGACCACATACTTGAGATTGTTGTAAGCGAACTGCATGCGTACGTAGGTGATCACTGCAACGATCACAGCAAGCAGCAACCAGTATGCGATTCCCGGCCTGTTGTACTCGCCTTCCACTTGTTTCATCCGGAAAACGTACCACAGGATAAGGAGTCCACCCACCACGGTGCTGATCCCCTGCAAGGCATACCACAACGGATAATCGACACCCATGAACGGAACTGTTGTGCCTTCGTAGATCTGCGGCAAAGCCTGAACAAAATACTGGCGCTGGTGTGTAAAGCCATCCCAGATAATATGCGTAGCAGTACCGATGATTACCGAGTAAATAAAGATCAGCTTATGCGACCTGATATAGGAATAAAAATCAAAATTTCTCACTGCCTGAAATCGCGACTGGAAAAAGACGGGCAGTTGATCTATCAGGTTTTTTTTTACAACTCCATGAAATAGTAATGCTAATACGAGCGACACCGGCACATCAAAATAGAGGATACCCCACAACGTGTGTCCATAGATACCCTGCACATTCATCCGGAAAAAATATTCGAAGTCCGGCGCCATCGTTCCAATGATCAGGCCGGTAGCTGAAAAGTATTTCGACCGTAGAACCGGGAGTACGGCAGCGCTATGAGAAAGCGTAAAGGGCATTGTTATTCATTCTCAGTAGTAGGGATCTTGTTGCTGAGAAAAATCATGCCAATGACGAAGCAAACAGCCGCCACACCAATCGGATACCAAAGACCACGCAGGTAATCTGTCCCCGTTCCAACCAGTGCCGTTGCGATAAACGGCGTAAGTCCACCAAACACACCGTTGCCAATGTGGTAAGGCAACGACATTGATGTGTACCTGATCCTTGTGGGGAACAACTCCACGAGGAATGCCGCAATTGGTCCGTACACCATCGTAACCAGTATGACCTGCACGAGTACGAGAGCTACCACAAGCCAGTAACCGCTGCCGCCAAGCGTAATATCTTTTTTCGTTTCAGGTTTATCTTTCGTGCTCGAATTTGTTCTCACAATTTCTGCCAGCGAGGTTCCATCGGTGTAAGCACGAAAAGTAGTCGCCACACGAAGTGTATCGCCACTGGAAGTAAAGCTTGTGCTTTTGGAAATGCTTTGCGAGCCGGGCTGTTCCGTTTTTGTCGATATGTCGGAGGTTGCGTATATCTGTTGATACAATGGACGATAAAGGAACACGGCGAGCAGCATCCCTCCCATCATGATGTACTTTCGTCCGACCTTATCCGATAGCCATCCCCAAAAAACAAACAACGGTGTACCGATCACCAACGCGGTTGCAATGATGTAGTTCGCCTGGACGAACTCTATGTTACAGGTCTTCTGAAGGAACGACAGCGCATAGAACTGACCGGTATACCACACCACTCCCTGGCCTGCCGCAGCTCCGAAGAGCGCCAGCAATACCAACTTCAGGTTTTCTTTCTTTCCGAAGCTTTCCTTTATAGGGTTCTTCGAAGTCTTTCCCTCTGCTTTTATTTTTGAAAACAGAGGCGACTCCTGCATCTTCAGTCGAATGTAGATCGATATCGCTACGAGGATCGCAGACAGCAAAAATGGTATCCGCCAACCCCACTCGTTGAACGACTCCACACCAATCGACTGGCGAACAGCAATGATAACACCTAGCGAAACAAACAGGCCAAGCGTAGCTGTAGTCTGTATAAAACTCGTGTAGAAACCCTTTTGCCCCGGCGGCGAATGTTCTGCAACGTAAGTGGCTGCACCGCCGTATTCACCTCCAAGTGCCAGGCCCTGCACAATTCTAAGTAAAGCAACAATGATTGGTGCAAAAATGCCGATCGTTTCATAAGATGGAACAAGGCCAATCGCAAAGGTCGAGCCTCCCATGAGAATAAGGGTGACGAGAAATGTATACTTTCTGCCAACCATGTCGCCAAGGCGACCGAACACCAGCGCTCCGAATGGACGAACGATAAACCCTATCGCGAATGTTGCCAGCGCAGCGAGGAATCCGATCAACGGATTCTTCGTAGGGAAAAATTGTACAGATATTATTGCGGCAAGACTTCCAAAAATATAGAAGTCATACCACTCTATGAGTGTTCCGACACTGGAGGCCGTAATGACGGACCAGAGCTTCTTTTTATCAGTCATGATCTTAATGATCCTTGTGCTCGCCGGCCGCACCTTCCGGTGCATGATACCACGCATCCATTGCCTGGTGGAAGATGTCGTGCAGTGATGTCATCTCTTCTTTGATTGCATCGTCACTCATCGTTCCGATGTTTGCCGCGAGTGTCTTCGAACGATCCTGGAGCCTGCCAAGGTATGTCTTCACATCTTCGTTATCGACTTTAGCAGGTAGCGGAGCCTGGGCCCACTTTTCAGCGGCGGCTGCAAGCTTGTCGGCGCCGCCTTTGATGGGCGCAACGTTCCCTTCATCTTTTATCGGGTGATAATAGTCGGCCATTACGATGTGGAACTCTTCCATTTCTTTCCACTCGTCGCCTTCAGCGGTTTCTTTGCTGCCACCACAAGCGGCGGCTATTACCATAAGGAGAAGGACAAAAACGTATCTCATAGATTGGGGATTAAGGTTCGAGTTTAATCAGTTTCCTCCGGTACTTACGCCACATCTCCACACTGTTCACAAGCTTCTTCAAGGCCTCGAAGTACAACGCTATATACAACACAATTGTCATTGTCCAAATAACCGCGATGTTGAAATACAGGGTATTGAATTTCGTGCCCATAAACTGCTTCACCGGCGAATAGAAAGGTGCCCTGAAATCCAACGGTCCGCTCGGCCGGCGGTCCTCCGAATATATCGGGTAGATCTTCTGCAATAACTCGCCATTCCACTCCACGATCCTCACAGGATCGGTCGTGTTTTCCACAAGCGACGTCACGGCCTCGTTCTGGTACCGCTCCTTCGCCTCATTGAACTGCGCCAGCTTCTCCGGCGTATCGGTAGCCTCTGCAATCATCGCCTCCCGTTCACGAATTGCTTTGTTCAGTCGCACGTTGTAGAACTCCTTTAGCAAATTCAGAAACTGGTTGGTCTTCACGTAAGTCACCGAATCAAACTTCCCGATTACAAGTTTTTCAACTTCAGGGAATTTGTTGTCGGAAAACTGTGATAGCTCGCGTTTCAATTCAGACTGCAGCAGGGCCATCGGTTTTGCGATAGGGTTGTTCGCGTTCCGGTTCCTCCACTGGTTTCTCGCGTTCACGATCTCCGCCAGCTTGCTGCTCAAGGTCGGGATGTAATACAACTTCTTGTACGAAGCGATTGCTTCCCTCCTGTCGACGTCATAAAACTGCCGCTCCAAACGGTTGTCGCGGAACTGGGTGACCATGTATGCTTCGAATGCCCATCGCGACGCCATCGTTTCACCAAGCATCGGGATACCCTTCGGTGATCCAACCTTCGGATTGAACTTGTCGAAACTGATCACCACACCGCTCAACAACAGTTGGGGAATGATTAGGATCGGTATCAGGATATAGATCGTCACCGCAGAATCAAATGCCGACGAGATATTCAACCCAAGCATGTTCGCAAAACACGAACACGAAAACAGTACGAGCCAGTAACGCATTTCCGTTAATGGTATCTCGAGGATCGCATTACCAACCAGTACAAACGTAACCGTCTGTACTGCAGAAAGTGAGAACAGTATCACCACCTTCGAAGCAAGGTAACTCCCGTTACTTAGATTCAGGTATCGCTCGCGCTTCAGGATCTTCCGATCCTTGAATATTTCCTCGGCACTTACGATCAATCCCACGAACAACGCCACCACCACACTCATGAAAAAGTAAACCGGGATGTTGTTGTTGTGATAGAATGTATAACGCGGGTTGGCCACACCAACCGCATCGTAATATTTTACAAAGTATGCTATGAACAATGCCAGCACCGGCGCCAGCAACATGTTCACGATCACGTACTGCTCATTCGACAGCTTCGAAAGAACATCCCGTTTTATAAAAACACGAAGTTGCTTGAACAACGAAGGTATCTTCTGGGTCACCACAAGAGAATCGGTCACCTTCGGCACCCTCGGTATCTTCACCTTCGCCTTGAAGTACTGGTACCACTGTCCCGGCGAGATCTTCCGGGTATGCGTAAACCTCCCAAACTCGTTCACAACACGAGTCTCGATAATGTTGAATACCTGTTCCGGATTGATGTTACCACACTCCGGACATGCACCCGGTGTTTTGTTTGCCGCGTTCACGATATCCTGGAAGTAGTTCACCGACTCCAACGGGTTGCCGTAGTAGATCTGGAACCCGCCCACGTCGAGTATCAGCAGCGTATCAAACATCTTGAAGATATCCGACGACGGCTGGTGAATAACCACATAGATCATCTTGCCGCGAAGAGAGAGCTCCTTCAGCAAGTCCATGATGTTCTCCGAATCCCGCGACGACAAACCTGAAGTAGGCTCGTCTACAAACAACACCGCCGGCTCACGCAATAGTTCGAGCGCAATATTCAGCCGCTTCCGCTGACCACCGCTTATTGTTTTCTTTAACGGCGATCCAACCCTGATATTTCGTATTTCCGAAAGACCCACGTTCAGCAACACACGTTCTACTAAAACGGTCAACTCATGCTGCGAGTACTGGCTGAAGCACAACTCGGCAGCAAAGTACAGGTTCTGAAAGACCGTGAGATCCTCCATCAGCAGGTCATCCTGCGGAATAAATCCAATCACGCCCTCCACCTTATGCGGTTGCGCATAGATGTCGATACCGTTGATCATCACACGTCCGCTCGAAGGACGCTCCGAACCATTGAGCACACTGAGCATCGTCGACTTGCCGGAACCGCTGGCACCCATGATGCCAATAAGTTTACCACCCTCTTCAGCAATGTTTATGTTCTGAAGACCAGCCCTTCCGCTTTTGAAGTGGTAGAAGATGTGCTCCGCGACGAGGGTGATGTTCGACTTGTCTTCTTCTGTAAGGAACTTGCTGACTACATCGCTGTAGTATATCGGGTCTACTTTGCTGCCACGTATCGTACTGCCGGTTGGGAACACGTCTATCTTCCGGCTCTTCAGCGGAACACTGTTGAGGAAGAGTGAAGTGATACCTAAGTACTTTATGAAGTACGCGTTGATATCCTGCAGGCGGAGTATTGCAATAAGACCGGTAAGATTTTTGGAAATGATCCTCGGGCCAGGATGCGTATGTTCATCCGATCCTTCGTCGATCACCAGTATGTTCTTCGAAGAGAGCTCCTCGATATCCTGGCCAATCACGAACGACTGCATGGCACGAAGGTCCTTGCCGGGAATTTTCAACGCCTCGCCGATGTAAAAGATGAGGTTGCTCTGGCGCTCCGACAATTGGCCGTCGGCAAACACGAGCTCAATGATCTTGATTACGAGGACCGCTTTCTGCTGGGTAGTGAGTGCCTGGTTTACCTTCTTGGAAATTCCCATGATCTGGGACCAGTCGTCGACGAATTGGAGTGTCTCTTCATCAACGTTAGTTAAATCGTTGGATGCCAGACGCTTGTTCTCCTTACAGAAGTCGTCGAAGAGGCCGAGATAGTAGCGTATCGCCTCCTGGTTCAGGTGGAGCGACAGGAACTCCTTGATCTTCTGTCGCTCGTCTTCCGTGATCCTTTCCTTGGCTACGATGGCGAACAACTGAATAATGGCCCGTAGTAACTCCTCGCTCATTTAACGCTATTTGCGGTAATTATACACGATAAAATAGACAAAAAATAAACACGATTTGCGTTTCTTTGTCTGAGATAAAGTCACTCCGCACCTCACACTGATCATGAAAAAAATTATCCTTTCACTTCTGGTCCTTGCGTTCATCCAGACCAAAGCTCAGCATTCACTCATTTGGGAGATCTCGGGCAACGGCCTGACAAAGAAATCTTACCTCATGGGAACGCTGAAGTTCATCGGGGAAAAGGAATTTTACATGCCTCCAAAAGCGGCGGAACTTATCAAACAGTCGGAAATATTCGCGATCGAAGATGAAGTCGATCACCACGCACAACACGAGCTCAACACCGCGCTTCACTTTCCAAAAGGACAAACCCTGGCCGATGTGATCCCCGCCGACGACTATAAGAAAGTAAAGGCTCTTTTCGAAAAAGAATTTAAGATCAACTCGGCAACATTCGACAAAAAGTATGCGCACATAAAGCCTCTTCCCCTGTCGATCATCATGACGCGATTGTCGCTCGGCGAGAAAGTAAGGTTCTACGATATCGAGCTGTTGCTCATTGCAAAGAAACACGACGTTACAGCTTACAGCCTGGAACCCATCGAACGTGAAGCAGAAGCACTGAATTCATTCAGCATGGAAGACCAGGTGCAGGCATTAATGCACAGCGTTAACAACTTCACCGAACAGCGTCAGGAGTTCAAGAAATTAATGTCAGATTACCGTACGGCAGACCTGCAGGAGATCTTTGACTACACATTGCACCCTCTCGAAAACAACCCTCGCTTCATCGAAGAATTCTATTTCAAAAGAAATGCAGAGTGGTTGCCCAAGATCGAAAAGATGATGGCGGAAGATGCGAGCTTTATCGCGTTGGGAATTTCACACCTCGAAGGAGAGAAAGGCATCCTGAAACTATTGGAGCAGAAAGGATATACACTTACAGCGCTGAAGTAGCATGCGTGTTCTTTCAGGCTGCAGTTTACTGCTCACCGTTACGTTTATTGACTCGACCTTAACGTGCCCCTAACCTATCTTCTTGTTGACCAGCTCTGAAAGGATCAGCGCGCCTTCGCGCAGGTACTCGTCATCGAGCTTCAACACATCGATCGGCATTCCTTCTTTGTTACCAATCTTCGTGTCCATCTTCTCGCTTGCCTCGCGCTTCTTCTGCTCTTCCATCTCTGCCTTGCGCTTGGTTTCGTTCAATGACACCCGTGTTTGAGCAAGATTGTTCTTTAGCTCTTCTGTCTCAGTGATGTACTTCTTCAAAGAGGGATCGAACTTAACTCGTTCCTGGTAAGCTTTATTGAGATCCGCGATCACTTTACCGTTCACATCCGTTGCCTTCTGGAAATTTGTAGACTTGATGACATCCCATGGCAACGCGCTGGGGTTCGAGCTTTCTCCGAACTGGTCGGGACCAAGTGCCGAAGGCAGCTTCACATCGGGTGTTACGCCCTTGTGCTGCGTGCTGCTGCCGGCCACACGATAGAACTTCTGGAAAGTGATCTTAAGCTCGCCTACAGGCTCTGAGCTGTCGATAAACCTGCCAAGGTCAAGTACTTTCTGCACAGTGCCCTTACCGAAGGTGCTCTCGCCAACGATCACACCGCGTTGATAATCCTGGATGGCGCCGGCAAAGATCTCAGATGCAGACGCACTAAAACGGTTCGTGAGAACAACGAGTGGTCCGCCATATAATACCTTCTGATCTTCGTCGTCGTAAACAACCACCTGGTTGTTCGAGCTCTTCACCTGCACCACGGGACCGTTCTTGATGAACAAACCAGTGAGCTGGATCGCTTCTTCCAGGGAACCACCGCCATTGTTGCGAAGGTCCATTACTATTCCATCGATACCTTCTTTCTGCAATTCAACGATGAGGTTGCGAACGTCGCGGGTCGTGCTGCGATAGTCGGTCTCGCCTTTTTGATATGCTTCGAAGTCCATGTAGAAGCTGGGCAGTGTGATCACACCGAGCTTCATGTTCTTTCCGTTCGACTGGTAGTTGATTACGCTCTTCTTGGCAGCTTGCTGCTCGAGCTTGATCTTGTCGCGCACGAGTGTAAGTTCTTGCGTGGGTCCGCCCACACCTGCAGCGGCAGGAATGAATTGCAGGCGCACGGTAGTTCCTTTAGGGCCTTTGATAAGCTTCACCACATCGTCTACACGCCAGCCAATAATGTCGACTATTTCACCCTTCTCGCCCTGACCTACACCAGTGATGAGGTCGTTCACGTGGATCTTGTTTGATTTTTCTGCGGGACCGCCGGGAATGATGTTTACGATCTTGGTATAGTCGTTGTCTGTCTGCAGTTGGGCACCGATACCTTCCAGTGAAAGGCTCATGCTTTGGTTAAACGCATCGCTTGCGCGAGGTGAGAAGTAGTTTGTGTGAGGATCGTATGCTTCGGTGATGGCATTCATATAGATGCCGAATACGTCTTCACTATTGAATTGACTGAACGTCTTGGCCAGGCGGTCGTAACGTGTCTTAAGGGTGCTGGTGATCTCAGCTTTATCTTTATTGGCAAGCTTGAGGCTGAGGGCCTGGCTCTTGATGATCTTTCTCCAAACATCGTTAAGCTCGTCGGTTGACTTTGCCCAGGGTTCGTTCTCGCGTTCGGTTTCGTAATACTCGTCGGTGGTATAGTCAAAGTCGCGCTTGATAAGGTCGTTCAGTACATAGTCGAGTCTTTCCTTTGCACGCTTGGCAAACACGGCGTAGATCGAATATGCGACCGATACATCTTCCTTGCGGGTCATGTCGTCGATCGAGTTGCGATACTTTTCGAACGCTTTAATGTCGGAAGCGAGGAAGTAAGTACGGTTGTTATCGAGCCCTTTGATGTATGCGTCGAGGATACGCGACGACAGGGAGTCGTTGAGCTTTATTTTTCTGTAGTGATTGTTATCGAGGATGTAGGAGACTACCAGGGCTTCCTTGCCATATACGGGCTTTGCCTTTAGAGCTGCTGTATCTTTCGGTGCGTCTTTGGTCTGAGCGAAAGCTGCCACGGCAAACAGGAGGCAGGAAGTCAGCAAAATGATTCTTTTCATACTATCTGCAGATTCTATTCCCTTCATAAACGTGAAATCCTGTTCGATGGCTACCAAAATCAGGCCACTTTAGGCCCCATTTAAGCAATTATTAATTCGCTTCAGGCTTAAGCCACTTTGTCTACATCGAACTCGTCGAGGAACTTCTGGGCCTCCTCCACGGTCTGGAATTCAAACGACTGCCGTCCCCCGATACTCGACACGATCTCGACTTTAACCAGTTCGACATTTTTGGTATTCCTGGCAAAATGCGGTTTCTGATTCTTAAAGTCGTCACTCTCCTTACGTGATATTCTGAATTGAGTAGCGCGAACGTTTTTGCAATAACTACACTGGTAATGTTTAACAAGTTCCGCGGGAGTACCGTCTTCGTTACGTACAACGATCTCTTCGCGTGTAACCTTCATTGTATAGAACCCACAGTTCTTACACTGAAGTGCAATGAGGTGACCCTGGTACTTTTCAATCTTAACGTCGTTTGTCTTCTCATCGATCCACACGTCGTAGTCGATCGAGAACACATTCTCTTCTGCCTGCATACCCTCGTTGAGGTGTATGTCTTCCTCGTCTTCACGGAGCAGGCGCATCTTGTTGCCGGTTGCAGGGTTGGTCCTGGGCGCATATCTCCACTTACGCAGCTTCTTGTTGAGTTGCGTGGGATAGTAGTACTCGAGAACCAGCGATGCCACGTAACCTACGAGGGTTGCGGCGGCTCCGCCGATGAATATCCTGACAAAGAACCAAACACCTACTTCGTGTACCTTTCCGGCTGCGTAGATGTTCACGATCAGCGCAACAGCGACACCGAAAGCATAGAAGACGTATTTATACCATTTGATCTCATTAGTGTTAATGAAATCGTGTTTCTCTTTATAATCCTTAATAGCTGAAAGCCGGGCCTGGTAAACGAGGTAAATTATAACGCCCACTACGACCATCAATATGGAACCGATGATCATACTTTGATGCCAGGCATCTAGAAACGGCGTGTCCTGAGTGTTAACTTGCATAGTGTTCCGCGAGCAGTGGGGTTTAAGTTAAGTTTTGATAAAGGTAAAGATATTCATCAATTACAGACCACCAAAAGCGTGACCAATGAAACGAAGCGCATTTCAATTCCTTGCATGGCTGAACAGGATGATTCTCCCAAGGATGAGCAAGAAGGATCTCACCAGGCTCTCTAAAAGCCAGAAGGCTATAGTGGCATGGCGGTACTGGGTGACCATAAATGCTTTAGAATAGTGCAATTTTGCACATTTTGTGTAAAATTGCACTGAAATAGTTGCAATATTGAATAATCTGTGTGTATTATTGTGTAATAATACACAAGATTATGAGCGACTACGAAAAGAAAAGACTGGAGATGGAGTTTCGGAATTTCACCTCCCGCAACTTTGAAAGGCCCTCCGATTGCCGCAACCTGGACCAGACGCGCTACTATGTGAAAGAGCTTTGCGGAAAGATTGAAGAGTATGAAATGCGCTTCAATTACGTACCCCAGTGGGCATATTCGCTGCTGGCGCAGTACAACCTGGTACAAAACAGGATGCTTCACGTGGAGTTCGTAACCAGCTACCCGGCCGGGAGATAATGAAATACATCCCCTCTCCTATCCCACTCCATTTCGCCATGATGTTTACCGCCACGGCTAACAAGTCGGGGCGTATGCAATACCATAAAGTACGGCCCGGCCATAGCAAGCTTCGCATTAGCCGGGCCGAATTCATTCGAGCCTATAACGATTCAGAGATCCTTGCCGTGCGCCCGTTACAGGTCAGGGGGATTGATTCCGTATTTCAACTGGAGTTCTATATCTAGCTGTTATTCAACACGCTATCGAGGTCAGCCGGGGAGTAGTTGATCGACTTGATGGTCTTATTGTCTGACTTGCGGTACACCAGCCACTTCCCTTCCTCCTGCTTGTAGTAACACTCCGTGCCGTCTTTGTCCTTATAATATTGAACAGTCTTTATCGCTTCGGCTTCGCTGTTACAAGCCTTGCTCATATTTGAGCGCTGTACCTCTTCGAACAGGGCCTTGAACTTCTCGCCAAGGCCGAACTCCAGCACGGCACCCGAGAGTACGTACTGTATGTCGCACAATGCGTCGGCAACGCCGGTGATATCTTTTTCCAGGATTGCTACCTCGAGCTCTTTCAGCTCTTCGGCAATGAGTGCCACGCGCAGCTTGCAGCGGTTCTCGTCGGGGATAACGGGACTGGGTTGAATTGGGTGCTTAAAGGTCTTGTGGAACTCGGCAACAAGTTGGAGCGATTCGGGTTGTTTCATGTGGCAATATAATCAGGAGTAAGGAGTAAGGAGTACTGAGCGTCAATCTTCGAAATCAGTACTCCTTACTACTTACTACTTACTCCTTAATTCTTACTACTTACCCTATATTTGCGGCATGCAAAAAAACTTCGTTGAGGAGCTCCGCTGGCGCGGCATGGTGCACGACGTAATGCCAGGCACCGAAGATCAGTTGAAGAAGGAGATGACCTCTGGATATATCGGCTTCGATCCCACAGCCGACTCGCTGCACATCGGTAATCTCGTGCAGATCATGACGCTCGTACACTTTCAGCGATGTGGCCACAAACCTTTCGCCCTCGTGGGTGGCGCTACCGGCATGGTGGGCGATCCGTCTGGCAAGTCGGCCGAAAGAAACCTGTTATCTGAAGAAGTACTGAGGCATAACCAGGCATGTGTACATGCGCAGCTCCGCAAGTTTCTCGACTTCGACTCTGGTTTGAATGCTGCAGAGATGGTGAACAACTACGACTGGTTCAAGGACTTCAAGTTCCTGGATTTCATCCGCGATGTAGGCAAGCACATAACTGTGAACTACATGATGGCGAAAGACTCCGTTAAGAATCGAATGGAGGCTGGCCTGAGTTTCACAGAGTTCAGCTACCAGCTCGTACAAGGCTATGATTTCTACTGGTTGTACAAGAATAAAAACTGCAAACTTCAGATGGGTGGCTCCGATCAGTGGGGCAACATCGTTACTGGCACGGAGCTTATCGGACGAAAAGACTCGGGCCAGGCGTTTGCGCTCACCACTCCCCTTATCAAGAAAGCGGATGGAACGAAGTTCGGTAAGAGCGAGCAGGGAAACGTGTGGCTCGACCGCAAGAAGACATCGCCGTATAAGTTCTACCAATACTGGTTGAATGCTTCTGATGAAGACGCATTGAACTACATCAGGATCTTTACAACACTTTCGAAGCAAGAGATCGAATCGATCGCCACAGAGCATGCAAAGGCCCCTCATTTAAGACAATTACAGTCGGCCCTTGCGAAAGACATTACGATAAGGGTGCACTCGGAGGAAGATTACAACGCAGCTGTAAAAGCTTCGAATATTCTCTTCGGGAATTCAACAAGTGATGATCTGAAGAGTTTGGATGAAGAGACTTTCCTTTCGGTGTTTGAGGGCGTACCGCAATCAACGATATCAAAAGGGGATTACAACAATGCAGCTACGGTAACGGACTTGCTGGCGCAGTGTGGCGTATTCCCTTCAAAGGGAGAAGCAAGAAAGATGATACAGGGAGGCGGGGTTAGTGTAAACAAGCTTAAGGTTGAGGATGCAAATCAGAAACCGTCGTTTGAGCTCATTCAGGGTAAATACCTGCTTGCTCAGAAGGGTAAGAAAAACTATTACCTTATTATCGTGGGTGATAAAATCCGTCCTGAAAAAAACTAGCGGGACTTTATAACGAATGTAACCGTTCCGGTTGATCGTTCAGGGACGTTTGCCCCGTCTCCAACTCTCATGAGTGACGTTGCCATGATGGCCGCACGAAGTTGCTGTTCCGTTGCCGCGCTTACACCCTTCTCTAACGTTTTTATCCCGATAATCTCGCCAGTCTCGTCGCACTCTATCTGGAATTTGATTCGACCGCTTTCATTCGGAGGAATGTCATTAGTATCGGGATTCTTTGCCCATGCCCATCCGGACATGGACAAACTCATACCATTTCCTCCCCCACCGCCGCCTGGCGTGCCAGTGTATTGACCATTAGGGTCCAGCGTGCCTTTAGGCTCTCCTTTATTGCCCGTCTTGTCTTTATCGTCGCCTTCGCTTGGGGTCTTCTCTCCTTTCGCCTGGGTCTGCTGCTCGGCTTTCTTTGCGTCTTCTTTCGTGAACTCCGTCTTAACCTTTTCTGGCTCTTTGGGCTTCGGCTCTTCTTTTACCTTCTCTTCTTTCTTCTCGACGGCAACAGGGCTTTCTATTTTGCTTGTAACGATCTCTTGCTGTTCGATCTTATCGACAGGCTTATCTTCGACAACAGGTTCTGTTTCCTGTTGTGGTTCTTCTTGCTGCTCTTCTGCTTGTGTTTCAGGTTCCGTTGCCGGCACGTCTGTTTGAACGTCACCAGATCCTACGTCGTCGAAGCCTACGTTGACGATGATACCGAATTCGGGAAGTGGCGGATCGGGAGCACGCCATGCCATCATGAAAAAGAAAAGCAAGAGGATAGCTCCGTGGACACCGAGTGATGTCAACATGCCGATCCTGCGATTCTTCTGCTCTTGTTTTTCCTGCTGGCTCATCTTGGCTTGGTTGCTATCGAAACTTTTGCTTCAAGTTTGGTGGCAATTCCTGCTACGTATACAAGGTCTCGGGTGGGCACCGATTCGTCGATGTGGAGAACCACAACTCCGTTGGGGCCTGCCAGCTTGCTCTTCAGCTCGCCTTCCAGCGTTGCCCGCGATACCTTTCTGTCATTAACGAAATATTGCTGGTCTTTGGTCACCGTTACCGACACTTTCTGCACCTCGATCGTGCTGGCCTGGCTGGTGGGCAGGTTTACAGGCAACCCGGAGGGCGTTACGAACGACGACGTGAGCATGAAGAATATCAGCAAGAGGAATATCAGGTCAGTCATGGATGCCATGCTGAATGATGCTTCGACTTTATTGCGTGTCTGCAGGTTCATGACTACCTCGGTTCCTGCAACAGGTCTACAAATTCTATGCTCGAATATTCCATTTTATGAACCACCTTCGCGACGCGTGTAACCAGGTAGTTGTACGCGAGGTAGGCGATGATACCGACGATCAACCCCGCCACAGTAGTGATCATGGCGGTGTAGATACCATCGGCGAGGAGTTTCGGACCAACCGATCCTTCTTCCTGTGCTATCGCTATGAAGGCTGTAACCATACCCATTACGGTGCCAAGGAAGCCCATCATTGGGGCTGCACCTGCCACGGTGGCGATCACGTTAAGGTTCTTTTCAAGCTTGAACAGTTCGATCTTGCCGGTGTTTTCGATCGAAGCCTCGATGTTCTTGAGAGGGCTTCCGATACGCGACAGACCTTTCTCGATCATTCGGGCGATCGGGCTATCGAACTGGGCACAGAGCATCCTGGCTCCGTTGATATCGCCACGAAGAACGAGCTCTTTGATCTTGCTCATGAACGCTTCAGGACTTTGGTTGGCCTTGTTGATCGTGAGCAATCGTTCAACGAAAATATAAATTGCAATGAAGGAGCTAAGGATGATTGGTATCATCAAGGGCCCTCCTGCAAGGGTAAGATCCCATACGGAGATAGCCTGATCGGGTACCGCGGTGGAATCGGGAGTTGCGATTTGAAATAGCAGCATGAATTAAAAAAATAAGTTAAACACTGTTCGCAAAAAATGAGTACGAAACAGATCCGGCAACCTAGAATTTCAATACCCACACAGCCCCGCCATATTCGCCTTTCGCTGCATCTGCTGACGCCTGCGCGTTGGCAAATGTATCGTAGTCGCCGATGGCTAGCCTCGAAAACTTATATTTTCCGAATGGTGGAATGATCTTGGTGCTGACTCCTTTTGCACTCAACTTCTTTGCATAGTCCATAACCAGGTCGCCATCGACGGCGCTGGTAATAACTACATAGTAACGTTTTGTACGGTCGGTTAGTGTTTCGATCGTACCTTCTTTGGGTTGCGCGTTAAGGGCTGCGAGCGAGTCGGCCTGGCGCTTGCGCGCGGCCTCTTCGAGAGCCTGGCGGTCGCGGAGCTCCTGCTCTTCTCTTTCCCTCTTCAGTCGTACTTCGTTGGCTATGCGTTCTTTTTCGTCTTGTCCAGGCTTATACACGAAGAAGTAGAATAACGCGCCTGCCACAACGACTGCAACGGCAACAGCAACCCCAAT
Source organism: Cyclobacteriaceae bacterium (assembly GCA_035656375.1). Lineage (GTDB taxonomy): Bacteria > Bacteroidota > Bacteroidia > Cytophagales > Cyclobacteriaceae > ELB16-189. Next base: position 12,133 of record DASRSO010000120.1, on the reverse strand, counting down.
GATAACCGGGGCTTTCGATTTGTTTTCTTCCTCCATATAGGGTGAATATGATTGAGTATAGTTTGAACGAGTTTCTGTCTCCTTTTTGGTTTCGGTATGTACCGTCTTCTCAGCAACAGGTTCAGCTACTTTCTCTTCTTCCTTTGGTGTTGGCTGTTCCTGTGGTGTCGATTCAAGTGGTTTGTAATCAAGATCAGGAAGTCCAAAACTATCATCATTCAAATTCTCATTCTCATCATCCTGACCTTGCTCATCCGGTGTCTTTCGTTTTGCCATGAGTTGGTTTTATAAGGGTATTACAAAATTAATCCAAATTAAGTATAAATTCTGCTTTCTGCTAAAAACTCCAGCTCAACCCTGCACTAACCTGAACACCTCTCGCCTGGTAGTATTGATATATAAAGTACTTCGTATTAAGTAAGTTATTGCCCTCAACATAAGCCGACAGTGGCTTGGTAATAAAGTACCTGATCTTCGCATCAAGGTTCATTGCGGGCTTAAGAGTAACCACTCTATTTGTCTCATTATCATAAGCTTTTGCCCCTCCCTGTGAAACCAGGTTCACAGTCAAAAGTATCTTATCTATCAGCTTGTACGACGAATAGAACCCGGCTTTATACTGCGGGCGCTGCCATGGGTAATCGAGCTTGTTCATCGAATAACTGTAATAGTCGCCCCTCACATTGATGCTCACCTTATCGGAACCAACCACGCCAATCTCGCCAAAGAAGTTCATACGGACGGCGTCATCGTATACCACGTTGAACTTCGAGCGATCGGTCACAACATTTTCATAGAAGTACAGGTTCTTGAAGTTGATCACGGAAGTACCCAAATGGAACGAGAACTTACGGGCAACTTTTCCCTGTACACCTGCCCTGAACTCGAACGACTTATTGGTGTGGAAGATGTTGATGTTTGAGTTTATCCACTGGTTCTCGCGGGCTAATGTATGGAGCGAAACTTTTTCGTAGTCTCCTGTAATACCCGCATAAGCGTCTACCGTTTTGGCGGCCGGGTAATGGATCCATGCGTCGGGATAGAGATGAAAGGCCTTCGACTTGCCGATGGTGTCGTTTTGTACAACGGCATTCACACCGGCAGAGATTTCTAATTTTTCGGCGATGGTGAAGATATACGATGGGTTAATTTTTAAAAGGTGACGAGGCTTTGCCTCAACTTTGGAATCTTTTCTGGCAACAATAAAATAATCACCTTTAAACACGAGCTCTTTTTTTGCGTGGTTACCAGCGGACGGCACGCTCTTCCGACCATTAAAATCATACCGGCTGTTGAAATGTACACCGGCATCACTTTCCGAAGCCTCGAATCGATCATACAGGTAGCTGAAATCGCCCGTTAGCTTGAAGTTGAAGTCGGATGGTTTGGTGTTGGTTAAGCCCCCGTTGAGGCCAATGATGTTGTAAGTCTGCCTAATGTTCTCCTGGAGCACTTCCACATTGGTTGGACGATAGCCGTAGAAATGATTGAACAGGTTCTCGTACGTAAGTCCCAGGTCGGCGGTAACCTTCGGCCCCATGCCCGACACATATCCATTCACCTTACTGTAGCCACCACCCGAGTTCTTTCCATCTACCGGGCCTTTACCAAAGCTGTGATGCAGGAAATCGACGCCGTAGAACTTCTCTGCATTGCGTTTCGACGAGATGGATCCTCGTAAGAACGGCGAGTTATAGTTTCCGTAGCCTGCGCTCACGTAGTTGCCGTAGATCTTCGACAGCGGTTCATCTTTCAGCTTCAACGGCTTCACGTTTGGATTGTAGTCGGGCGATTCGAATCGCATCGTCTTGAAGTCGTATGTCATCGGTGCAGTTGCGGCGTCGGCCGGGCGCGGTGGCACCTTTTCGAAGTTCCGGCTGGCCTTTGGCAGGGTGATCTGTTTGTCCTTAACGATCTCGATCTCCACGTTCTCGATCTCACCACCTTCATCCTGGCCGAAGGCAACACTACAACCCACAACCATCAACAGCGATATGTATATAATGTGCTTCATTACTTGTTATCAACTGTGTCTGACTTCGTTTCGGCTGCGGCTTTCTTCTCTGCGTCGTCCATCTGCTTCATCTTTTCGGTAGCCTTGTCTTTTATGTGCTGCAACGGGAAGTTGTCGATAAGCGACTTCAATGTTCCCCTTGCCTGGAATGTCTCTCCCTGCGCGATGTAGTTATCCACCAAAAGAAGGAACGACTTCCCTACCCATTCGGTGTATGCAGAGAAGTCGCGGTTAAGACTTACCAGCGTTTCGTAGCAGCGGGCATGCTCCTTGTTCAGGTAGAAGATCTCGGCCATCAGGTACTTGGCTTCGGCCCCGTATTCGTCTTGCGCGCTGTTCAATGTATTGAGGAATTCATCCTTCGCGGTCTCGTAGTCGCCGCGTGCCATCGCTGTCTTGCCTAAATAAAGGGATGCTTTGTTGACTGCGCCGGCGTTAATATTTCCCTTCTCGATAATGAGGTTGGCGTACTTGTCGGCAGAATCGTATTGCGCAAGCAGGTAATGCGCTTCCATAAGGCCCGACCATGCGGTGTAAAGATCTTTCTTGCTTGTAGATATCGCGGCTAGCCGCATGAATGCCGGGATAGCGTTCTCATACTTGCCGTTCTTGTATTCGAGCTCGGATATCCTGGCAACTACTTTATTCACCATCTGGAATGTGTTGTCGTCGCCGATCTCTTTGTAGGTCTTAAGGGCCGACGGAAAATCTTTTAAGCGATAGTACGATTCGGCTATGTAATACTTTGCTTCGGTAGTACGTGCAGTGTTCGGATACGCCGCCAGGTAATCCGACAATCTTTGAACAGCCCGCTGGTAGTCCTGGTTGAAATAAGTGTTCTTCGCAGCCTCGTATTGCACCGACTCAAGTCCTTTTGCGTCGGGATTTGCCGATTTCACCAGGCCGAAATATTTATCGAACTCGCCCGAACGGCCTGCCAGGTTTAACGCTTCCTGCAACGATACCACCACGCCGTCTGCAGCCGGGTGGGTTGTGTAGTGCTCGATCACGTAGATGTAATCTGCCGCGGTCTTGTTGTAGTCCTTAAGGTTATAGTAAGAAGCAGCACGCTTCGCGTATGCATAAGGCAGGAACGAAGAAGTCTGACTTCCCTGGATCACTTTGGTATAGCCAGCAGCAGCAGCAGCATACTTTCCCTGTTCGAAATCCAGTTGGGCAGAGCGGAACAATGCCTCTTCTTTGTATGCCGATGAGTGATCTCTGACAACCTGGTCGAGCTCTGCGGCAGCTTCTGCGTACTTGCTCTGGATGCCAAGAAGAATACCCGACTGGAGGTGCGCATAGTCTTTATCAGGCGAACTCATATTGAGAACCTTGCGATAGGTCGCGAGGGCTTCGGGATAAGATTTCGACACATAATAACAATCGGCAAGCCTTAGCGTGGCATCAGCCACATAGCTGTTGTTCTTTGGTGCCCTGTTGGTGAATTCCTTAAAGTTATAGAGTGCACGGTCGTACTGCTTTGCATTGTAGTATGCATAACCAAGGCCATACCGTGCCAGCAACATTATGTCTGCACTTGCGCCGGATGCAGGTGAAACGATTGGTGCATAATGATCGATAGCTTTATCGTACTGGTTCGTGATCGAATACGCTTCGGCGCACCAGTAATGGGCCTCTCCTGCCATCGCGGGATCGATCGGGTACTGGAGTGATTTTTCGAAGACGGTGATGGCCTCGGCATACCGTTCCATGTTGAACAACTCGGTGCCTTTAAGATATGTGGCCTTCTGATAAGACTTGTCGACGGTGGGGCCGCGTCGTGGCAACGACTCTATGTATTCGATAGCACGGTTGTAGTTATTTGCATTTACGTAAGCGTGCGAGAGAACTTCTTTCACCTCTATTGCCCGTGTGCTGTTCGGATACGCGGCCTGGAATTTTTCGAGTTCGGATATGGCGAGGTCTGCGCGGCCCAGGTCGTACGACAACTTTGCAAATTGGAACTGACTTTCTTCCGCAAGAGCTTTGTCGCCGTTAAACTTCCGTGCTACGTCGAAGGCTGTTACCGCCGGTTGCTTCTGGCCTGCTTTCAGGTATAACGTACCGAGGTAGTACGATGAATAAGCGCCAACAGAATCGGCACCGGAAGCAGAGTTCTTGAGCATTGAGATGGCGGCCTGTGTGTCGCCGCTGTTCATGGCGGCAACACCTGCACGATATACGACCGATTTATCGGCGTTCTTCTTGTCTTCGAGATACTGCTGATATCCTTTCAGGGCATTGGCATAATCGCCCTTGCTGAAATATACTTCGGCACTCAACAACGCGATCTCTTCTGCCTGGGCAACTCCTTCTCTCTTCTCTAATGATTTTACGTAGGTCTGCAGTTCGTCGTACTTCTTCTGTTTGTACAACACCTGGGCAACCATGTACGGCACGATCAACGAGTACGACTGGTTGGTTTCAGCACGACGAAGATCCGTTAATGCATTAGCATAGTCGCCATTGTTAAATTCAATATAACCGGCGTAGTAACTGGCCGCGGGACCGTACTGTCCACCGAGGCCTTTCATGAAGTTGAACTGGTCGAGCGCTTCGGGAAGTTTGCGTTGGTTGAACAATGCGTAGCCCCAACGGAAATGACCGATGCTCTGTTCGGCATTACTTAACGACGGGAAGTCGACCTTTTCGAAAGCGTTAATTGCTTTGTTGTAATTCTTTTGCTGATAGAACAATGCGGCAAGGTCGAAGTAGGCTGTTGCTGCGCGAGGGTGCTCGGGGTTCTCTGCGATAAATGTTGCGATCCGTTTCTCACCGTCGGCATGATAGAGGTTTACTGCACAAAGTGCTGAGTAGTATTCAGCATCGCGACGACGTGGGTCTTGTGGTGCGGCAGCTGCGAGGAAATCGATAAACGTCTTCTCCGCCGAAGCATACTGGTTGTGCGACATCAATGCGAGTCCATCGTTGTAAAGCTCGTCGGGACGAGACAGTGATGCTATCTGCTGTTGAGCAAGTAAGAAAAGTGGAGAGCAAAGAATGAGCGTAATGAAGAACGATCTCTTCATGATGGCTTTTATCTGACAACTAGATAAGTCTAAAAAAATTGCCTTAAGCAGTTTAAAAAATCGAATCAAAGTTAAAAAAATCATGCAAAGGCGCAAAGACCTGAAGTTAAAGTATACTTCAGGTAAGCCTTATGCCATCAAACGGAATACCAATTCTTTCAGTATGTCTCCTTCTGATGCTGATCCGGAATTTACTCCCTTAAGTTTCAGGTCTGCCTCTTTCAGAAGCCCGATGTTCTGAATAATGCTCATAGTATGATATCTGTTCAAAGCACTACTGTAATCTTTAGCAGCGAATGGGCTGATCTTTAGGAGAGTAACAAGCTCTCTTTCATTCGTTGCTTTGGCAGCAGAAGCGACCAAAAGTTTGCTGAAGAACGAATAAAGGAAGGCAACCAGCGGTATTACGGGGTTTCTTTTCGTGGTCGACGCGATGTAATTAACAATTCTTGCCGCCTGAAAAGTATCTTTCATGATGAGGGCTTTTTGCAGTTCGAAGATGTTGAACTCCCTGCTCATCCCCACTTGCCCCATGATCTTGTCCCCATTTAGCATCGATCCGGCTGGTGCCGATATCAGTACTTTGTCGATCTCATTTACCATACGATTGAGGTCGTTGCCCACAAACTCGCACATCACACGAACACCTTTATCGTCGATACTGTAACCTTTCGAACTCACATATTCTTCTACGAATGCAGGAAGCTGGTTGTCGTACATCTTCTTAAAGGTGGCCGACTCGGTAAGACTGTCGAGTTTCTTTCCGAGCTCACGTCGCTTGTCGAGGGTCTTGTGCATGTGGCAAAGCACCAGGATGGTCGACGGCACTGGTCGTGTGGCGTAGTCGAGCATGAGCTTCGAGCCCTGCTCCTTCTGAAGATCGGGGATGTCCTGTGCTTCACGTACGATCACAACCTGTCGTTCGGCCATCATAGGAAAGCGACGGGCATGCGTGAGAATAGTGCTGACGGGAGAATCTTTTCCGTAGACAACAACCTGGTTAAAGCTCTTTTCAGACTCGCTTAGTACGTTCTTCTCGATGTAATTCGCGATGAGGTCTATATAATAGGTCTCCTCTCCCTGTAAGAGATAAACGGGCTTATATTTTTTTGATTTGAGATCTGTTAATATCTGTTTCGCAGCAGCGTCCATGTTATTATACTTTTCGCGTATTGCGCATCGCGATTGCTGTTCCGAGTCCTACAATAGTACCGGCCAAGTGCGATTCCCACGAGATCCACGGTTGAGTTGGGAGTATTCCATAGAATATACCGCCATACAAAATTATCACCACGATCGAGATCAGCATCGACATCACGTCCTTGCGCAAAAGCCCAAATAAAATCAAAAACGCCGAGAGTCCATAGATCAACCCGCTTGCACCGATGTGCGCGTTTTGCCTGGGCGCAAATGCCCACACCAGTATGTTGGTAAGGAAGTAACAACGGAAGAATACGGCAGTGCCGATCTTATTATAAAAGAAGAACAAAGTGCCCCCCAGGAAAAGTAACGGTATTGTATTGGAAGCCAGGTGTGCCAGGTTGCCATGGATCATGGGCGCCGCGAATATCCCGATGAGCCCCCATGCCGTTCGGGGCACTATCCCTAAGAATGAAAAGTCGAGGCCGTAAAAGAATTCTACAGTGAATACAAGCCACATCAGGAATACCAGTCGAAAGGGAACGATAGAGCTGCCGAGGTAGGAGCGCGATGAGCTTTCCATCGACAGGTCAGGCAGGGTTCTTTATCATGGGCAGCTCTACATACTGAGCCTCTTCATCGCCTACTTTATTTATACCCAACACGCCACCAGATGACGAAGCTACCTCGTGTGCGAGGTCGCGCATCTTGGTATAGAACTCAACCGCGAAGGTTTTTTTTAGTTTAGGTAAAATGGTGTTCAACCGCGTTAACTCATCAACTATCAAGGGGTTACGCTCTGTTACTTCAATAGGCAGGCTCTGGAACACGATCTTCAACTTATCCTCGAAGTCCTCTTCCACCAGCTTGAAATAATCAGTTACCGAGGCCTTGGCCTTGCCAGCGCTTCTCTGGGTGTGATGAATGGCTTTCCGGATCTCCTTACGGTCGACGTTTCCGTCGGCACCCGCGATGAGGATACAGGCTATAAGAGGAGCTCGAAGCATAGCCTCTATTTCGGTATCAGATAGTGTGTCGAAGGCCGGGATCATGCACGAATAAAGTTCTTTAATTAAATGGTAAATTTAAAATAGTTGTGGATGTAAAAATGTAGGGTTAATTTCATTTTTGGTAGCCACCAGGTATGTACGAAAAGGACCCCGTCAAGATATTCGTCGTAGAAGACGATCCCGCTTATTCAAAGTTCCTAAAGTATGTACTTGCTCTTAACCCCGACTTCGAAGTAGAGTGCTTCACCACTGGTAAGGAGTGTATCAACCAGCTTCACCAGCACCCAACCGTTATCACACTCGACTACTCTCTCCCCGACATGTCGGGTGAAAAGGTGCTCGAAAGCATTCGCGAGTTCGATCCGAACATCAGCGTCATCATCATATCGGCACAGGAAAAGATCGGCACTGCCGTAGAACTCCTGAAGGCCGGCGCGTTCGACTACATCACCAAAGATGAGGATGCAAAAGATCGAATCCTGAATTCGATCAACAACGCCCGAAACAAGAACAGCCTCATACGCGAGATCGACATGCTCAAGAAGGAGATCTCGACCAAGTATGAGTTCGGCAAGAGTATCATCGGTACCAGTCCAGCCATCAAGAAAACATTCGCGCTTCTCGAGAAGGCAGTAACCAATAACATCATCGTTTCAATTACCGGCGAAACCGGTTCAGGCAAAGAGCTTATTGCGAAAGCGATCCATTATAACTCGAAGCAAAAGAAGAAGGCCTTCGTTGCGGTGAACGTTGCCGCTATCCCCAAAGAGCTTATAGAAAGTGAACTGTTCGGTCACGAGAAAGGAGCCTTTACCGGCGCCGCCAATCGTCGCATCGGCAAGTTCGAAGAAGCCGAAGGTGGAACCATCTTCCTCGACGAGATCGGCGAAATGGACCTCAGCCTGCAGGCCAAGCTCCTTCGCGTTCTCCAGGAACGTGAGGTAACAAGGATCGGTGGCAACGAAGTGATCAAGCTAAACGTGAGGATCATCGTAGCCACACATAAAAACCTCCAGGAAGAAACAAAAGCAGGTCGCTTCCGCGAAGACCTTTACTACAGGCTACTCGGCCTGCCGATCCACCTTCCCCCGCTCCGCGAGCGCGGCCAGGACGTGGTTCTTATCGCCAAGCATTTCCTCGATGCATTCAGCCGCGACAATCAATTGCCCAGGTTCCGCATCTCCGCCGAAGCACAGGAAAGACTTATCCAGCATCCCTTCCCCGGAAATGTTCGCGAACTCAAATCCGTCATCGAACTCGCAGCCGTTATGTCGTCCGACGGAGAGATACAGGCAAAAGATCTTACGTTCACCAACGTTTCCGCCGAGCAGTCATTCCTTCTCAAAGAAATGAGCCTGCAGGAATACACATACCGTATCATTCGCAGCTACCTCACCCGGTACGACAACAACGTGCTCGAAGTCGCGAGAAAGCTCGATATTGGTAAATCTTCAATTTACCGGTACCTGAAAGACATGGAAAACGCAGGTATCTGAAGACAACATCCGGATGAAAAAACTCACGGAATACGTCAGCAAGGGCAAGTTCTATGAATCGGTCGTTGAAGACGGATCCGACATCATCTTCATCGTCGACTTCAAGGGCCAGATCCTGTACCATAACGACGCAGCCGAAGAAGTGCTCGGCCACAAGCCAAAGAGCCTCATCAACCAGAACATGTTCGATTTTATCAAACCCGACACCCACCCGGTGTTTGATAAGAAGTTCGCAGAGAGTATCAGGAAGCCTTATAACGACTCGATAGAATTCCAGTTTCGATGCAAAGATGGGTCATATAAGTACCTGGAATTCAATTCAATAAATCTAAAACCTAAAGAAGGACTCGAGGGTCTTATCTTAGACTGTCGCGACATCAGCGAGCGCAAGCACAGCAGTGAAGAGCTGCTCCGCGCGCAAAAGGCCAAAGAGCAATTCCTCGCCAACATCAGTCACGAGATCCGCACTCCCATCAACGGTATTGCCGGCATGGCCGAGCTACTCAGCCAGAGCCCTACCGCCGAAGAATCCCACACGTATCTCAACGCCATCAAGACGGCTGCAGCCAACCTCAAGGTCATCATCAACGACATCCTCGACCTCTCGTCGATAGAGTCGGGTAAGTTGAAATTCGAAAAGATCGGGTTCAACCTGAAGGACTTGCTAAGTTCGCTGCTCGACACCTTCCAGGTTCAGGCGCGTGAGAAAGGAATTCAGCTTCAGCTTGAGATCGATGAGCAAGCTAATACGATCCTGTTGGGCGACCCTGTGCGATTGAACCAGGTGCTCATTAACCTTCTTGGCAACGCGATCAAATTCACCCACGACGGGTACATCCGGGTTCATTGCCTGGTGGAGAAGAAGCACCGCCGCAAATACGACATGCGTTTCGACGTGATCGACACGGGGATCGGCATCCCTACAGACAAGCTCGAGACGATCTTCGAGAGTTTCAGCCAGGCCGATGAGAGTGTTACCCGCAAGTATGGTGGAACCGGCCTGGGCCTCACCATCGTAAAGCAACTCGTAGAGCTGCAGGGTGGAAGAATTACCGTAGACAGCAAAGAAGACGAAGGCTCCGTGTTCAGCGTGCATATCCCCTACGCTATTGGTGGCTCGGAAGACATCGCAGGCAGCAATCGCAATCATATTATCACTGCCCATCGCGACGCGCTGAAGAACATGAACATCTTGCTGGTGGAAGACAACGACATCAACCGGCTGTATGCGAACAGTATCCTGAAGACGTGGGAGTGCAAGATCGACATGGCGGAGAACGGCTATGTTGCCGTTGAGAAGATAAAGGACAACCAGTTCGACATCGTGCTCATGGACATACAGATGCCAGTGATGGATGGCTTCGAAGCAACAAAAGCCATACGATTGGGCGACCACCAGAACGGCATCCCGCTAATTGCCCTTACTGCGAACGCAACACGGAAAGATATTGAGAAGTGCCTGGCGGCGGGAATGAACGACTGTATCCCGAAACCATTTACACCGGAAGATCTTTTCAGGATGCTATTCAAGTACAGCACGTTCATTAAGATGAACAAGCAGCCTGTAGTTCAGAAAGCTGTAGTGGAAGAAAAGACATCGCCGATGCCCGCACCGGAGCCTGTCGCCCACAACGGAACTGAAACGATCGATCTGAGTTATCTTAAAAAAGTAACTTCCAACAACGATGCGTTTTTAAAGGATATGATCGTCACGTTCCTGGAAACAATGCCGAAATCAATTAACGAGATACGCACCAGTATCAATGCGAAAGACTGGGAGTCGCTGGCAAGAGCTGTTCACAAGATAAAACCTTCGCTGGCTATGATGGGCCTTAACAAAACGCGCGACGTGGGGGCTATGATCGAAATGTCTTCGAAAGATCGTACCGACCTGCAAAAGCTTCCCGAGATCACCCAGGGTTTCTGCGTACAGCTGGAATCTGCCCTCGAACAACTAAAGAAACTTTGATCAATGATGGTTCATGACCATCAGCTTGCGATAAGCTACTGACTTATTCGGCCCTTCGATCACGATGATGTACATGCCGCTCGCAAATGGCGTAACATCGACTTCGATCTGCCCACCCACTGCCTGGCCGAAGTTTCCGTCGCGAACTATTACTCCACGTTGGTCGGATAGCTTCCACTTGTAGTTGTCGCCCGTCATTGAATCCGGGATACGGAAGTAGAACTTACCATTTGCAGGGTTAGGATAAATGTCGACGCTGTTGTTCAACACGGCTTCTTCCGATGGTTGCTCGTCGAGGCCAACGTAGTCGCCACCGATCTTGTAAGGCGCTTTGAGCACGGTAGCCTGGTAGATCTCGCGGGTAACTTTGTCCTGGACGAATGCGATCATCTTCAGACCGTTCGGGTTCTTAATGGGTGCATTGATCTCGATAATGCCCTTGTCTCTTGTTACTATCTCTCCTTTCGCAATTGAATTCGTGATCGTCAATCCATCAGGTCCGAAGAGCAGCTTGCGGAGCACGTTCTTCTGAGCGCCTACATCTTCAACGAGGGCTACATTCAACAACAACGGTGATGTGAATGCTTGCTGGGCAGTCATGGTGATCACAGGCTTGATCTTGTTGCTCACCAATGTATTTGTAGCCGGGTCGATAGCAACCGTATCGAGGCTCATCAGGAACTGCGGATCTGCCAGTGCTCTCCTATCGACCTCAATCTTGTTGATCCTGAGGTAGGTTCCGTCGAACGGAGGAGTGCGCAGACCATCCATAATTGTTGTGGGAGGTCCCGATACACTCATATACACTGCACGTGTTGCCGGGTCGATCTCGTTGTCTGCGTTCAGTGGATCCGGAGTCGCTGACTTAATATGGTATTGAATATCGAAGAAGTCGGATTGTCCGCCATATGTAACACGACGATCTACCTGGTCCTGGAATAGTCCGTTGATCCATCCGTCGGCGATGACGCTGCCGCCATCTGAGCTTGTAAAGTGTTCAACGAGAACGTTACGTTTCTTGTCGCCAACGAACACGTTGTCGAATGCAAATCCATCGTACTTAAGATTCACCTCGTTATCACCTTCGCTGCCGAACGCGACGCGCAAACGTACCTGGTCGCGTCTTGTGGGATCTACCATGTCGAGGTTGAAGCGGGCATTCTTCCAGCCGTTGGTTCTACCAGACCAGCCATAGTCGCCAGCTGCCTGCTGATTACCGGGTTCGCCAACGATACCTTGTGAATTGTACCAGTTGATACCTTCGTTGCGATCTGTCTGTCCCGGGATCGGGCCGACGAGCTCCCAGTTGAATCCACCGTCAACAGAATATTGCAACACGGCGCCGTCGCGGTTCAATTCTGTGTCGGACCAGTAGTCGAGCGACACCATGGGTCTCTTCAATTGTGAAAGGTTAAAGCAAGGTCCGTTAACTGCCGAAGCTTCCGACTTAAAGTAAGTGTCAGGGTTTTCGT
>DASRSO010000119.1:0-1905 GCA_035656375.1 Cyclobacteriaceae bacterium | reverse complement strand
AGTCAGCTGTTTCCATTTCGGCGTAACCCGTGCGACTCACCACGTACTGCTTGCCCCCGAGTGTAAGTGTTCGCCTGTTCCCGGATTCATCGGAGTATATGTTCACCATGTCTTTGCCAGGATTGAGATCACCCGTAAGTCCCACGGAGATATTTGCAGAAGGATTGAGGTCGGTACGATTGTTTGCATACCAGTCGGTTCCCTTCATAAAAGTACCGTTGACCTTGAATGCCCATTTGGAACTTATGGCCTTCGCGTAACGTATATTCGTTTCGGAGTATAGCGTCGCATTCGTCTCGGGAGAGTTCACATTGTTGACGCCGGTCTTTTGATTGATGCTCAAACCCTGGAACTGAAATGGGTCTTTCGTGGTAAAGTTTGCGATGCCGTTGATCGCGTTCATCCCGTACACAGCCGAGGCAGATCCGGGGACGACTTCCACACTATATATATCGAGGTCGTTTGGGCCAAGTGTATTTGCAATGGGTGCGCCGATGTGGGGTGCCTGGTTGTCAATCCCGTCGACCATCTGGACGAACCTTACATTGGTTGTGTTTGCAAAGCCGCGCGCGTTGATCACTTTGAAGCCCATGCCTGGAGTGATCATCTGCAGTCCCTTCAGATTTTGTATGGCGTCGAAGAAGCTGGGCTGGGCCGACTGCTGAATTTCTTTTGAGGGGAGCGTTTCGATGCTTACGGGTGCCTGGAGGATGCTCGCTTCTTTCCGGGTGGTGGTAACAACGACCTCGTCAAGAACTTTCGTTTTTACGGTATCGGCATCCTGGGCGCGGGCGCTTACCGCGGATACCAGTATGAGAAATGATAGGCGATATGTACGCGCGGAAATATCGATCATGACACAAGATAGATTCGATAGATCCAGAAATCAAAGGACGTATGACCGATTGCGTGACTTTAGCCCTTGAATGCTTCGATTAACCGATCAACGCCACTCATATCGTTGTACACAGGAGGCGAGATGGTGAACCTGTTTTCGTACAGCGGGATGTCCACGCCTCATCCTTTTCCGATTGGGCGTTCAAAAATGAAACGCCAGACTGTTTCGTTTCGGGACATTAAACATCAATAAAGCATTATTTTTGAGTAAAAATCGCGTGGCTTGATTAGTGGAGTAAAGCAACTGCATTCAACCCGACACCTATGCTCCGCAGCTTCATTCTCATTACGTTTCGAATTCTCTGGCGAAACAAGGTCACGTCGTTCGTGAATATCTTCAGCCTGAGCGTTGGCATTACGGCCTTCATTTTTATTATGCTGTATGTTCAGCATGAAACGAGCTACGATAAATTTCATGTAAACTACGATCGCGTCTACCGGCTCGAGGCCGACGACTGGGGCAAGTTGCCGCCGATATTCGGGACACATCTAAAGGCAAACGTGCCCGAAATCGAAGATGTTGCTTTGATATCGTGTCAGCAAATGTGGGCTTACAGCATTCGCGACCCACAAAGCAAGGAAGTAGAATGCGACATCACTCTTGCCGACAGCACCACGTTTGATGTTTTTTCATTTCAACTTGTTCGTGGCAACATCCATACAGCTTTAAAGGAACCGGGAAGTTTAGTGATCTCAGAAAGCGTTGCTAAAAAAATGTTTGGTGACGACGACCCTATGGGAAAGACAGTTTTCGCAGGCATCGATCAATTACAAATCACTGGGGTTCTTAAAGATGTGAACCTGTCTCATTTTGAATTTGACGCTCTGATGTCAGCATCGTCCTTTAAAAAATTTCTGCCGGATCGTGATATGAATAACACCACCGCCAGTAACTGGGCATGGAGTGCAACCTACCTGTTATTGAACAAGAACGTCGACCCCAAAACACTTGAGACGAAGCTCAATGAAGAACTGGCTTCGATAAACGACGGTATCCTGGTCGACACG
>DASRSO010000118.1:0-8333 GCA_035656375.1 Cyclobacteriaceae bacterium | reverse complement strand
CTTGCATTCATACCCTGCGATGGTTTTTGTTTCCGAGCCGAATTTCCAGGGAGCAACTTTCAATGTATCGTTGATCAGGTATTCTTTGCCCATGAATTCCTGCAGCACAACACGCTGTTGTGAAGCGTTATTGAGATAGATCTCGATCTTCGGAGTCTGCATCCGTATCTGCATACCGCCACCACCACCGCTGGAACTCATTTGCTCTTCGGTATCTTCTTCAAGTTTCTTATAGAGCGATTCGTTCGCATTGAAAAAGAGTTGCTGATTCTCTGTTCTGAATTCGGGGATCATGGCCTTCATGTCTTCGCGTTCTTTTGGAATGCGGCGGTGCATGTTCATTTTCACTTCGTAATCGATAAGGCCCTCGGAAGCGTTTTGCGCTGTAAGAACATTGAGGCCGGCGAGTAGCGAGACGACGATCCCGGTAAGGATGATGATGATTTTCATGGTAGTAGAGAGTTTCATAGTGTTATGGCACAAAGAACGAGGTAAGGATGTGGGGAAGTGGTTAATGGTTCTGAAAGGAAGGTTAATTAAGGTTAAAACGACGGGGCCAACGGCCAGACAATACGTAAATTTGTCGCTACGCGGCCATGAAAAGACTTAACGCCATACCGATAGCTTTAATGACCAGCAGCATCGTGCTCTTGTTGCTGCTCCAGGTATTGTGGCTGGTTAACTCTTACGACGACGCCTACACCGACCTTCGCCGCAGAACAAGTGATCTCTTCCGCGGAACGATCGTCGAAATGCGCGACTCAATCTTCCTTCGAAACTTCCAAACTATCAGTGTCGACAGCGTTCATCGCCGCAGCGAAGCAATATTCTTTTCGTTCGACCTCGACACTGTTAAGGGCAACAAAAAACAATCCCGGGCTGAAATTTTATACAAAGGCCCCGTGCCTGATTCGTTGCCACGAATGCGCAGCAACATAACGGCTTTCGACGACGGCAAAAAAGTTGTAGTGCGATTCACTCCCGATTCTCTGTCAACCGACACCATCGCTCATCACTTTCAAACGGCTCTCGCAATGGCCGGCATCGACCTGCCTTTCGCCATTAAGACCAACCGGCAGAAAATGGAAATTATTCCCGACGACATCATAAAAGGCAATCATACCCAGATACGAAAACGTATCGAGCGGCCAACTCCCCCCGAAATAACGGCCGCCAGCGGCTCAATTGCTACCGAGTGGGTTCGTTTCTCGCCAGAGTTTGGCTATGCTTCAGTACTTAGTAATGTAAAGCCGTACCTGTTCTGGCAGATCAGCCCACAGATACTTTTCTCTTTCGCTTTAACATTAATCACTTCGGCAGCCTTCTGGCTGATGTACCGAAGCATGCGATCACAGCAACGCCTGATGCAGATGAAGAACGATTTCATCAGCAACATCACCCACGAATTGAAAACACCAGTCACGACTGTCAGTGTTGCCCTCGAAGCATTGAGGAATTTCAAAGGACTTGAGAATCCGCAGACAACCAAAGAGTATCTCGACATCGCACAGGGCGAATTAAACCGGCTGACTATCCTGACGGACAAAGTTCTGAAGACCGCTGTGCTCGACAATCCCGAAGTGAACATCGAGAACGAACAGGTCGACCTTAACAAGACAGTCGACCAGATCCTGCATTCGATGAAACTCATCTTCGAAAAACAAAAGGCTCACGTCTCATTCGAGAAGCAGGGAGACTCGTTTACGATCCGCGGAGGTTCCGTGCACATCACCAATGTGATCTATAACCTTCTCGACAACGCCCTTAAATACAGTGGTAGCGAGCCCCAAATCTCGATCAGGCTCGAAGAAAGTGCCAACCAGGTGATATTGAAAGTTGCCGACAAAGGCATCGGCATCCCACCCGAGTACAGGAAAAAAATCTTCGAAAAATTCTTCCGTGTACCAACGGGCGACGTTCACAATATAAAAGGCTACGGACTTGGTTTGAGCTACGTTGAAAGTGTCGTTCGAAGTCACCGTGGACTGATCGAGGTGGTAAGCCGCCCCGGCGAAGGCAGTGTGTTCACGATTTCATTACCTAAGGGACTGTGATGGAGCCAAAAACAAAAATCCTTTACGTTGAAGACGAACCGTTCCTGGGACGCATAGTAAAAGAAAGTCTTGAGAGTCGCGACTTCGAAGTTAACATGGCCAACGATGGAGCGAAGGCGATGGATCTTTTCAAAAAAGTTGCCCCGGATATCTGTGTGCTCGACATCATGTTGCCTTCGAAAGACGGTTACTCGATTGCAAAGAATATCCGCCAGGTGAATCCTGCTGTGCCCATCATTTTCGTTACAGCCAAAACACAAACCGAAGACTTGCTGAAAGGCTTCGAGTCGGGCGGCAATGACTACCTCCGCAAGCCATTCAGCATGGAAGAACTTATCGTGCGCGTAAACAATTTATTGAACCTTTCGAAACGAACCAGGCAATCCACCCCGGGCGGGATAATATCCTTGGGAAGATTCGAATTCGATACGGTACGTTACGATCTGCGCATCGACGGAGTTTCAAGAAAATTATCACACCGTGAAGCGATGTTGCTTCAAATACTTTCCGAGAACCGGAATGCTGTCGTAAGCAGGAAAGACGTACTCATGAGGATATGGGGCGACGACTCGTTCTTCAACTCCAGGAATCTTGACGTGTACGTAACGAAGCTGCGCGACTACCTGAAAGGTGATCCCGGTGTAGAGATCATTACTATAAAAGGTGTGGGATACCAGTTTGTGGTGTCCTGATTTTTTAGAAAAGCGGTATCGACCTGCACGCGGATAAAGTTAGCTGGAAGTGTTTGGGCGACTGCGATGCTTGAGTAAGCCAAAACAGACACCAGGACCACAAATCTCCCCATAGCTAAGTTTAGTGAAGTTTCCGCCTCTTACTATAGATGAAATCTATAGTAAGTAAATTTGCATAGAGATCTTCTATATGAACATTCAGCAGCTTGAATACATTCTTGCGGTCGACAGTTCCAGGCACTTCGAAACCGCAGCCGACAAATGCAACGTCACCCAGCCTACACTGAGTATGATGATCAGGAAACTGGAGGATGAACTCGGCATCCGCATCTTCGATCGTACCAAACAACCTATCGAACCAACTCCCGAAGGCAAAGAAGTGCTTCTTCGCGCCCGCCAAATCATGGCCGACGTTAGCATGCTGAAAGAATTTGCCAAAGGATTGAAGAGCGAAGTAAGCGGGGAGATCCGGCTGGCTATTATTCCTACACTCGCTCCTTACCTTCTTCCATTATTCCTTCCATCCTTCGTCGAAAAGTATGCGCAACTTCGTGTCAAGATATCGGAGCTCGTTACCCACGATATCATATACGCATTGAAAAATGGTGATGTCGACATCGGGCTGCTGGCTACTCCGCTCCACGATCCGAAGCTCGTAGAACATCCGGTCTTCTATGAAGAATTTTTTGCTTACACGTCCGACCTGCCTACGGGCAGGCAGGGTGAAAAAGCCGGAAAGAAAAAATACCTGCTCCCGAAAGACATCGACCTTAGTAAACTTTGGTTGCTTGAAGAAGGACACTGTTTCCGAAACCAGGTGTTCAACCTATGTGAGTTAAAGATGAAGGACCGCGAAAGCGACAGGCTTCACTACGAAGCTGGAAGTCTCGAAACATTGAAAAATCTCGTCGACCATAACAAAGGGATAACTATACTTCCGTTGCTGGCCACGCGCGACCTCAGCAAATCTCAACTTAAAAAGATCAGGTCGTTTGCACCGCCGAAGCCGGTTCGTGAGATCAGTGTTGTCGTAAACTCTAACTATGCGCGAAAGAGTATTCTTGATGCCTTGAAGAAGGCCATCGAAGATATTATGCCACCAGAGGCGCGATTAAATAAGAAAAGCCAGGTGCTGGAGATATTGTAGGAGCGGGAATAAAGTAATTATCTTGCGGCCCTTTGGGACTTTAGCTCAGCTGGTTTAGAGCGTTGCTTTGACAGAGCAAAGGTCATGGGTTCGAATCCCCTAAGTCCCACGCTATGAATATCGAACAAGGAATGTCGAAGTGTTGGGTGTCCAGATTGGATATTGGACATTGGGTATTGGGTATTGGGTATTGGGTATTAACTCTCTTCCGCGTTCGTCTCGTTAATAATATACAATGGCCTCTGTCGCAGGTTCGCATCCATTCTAATTATATACTCTCCTATCAACCCCAAACATATCAGCTGTATCCCACCAATAAACAATATGCTGATCATGATCGACGCCCATCCTTGCACGTAATTCCCCGACACGAATCTTGCGTACAACGTGTATAAAATCAGCAAGAAAGAAATTATCGAAAACCCGAAGCCCATCCATGTTGCAACCTTCAACGGGGCATTCGAGAAACCCGTAATCCCATCGATAGCGAACCGCAACATCTTCCTGAATGTGTACCCGGTTTTTCCAGAGTGCCGTTGATCACGATCGTACTCAACATAAGTCTGCTTAAATCCCACCCACGACACCATTCCCCTGATAAACTTGTGCTGCTCGGGCATGCGATTCAACACCTCCACAACTTTCCAGTCCATCATCCTGAAATCACCTGTGTCGACGGGAATATCGACTGCCGTAATGCCTTTGAGTAACCGGTAAAACATGCGGGCTGTTATCCTTTTGAAAAAACTTTCGCCCTTGCGTTGCTTCCGTCGGGCATAGACAACATTCCATCCTTCGTCCATCTTTTTGTCCATGTCCACAATAAGCTCCGGCGGATCCTGGAGGTCGGCGTCGATGATCACCACCCGTTTGCCTTTCGCGAAATGAAGCCCGGCGGTTACGGCCACCTGGTGCCCGAAGTTGCGGCTCAGGTCTATGTACTTAACGTGCTTGTCTTTCGCAGAGAGCTCTCTGATCTTTTGAAGCGTGCCGTCGCGGCTGCCGTCGTTCACGAAGACGAAACGGTACGTTTTACCTACGGAGTTCATCACACCATGAAGCCGGTCATACAACAGGCTGACATTGTTTTCTTCGTTGAAGACTGGGATAACGACGGCTATGTCGGTCATGGATTTGGAAAGATGCAAATTGGTTATGAAAAGTAGAATTTTCAACTTTGACTTTCAAATCAAAAAACCGGATGAGGTCATTTGCCTGGAAGCTCCTTCACGAAAGAAAATATATCACAATCCTCTGGTGCATCGTTGTAATCTGGACTTTCGTCAAGCACAACTTCCTGGTCGACGACTTTTCTAACAATTACTTAATATTCAAGTACACTTATGTTCACGCGGTAAATGGCGAGAACCTGTACGGGCATCACCCCGGGGAGTACCTTGATAAGAACCACTACGGTCCGTTCTTCAGTCTTTTGTTTGCACCGTTCGCCATCCTGCCCAACTGGGCGGGTCACTTCTTTTGGGTGGCTTGCCTCACGGCTTCATTGTACTTCGCGATCCGCAAGTTGCCTTTAGAAGAGTGGCAAAAGAACGGGATCATGCTTATAGTTTTCAACGACCTGCTCACCGCGTCGTTCAATGTACAGTTCAGCATAGCTGTGGCGGCGATGATCGTCTACACCTTCGTGCTGATCTGGGAGCGAAAAGAACTGTGGGCGCCGTTACCGATCCTTATCGGTGCTTTCGTGAAGCTATATGGCATCGTGGGGCTGGCATTCTTCTTTTCAGTGAAAAATAAATGGAAGTTCATAGCAGGGTGTGTGTTGTGGACTGTAGTGTTGTTCATTGCACCGATGATCCTGTCGTCGCCACAATATGTTATCGACATGTACTTCCAGTGGTATAAGTTCCTGGTGATCAAGAACAGTGAGAATGTCGATCTGTATTCATACCAGGATATTTCTATCATTGGATTTGTTCGAAGAATGCTGGGTGATCCAACGATACCTTCGTTGCCTTTCATGCTGGTAATGCTGGTGCTGTATGGCCTTCCATTCCTGAAGATCTCGAGATACAAAGATCCTGCATACCAGTTCCTTTTACTCGCCTCAACTTTGATCTACCCGATACTTTTCAGTTCATCTTCTGAATCGTCGACCTATGTATTGGTTTTTGTGGGGATCGGCATCTGGTTCGTGATACAACCCGAGCTCGACTGGAAGATCTGGAGCTTGCTCATCTTCGCATTCCTTTTTGGAAGTCTTAACACGGTCGACATCTATCCGCAAGAATTCAGGAATTGGTTGCGCGAGCATTCGATCAAGGCGATACCTTGCACACTGATCTGGCTGCACATTCTATACGAAATGATGTTCAGGGATCTATCGCGTTACAAAGTCCCGTCACTCCAGGACGAACACGCGAACGTCGGGCACATACAGGTTAAAGAAGCCTAGACCACCTTCTACGTTTGTGGGATAGTTGATCGGTTCGCCGAGGTAACTTGCGAGTCCGAACCTTGTGTCCTCACGGATCTTCATGAAGTTGTAGTAGTCCTGGTCTATGTTCGATAGCATTACGGCTAACGTATCACCCGACTTTACCTCGTCGAAAAGCATCCTGAAACTATCTTCTTTCACGCCGCCTTCGAAACCGGTATCGTCAAGAAGTTTCGTGGTGGTCCAGGGATTGAGGATACGTTGCTCGAAATTCTTTTGTGTTATACGTTGGGCATTCATCATGTACCAGTTCTTCCCGGAAGGGTCATTGATACGATAACTTATATCGGCAAGCGTATCGCGACCACTAATGTGAATGCTCGTTTCCAGGTCGGCGAATCGAACGAGTGGCTTCACGGTCGTTGTCGCCTTTACCTCGCCCATCTCGATACTGTTGACAAACAATGTATATGATTGTCCGATCACAAGATTGATCCCTGAGGTCGCGTAGACGCCATTGCCTATGTACTGAAGTGTGTACGATGCTCCATTTCCTTCGATGCGAGCGGCAGCATCGTCTATAATGATCTGGTCGAGCAGTTCTTGAGGATCGGAGTCGTCGCTGGCATCAAGTGCACCTACTGATTTCGTAAGAAGAACAGCCACCGCGAAGTTGGGCACCAACTGCGACGATACAACGATCTTTTGTTCGAGCTGAGGGATTCCATGCACGTCTAACGGATCTGGAATACATGCCGACATCATCACCGCTAACGGTATGATCAGTTTGAATGCAATATTTCTAAAACCGGATGCCATAGCTTACAAATGGTAAAAGGCCAAACAGGCCCGGTTGCTGATATTTTAACTGGCCGGTTGCTTCATCGACTGCTACAAGCATGCCAACCGGGTTTGCTCGGTTGTAAGCATTGTAAACACCGGCAAATATTTGCCACTGGAAAACCTTGTCGGGCCTGCTCTTGAATTTTATCCCCAGGTCGAGACGGTGTGCGTCGGACAAACGCACGCTGTTGATCGGCGCATACACCGGCACCAGGTCGATACCGGTCAATGACGGCGACGTGATGGCATACTGACCAATCACTGGAGTAAATCGAGAACCCGAAATGTATTCCCACACCATCGATGCAGCCCACCGCTTCGCAAATGCATACTGCATCACTATTGCGCCGTTGTGCCTTCGATCATAACGCGCGTGGAACCACTCACCGTTGTTCATAGAAGCATAACGACGCCACGACCACGACAGTGTGTAGTTGATCCACCCGGTAAACTTGCCCGATTGTTTTCTTACAAGAAATTCAAATCCATAGGCCTTTCCATCACCCTGGATGAGACTCGATTCGAAATCGGTGTTGAAAAACAGGTTCGTGCCTTCTTCATAGCCAACCAACTGGTGCATTTTTTTATAGTAGGTCTCAACACTGAACATTGTGTTTTGTTCGGGAAAATTTCTCTGGTAAGCTATTCCAACCTGGTCTGCAACCTGTGGTTTGATACTATCAGTAACGGGGTACCAGATATCAGTTGGAGATGAAATGGCAGAACTCGACACACGATGGAGATACTGTGCCATCCTCGAGTAGCTCGCCTTCACCGAAGATTCTTCGTTGATGAGATATCTTACGGCGAACCTCGGCTCGGGATTGAAATACGTTTTGTTGTCGACAACTGCAGCAGACCCACGAATGCCGGCGCTCACCCGGAACTTTGGAAGAGGTTGCATTTCATACTGAACGAAGGCTGCCGTTTCGATAGCAACCTTTCCCCGCGACGATCCACTCTTCAATAACTCCGAAATCGTCCCCGACGTGTTTACAACATTAGGGCTGAGTGTGTGATGCGTTGCCTCGCCTCCAATGTAAATCGATCCGTTGTGCGCTAACGAATCGTTACTGAACTGGACCTTCCCGCCAAGGTCGTGAATATCAGAGAACGCGAGTATCTGGTTGTCTCCGAATGAGCTGTGTATATCGTAACGGTATAACGTTCGGAAAAGAGTGACGTCGTGACGCCAGTTG
>DASRSO010000117.1:0-20542 GCA_035656375.1 Cyclobacteriaceae bacterium | reverse complement strand
AAAACGGTCGATAAAAAGGTCAGGAAGAGGAAAAAACGCATGAAATCCGCTTATTTTAAGTTAGGAAAACGCAAAGATGGGATAAAAAAGTTTCCAGACTCCAAACTCAATGTTCGATAGCCTTAAAGTATTAGAATTAGCCTCCGTCCTTGCAGGCCCATCTGTTGGCCAGTTCTTCGCAGAGCTCGGCGCCGATGTCATTAAGGTCGAGAACATCAAAGGCGGCGGCGACGTTACCCGCACCTGGAAAGCTGCCGACGAAAAAACCGATGATCGAAGCGCCTACTTTTCTTCAGTCAATTGGGGCAAGAGATCGCTTGCGATAGACCTCACCATAAAAGAAGGACATGCCATCATACAAAAACTTGCGGCTACTACCGATATCGTTATCACGAGCTACAAACCCGGCGACGACAAGAAACTTGGTGTGTCGTACGAAGACTTCTCGGCTATCAACAAAAAGATAATCTACGGGCGCATTACAGGTTACGGACCACTGAACGATCGTGTCGGTTACGATGCTGTACTGCAGGCAGAGTCAGGGTTCATGAGTCTCAACGGTGAAGAGAATGGTCCGCCGATAAAGATGCCCGTCGCGCTGATCGATGTTCTTGCAGCGCACCAGTTGAAAGAAGGATTATTGATCGCATTGCTAAAACGCGAGCGGACGGGCGAGGGAAGCGTTGTCGACGTTTCACTCATTCAATCCGCAGTGGCATCGTTGGTCAACCAGGGTGCGAACTGGCTCGTGGGAGGAAAGTTGCCTGCACGAAAGGGTTCACTTCACCCGAACATTGCCCCATATGGAGAGTGGTTCGAAACGAGTGATGGAAAAAAGATCTTACTGGCCATCGGGAACGACAGGCAGTTTAATGATCTATGCGAGTTGTTGAAGCTTGATAATGTTTTTGGGGGCAACATCGAACGGGTGCGGAATAGAAAGGCGTTGGGTGAATTAATTGGTGCAAAAATTCAAGAACTTCCTTCCTCATTTTTGCTCGCAGAGATCCAACGACTGAAGATCCCTGCCGGTGCTATTCAAAATATGGATGAAGTGTTTGAAATGCAGGAGGCCAAACACCTCCTGGTAGAAGGTGATGGCCTCAAGGGTGTTCGAAGCTTTGTTGCCTCGTCCAGGCAAATCAAGCTTTCACCACCTCCGCACCTTGGGCAGCATAACGAGGAGATACTGAAGAGCCTTTCCTGAGTTTCGCAAACAATGCGATTGCCGCAAGTCCACAGACTACTTCAGTGGTCAGCCACGTGATCACAAACTGGTTTGGCATACCGTCGACAATAATTCCCGACAGTCTCCCGATCGTAAATCCTGCGGTGTAGAGGGCGACCAACATCAGTGAAGATGCCTGGTTTCTGAAGATGCCATAAATACAGAACAGTCCGAAGACGAGGTGCATTCCGCCATACACTGCTCTCATCGAGCTTGTGGCACTGGCGTTGCCAAGTACGATGCCGACGTTCTCAAGTACGGCTTGTGGATCGAGCAATGACTCAATTCCTGTTTTACAAAAGGCCAGTCCCATTAATCCGAGAAAGACCTGGGCGATGCGGTAAGTTTTCATATTTTTTTTTCTCGTATAAACGACCAGCCGCTTCCTTCGAAAAGGATAGATTGCGACAAATGGGGGACATTTTACGACAATCGTTATTTGCGCACATGCCTATCATCCGCGACATCATTTATGGTGCTGCCGAGCGTGGTGCATCCGCTGCAGGTCTTTGTCGTAAGCTCGGGATCGGGATGGCCGACCTCAACAATTCCGAAAAACGCACCGACTTTGAAACGGCGTGTCTCTCGTGGGAACACGCAGTGAAAGCGACGGGCGACCCGTTGCTGGGATTGCACATAGGGGAATCGTCCAACCCGTCGATCATGGGACTTTTAGGATACCTGATGCAGAACAGTACTACGCTGATCGATGCATTCAGGCAGGTTTGTGACTATGGGCGGGTCGCCACGAACATGTTTGATTATAGCATCGTCGAGAAAAATGACCGGGTTATACTATTATATAGTCCCGCGTCGACGTGGGTGCGGTTATATCCAAATGGTGCGCGCCAGGCTACCGACCAGGCGATGGCCGGCACGTTGAACGTGTTTTTCCTTTTAAGTGGCAGAAAGGTAAGTCCCGTGGAGGTGGAGATGTCGGGTCCGCGAAAGAAGGACCGGGCTGAGTATGAAAGGGTATTCAGATCAGCTTTACGCTTTAACAGCCAGGAAAACCGGTTGATTTTTCGTCGCGACGACCTGTTGGCGCCTGTACTTAACCATGACCGTTCTCTTTTCCGGGTGTTTGAGCAGTTGGTAAAGGAAAAGAGGAAGGCGGGCCAGCCCAAGACCTTTGGGGAGGAGATCCAGGCGGTAATACTGGAGGATTTCAAGGGGCAGGTGCCGGCGCTCGAGGTGCTTGCGGCCCGGATGAATATGACTGTCAGGTCGTTGCAGCGGAAGCTTGCGGCCGAAAAGACTACGTTTAGAAGGATTTCCGGGCAAATCCGGAAGGAAATAGCATCGCGACTGCTTTCGTCAACCGACCAGAAAGTGGGTACGGTAGCGAATATTTTGGGCTATTCGGCCCCCCGTTCGTTCCGTCGTGCCTTCAAATCCTGGACCGGGGGAACAGACGAACAGTAGAACTGACGAACAGTAGAACCGAAGAAGTGGCGGACGTCCTTCGGCCAACCACTCTTTTTCATTTTATCCACTTCCCTTTTCAATTATCCCACTTCCCCTTCGAAGCCCACTTCTGCGGTTCATCATTCATGTACTCCTCCGTTCTCCGGTTCACCCCCCCGGTTTTCCAGACTCATTTTTCGCGTTTGGCCGAACTTTTTTGTCCCTTTGGGGAGAAAAGTGTAAAAAAGTGCATTAAAGTGGTGGAAAGTGGGCTGAATTTGCATACGTTTGTTTAAGGAGAAAAGACAACCACTACTGTCATGACTTTCTTCACCAGTGAGTATGAGGTCAAGCTTGACGCCAAAGGCCGTTTAGGTCTTCCGGCGCGGATCAAGGCCCAGCTTCCCGAAGGGGAGCAGGAGGTCGTGATACGCCGTGGCTTTGAGCAGTGCCTTATCCTCTATCCAATGGTGGAGTTCCAAAAGGTTTTTTCCACGATTTCTGGTCTCAATGAATTCAGCAAAGAGAACCGCGACATACAGCGCAGCTTGTTGTCGGGGGTTGTAACGGTAGAGCTCGATGGGAGCGGCCGCTTGCTGATACCGAAGAACCTGCTTGCATATGCCGGCCTCGATAAGGATGCGCTGCTTGTAGGAACCGGTAGCAAAGTGGAGATCTGGGAACCGAACATCTACCGGAAAAACCTGATCAGCGACCCTGGTGATTTGTCGAAGCTGGCTGAGAAGTACCTCAATCAATAGCAGATGAGTCAAAGCTATGTATCACAGACCGGTCATGTTACAACAATGCCTGGAAGCCCTCGCCATAAAACCCGAGGGAACCTACGTCGACGTAACATTCGGAGGTGGTGGCCATAGCCTGGCAATATTAGAACAGATCAAAGGAGGACGGTTGATCGCCTTTGATCAGGACAAGGACGCAGAAGCAGAAGCTTCAAAGATCAACCATAGTTCTTTCACATTCTGCAAAGCAAACTTCAGGTACATGAAACAATACCTGAAGTTGAACGGTGTCACACGCGTCGACGGAATACTCGCCGACCTCGGGATCTCTTCGCACCAGATCGATTCGCCGCAACGCGGATTCTCTACCCGGTTCGATGGACCACTCGACATGCGCATGGATCAGTCGTCGAAGACTACAGCCGCAAAGATCATCAACGAGTTTCCCGAAGCGGAACTCCACAAGATCTTCGGAATGTATGGCGAACTGAAGAACGCAAAGACAGTGGCAAAAGAGATCGTGGCGCAACGCACCGTGAAGCCGTTTACTAATACTACCGAGCTCAAGAGCGCACTTCAAAAACTGGCGCCCCGGGGCAAGGAAAATAAATACTTCGCACAGGTGTTTCAGGCATTGAGATTAGTGGTGAATGAAGAATTGCGGGCGCTTGAAGATTTTTTGCACCAAAGTGCAGAAGTAATGGCAACAGAAGGAAGATTGGTAGTGATGAGCTACCACTCTTTGGAAGACAGAATGGTGAAAAATTTTATTAACACGGGAAAGGTGTTCGGAGAGCTTGAAAAAGATTTTTATGGAAACCCGGTCAGGCCCTTTGAAGCAGTTAACCGAAAAGTAATTGAAGCGAGCGAAGAAGAAATAGAACAGAACAATAGAGCACGAAGCGCAAAGTTGAGAATAGCATGGAGAACAGTTTCCGAATAGAACCCAAAAAGGACAACGAGGCAAGAGTTAAACCGAAGCAAACTTCAGAGCCGGGCAAGAGCATTTTTTCCGGCATCGAAAAACGGTTGAAACTTGAAACATATTTCGAAGAAGGATTCCCGGTGCAATACCTTCCGAAGATCCTCTTCGTCATGATGCTCGGCATCCTTTATATCGGTAATACGCATCATGCCGAAAAAACTATTCGTGAGATCAACCGCGCTCAAAGTGAAGTTGAAGATCTGCGCGCAGACTATACCACGCTTAAAGCAGATGTGATGTTCGCAAGCAAACAAAGTGAGGTAGCAAGGCGGGTACGGGAGCTCGGACTTAAAGAAAGCAATAACCCCCCATTCAAAATTGTAGTCGATAGGTGAACATTAAAAAATCGATACTGATCCGTGTCCGCGTTGCCTTCCTGGCAGTCGTCGTGTTTGCGCTTTGCGTGGCCGCAAAGATCGGACACATACAGGTTGCAGAGGGCGAGAAATGGAAACGCATGTCGGAAGACATCATGTTCGATTACCGTACCGTAAAGGCTACACGCGGAAATATCTATTCCGACAACGGAAGCCTGCTCGCAACATCTCTTCCCTTCTATCGCGTGGCGATGGATCCTACTCTTGCCCGCAAGGAAGTGTTCGATAAGAACGTGGATTCTCTTGCATACAAGCTTGCTGGTTATTTCAGGGATCGTTCGAAGGAAGACTACAAGCGCATGCTGAAAGATGCCCGCGCTGCAAACAAGCAATACATTACGATCAATCGCAAGCGCATCAACTACCAGGCGAAGAAAGACATGACCTCGTGGCCATTGTTCCGCGAAGGAAGATATCGCGGTGGTGTGATCTTCGAGAAGATCGACTTGCGTTACCGTCCATTCACAAACCTCAGTGAACGTACCATCGGCTATGTAAACGAAGATGGTGCCGGTGCCGGTCTCGAGAAGAGCTTCGATGAAGCGCTTGGCGGACAAAACGGCGAAGCATTGTTCCAAAAGATCGCCGGTGGCACATGGAAACCGGTCTTCGATGGCAACAACGTGAAAGCAATCGACGGCAACGACATCCAGACTACGATCGATATCAACCTGCAGGACGTTGCAGAAACTTCATTATATCGTCACATGCTTCAACACGATGCCGACGAAGGCACCGTGGTAGTAATGGAAGTGAAGACCGGTCACATCAAAGCAATCTCTAACCTGACGCGTGTTGGCAAGCACAGCTATCGCGAACAGTTCAATCACGCTGTTGGCGGTTCACTCGAACCCGGATCTACATTCAAGCTCGTAACAATGATGGCGTTGCTCGAAGATACCGACGTGGACCTGAACGACAGCATTGCAACCGGTAAAGGTGAGTTCAAGTTTTATCGCGAGACCGTACGTGATCACGAAGACGGTGGTTACGGTACCATCAGCGTGCGCCGCGCTTTCGAAGTATCGTCGAACATCGCGATGGCAAAGCTGGCCAACAAACACTTTGGACTTAAGCCCGACAATTTCCTGAAACACATCGACCAGCTTCGTTTGTCACAGCAATTGGGTTTGCAAATCAATGGCGAAACAATACCGAAGATCCCGCGCACTACAGATAAAGACTGGAGCGGTATCACGCTTCCGTGGATGGCATATGGATATGGTTTGGAGATCAGTCCACTGCATACGCTTACTCTATATAATGCAGTTGCGAACGATGGTGAGATGATCAAACCGCTTTTTGTAACGGCAGTTCGCCAGGCAGACAACACAATAAAAGAATTTGAGACCGAGGTGATTAACAGCAAGATCTGTTCGAACAGCACGCTGAAGAAAATAAAAACACTGCTTGAGGGAGTGGTTGAAAACGGTACTGCCAAGAATCTAAAGAACGCCCATTACAAGATTGCCGGGAAGACAGGTACTGCGCAGATACTCGAGAATGGTCGTCACACCCGCAGGTACATCACATCGTTTGTTGGATACTTTCCCGCGCACGCGCCGAAGTACACTGCGATCGTGGTTGTGAAGAATCCGAAAGGTGTGTACCAGTATGGCAACAACGTTGCTGGCCCGGTGTTCAAGGAAATTACCGACAACATTTACGCACGCGACATAGCGTTGCATACCGCGATGGAGAAGCCCGAGAAGCAGGAAGAAGGCGTGTTCCCTGTGATCCGCGCCGGCCGCCAGGAAGAGCTTGCTATGCTCACCGATGAACTCGGGATCGAAACAAAAGAAGAACTCGAAGAAGAATGGGTAAAAGCTGCCCGCAATGGAAATGAAGTTGTTTGGAATCGCAATGCGATGACGAAAGATCGTGTGCCCGATGTGAATGGCATGACACTTCGCGATGCATTGTACCTGTTGGAGAGCTCCGGGTTAAGAGTTATCCATGAAGGTGTTGGCCGGGTGAAAGAGCAATCGCTCACTGCTGGTTCTAAGGTGTCGAAGGGATCAAGGATCTTTATAAAACTGAGTTAGTCGCTGATGGCCGAACTGAAAGACATATTATATAAAGTAAGTATTACCTCGGCGTCAGGCGATATGAACATCGCCATCGCAAATGTTTGTTTCGATTCCAGGTTAGCAAAGTCGGGTTCTCTTTTCGTAGCAATCAAGGGGACTCTGTCGGATGGTCATTTGTTCATTAAGTCTGCCATAGCTTCGGGTGCAGTGGCCGTAGTCTGCGAAAAGCTCCCCGACGAGCTGACCGAGAATGTTACCTACGTTACCGTGAAAGACAGTTCGCATTCGTTAGGAATTATCGCGAACAACTTTTACGGCCATCCTTCTTCGAAGATCGTGCTGTGTGGTGTAACCGGTACAAACGGGAAGACCACCGTCGCAACGTTGCTTTATAAGTTATTCACATCACTTACCCACAAGTGTGGATTACTTTCAACCGTAGAGAACAGGATAGGTGATAAAGTGCTTCCTGCAACGCATACAACTCCCGACCCCATCAAGACCAACGAGCTTTTAGTTCAGATGATCGCCGAAGGTTGCTCACATTGTTTCATGGAAGTGAGCTCTCACGCGGTAGACCAGGGAAGGATTGAAGGGTTGAAGTTTGCCGGCGGGATCTTTACGAACATCACGCACGACCACCTCGACTATCACCGCACCTTCGAAAGTTATATCCGCGCCAAAAAGGGTTTCTTCGATGGCCTTCCCAGCGATGCTTTCGCGCTGGTGAATGTTGACGACAAGCGCGGCATGGTGATGGTGCAAAACTGCAAAGCAAAGAAATACACATACGGCCTCAAGAAGATGGCCGACTATAAAGCCCGGATCATCACCAACTCTATCGAAGGACTTGAGCTCGAAATGGCAAATCGCAGTGTGTGGTTCAAGCTGATCGGTGACTTTAATGCTTATAATCTCTTAGCAGTGTACGGCGCTGCGACATTACTGAAGGCCGATCCCGAATCTGCTTTGATGAGATTGTCGTCGCTCACGAGTGCGAGTGGTCGTTTCGAGATCGTACAGCCTGGTGCAAAGTTCACGGCAATAGTGGACTATGCACACACACCCGATGCGATCAAAAATGTACTTGAAACCATTGCCCAGTTGAGAACCGG
Source organism: Cyclobacteriaceae bacterium (assembly GCA_035656375.1). Classification (GTDB taxonomy): domain Bacteria; phylum Bacteroidota; class Bacteroidia; order Cytophagales; family Cyclobacteriaceae; genus ELB16-189. Next base: position 12,657 of record DASRSO010000117.1, on the reverse strand, counting down.
CCAGGAGCAGGTGATCTCCGTGATCGGTTGTGGCGGCAATCGTGATAAGACAAAGCGCCCGTTGATGGCTGCGATCGCATGTAAGTATAGCGACAAGGTGATCCTCACGTCCGATAATCCCAGGGACGAAGATCCTATGGAGATAATCCGTGAAATGCAGAAGGGCGTTGGCCCGACCGAAGCGCGCAAGACGTTGGTAATGGCCGACCGTGAAGAGGCGATCAAGACTGCATGCATGATGGCCAAGGAGAAAGACATCGTGCTGGTTGCAGGCAAGGGTCATGAAACCTACCAGGAGATCAAAGGGGTGAAACATCCCTTCGACGATAAAGAAGTACTTGGACGAATGATCAAAATGTTCTCGAACTAGAAAGCAGTAAGAATGCTGTATTATTTGTTCCACTATATCGAAACCAACTTTAACCTGCCCGGGGCGGGATTGTTTCAGTACATCAGCTTCAGGGCTGGTGCTGCGGCATTTTTGTCGTTGCTGATCACGATCACGTTTGGCAAGAGCCTCATCAATTTCCTGAGAAAGAAACAAGTTGGTGAAGAGATACGGAACCTTGGTCTGGAAGGCCAGGCCCAGAAGAAAGGAACCCCCACGATGGGCGGGATTATTATTATAGCGGCAATCCTTCTTCCGACTTTACTCTTTGCACAAATCCACAATGTGTATGTGTTATTGTTGATAATTACGACCGTGTGGCTGGGACTTATCGGGTTTATCGACGATTACATTAAAGTTTTCAAAAAGAACAAGGAAGGTCTTGCAGGTCGATTCAAGATCGTTGGGCAGGTAGGGATAGGCTTGATCGTAGCATTCACGTTGTATTTCAATGACAACGTGGTTGTAAGAGAAGTACAAACGTCAACATTAACCGTTAATACTGAACCTTCAAATTTCACAGATGTAAAATCAACAAAGACAACCGTCCCGTTCTTTAAGAATAATGAACTGGACTACTCGACTATTCTTCCTTTTGTACCGCAGGACTACACGTGGCTCATCTACACGATTGTGGTGGTTGGTATTGTGACATTCATTTCGAATGGCGCAAACATTACGGATGGGATAGACGGACTGGCCGCGGGAACGTCGGCTATTATAGGATTGACCCTGGCAATTTTTGCGTACCTCTCGGGTCGTGTGGACTTTTCAAGCTACCTGAACATCATGTACATACCAAACCTGGGTGAGCTTGTAATTTTCTGTACGGCGTTTGTTGGTGCGTGCCTCGGCTTCCTGTGGTACAATGCGTTCCCTGCACAGGTCTTTATGGGCGATACAGGAAGTTTGTCGCTCGGCGGGATCATCGCCGTGTTGGCATTGGCTGTTCGAAAGGAGATCATGCTCCCGGTTGTCTGCGGAATATTCGTTATCGAAAATCTTTCGGTGATCATTCAGGTGGCGTATTTCAAATACACCAAGAAGAAATACGGAGAGGGCAGAAGGATATTCCTGATGTCACCCCTTCATCATCATTATCAAAAGAAGCAATTACACGAGTCCAAGATCGTAACACGGTTCTGGATCGTAGGAATACTGTTGGCAATATTTAGTCTCGCGACATTGAAACTTAGGTGATGGCGGAACGCGTAGTCATATTGGGTGGAGGAGAAAGCGGAACAGGCGCTGCGCTTTTAGCGAAAGCTAAAGGGTACGATGTCTTTGTGTCCGATCAGGGCACCTTGAAAGACAAATATCGCGACGAGATCATCAACGCAGGTATTGCCTTTGAGGAAGGCAAGCATACGGCGGAACAAATATTGAATGCAAACATCATCATCAAGAGCCCTGGTATTCCGGAGAAAGCCGAGATGGTGAAGAAGGCAAAAGCTGCCGGCATCAAAATTATCGACGAGCTCGAATTTGCTTATCAATATGTGACAGGCAAGATCATCGCAATTACCGGCACCAACGGTAAGACTACGACAACTCTCCTTACATATCACTTGTTGAAATCGGCAGGCTATAACGTAGCTCTTGCAGGCAATGTTGGTCTTAGTCTCGCGCGCCAGGTTATAAACGCTGCGCACGACTGGTATGTGATCGAAATCAGCAGTTACCAGCTCGACGGCACCGTGAAGTTCAAGCCGGTGGTTGGCGTTTTGTTGAATATTACCCCCGATCACCTCGATCGCTACGACTACAAAATGGAAAACTACATCGAATCCAAATTCAGGATTGCGATGAACATGGATAAGGACGGGCTGTTTGTTTACTATAAGGATGATGAAGTGCTGAAGCACGAGATGACGAGGAGAATAGTTATTCCTCAAAAAACCGGCGTTTCTATTACAGGCGACGTCATGGATTTTCCTGGCTTCTCGATAATCCAGTCTGAAACAACCCTTAAAGGTCCACACAATATTATAAATACTATGTCTGCAGTTTCAGCGGCATTGTTTGCGGGTGTCTCCGAAAAGGACATCCGTGCCGCACTGAAGACATTTAAAAACGCTCCGCATCGACTCGAGTCGGTGGCAACCATCAACGGTGTGGAGTTCGTCAACGACTCGAAGGCTACGAATGTCGACTCAGTTATTTACGGACTGGGAAGTTACACAAGGCCTAAGTCACTGGTGTGGATCGCCGGCGGCATCGACAAGGGCAACGACTACAATCTGATCAAAGAGCAAGTCGACAAGAAAGTGAAGGCGTTGATCTGCCTCGGCAAGGATAACGCAAAGTTGAAAGATTTCTTCTCACCGATCCTCAACAACATCCAGGAAACGCAGTCGGTGAAAGACCTGGTGAGAATGGCATTGAAGAGTGCTTCGCAAGGAGATGTGGTGTTGTTGTCGCCCGCCTGTGCAAGCTTCGACCTGTTTAAAAATTATGAAGATCGTGGAGATCAGTTTCGTGCGGCAGTTTTGGAACTTAAAAAGGAAGTTGGGCAATGAAGAAGATCAAAGATTGGGCCGATAAGAATCTGCAGGGTGACCGGGTCATCTGGGCAGTTGTTTTTGCATTGTCGCTGATCAGCATACTGGTTGTATACAGCTCTGTTGGAACACTCGCTTTCAAAAGAAGTACGAGCGCCGAGATGTACCTGGTCAAGCATACATTGATGGTATTCCTCGGCCTTGCCGCTATGTGGTTTGCACATAAGGTCGACTACAGGTATTACTCAAAGATATCGCGCCTCGCATTGTGGGTAAGCGTGCCATTGTTGATCTACACCTACACCAATGGTGTGACGTTGAACGAAGCAGCGCGCTGGATCGTGATCCCGATCATCGGCACGTCGTTCCAGCCTTCTGATTTTGCCAGCCTTGCACTGATCATCAACCTGGCCAGTATGCTGTCGAAAAAACAGCAGAACATCGACGACATTAAAGAGTCGCTCATACCGTTGCTCATCTGGTGCGGTGTGATCTGCGGACTTATTGCGCTCACGAATATTTCGACAGCCGTGCTGCTCTTCGCGACATGCGTTCTCATTATGTTCATCGGTCGCGTGCCGGTAAAATATCTCGCGATGCTGTTCCTCGTCGGAGCACTTGCAGGTGCCGTCGCCATCAAGTTTGGCGATCGTGGTACAACTGCATGGAATCGTATCATGGCTTTCGTAAATGGTACCGAGCTCCCGTTCCAGGCACAGCAGGGTCGCATCGCTATTGCAACCGGCGGAGTGTTTGGCAAGGGTCCCGGCAATAGCGAACAACGCAACATTCTTCCACACCCATATTCCGATTTCGTGTATGCGATCGTGGTTGAAGAATACGGACTCATCGGCGGGGGACTTGTACTCGGTCTTTATCTCGTGTTGCTGCATCGCGGTATGAAAGCAGCATACAACAGTGAAAGAGCATTCGGAGGACTGTTGTCAGCAGGGCTCGCGTTCGACCTTGTCTGCCAGGCGATGGTGAACATGGGAGTTGTGGTGGGCCTCGGACCAATTACAGGACAGCCGCTGCCATTGATAAGTATGGGAGGAACGGCAATGGTGTTTACGGGATTGAGTGTGGGGATAATATTAAGTGTGAGCAGGGGAGAAAGGGACGCAGCGTTTGATCAGGGATCGGAGTTAAAAGAAGTTGAAGTGAAAGCGGCATAGAGAATAACCAATAACCAGTATACAATAGCCAGGTTTTGGAGAACAGACAGACATATCGAATGATCATTAGTGGTGGTGGAACCGGCGGGCACATCTATCCGGCTATTGCTATTGCTAATGTTTTTCGTGAGCGTCACCCTGATGCCGAGATCCTTTTTGTTGGCGCGGAGGGAAGGATGGAGATGACTCGTGTTCCTGAAGCCGGGTATAAAATTATTGGATTGAATGTAGCAGGCATTCAACGAAGACTGACACTACAAAACTTACTTTTTCCATTTAAACTGATCTTAAGCATCGTGAAAGCCCGCGGCATTATAAAATCATTCAGGCCCGATGTGGTTGTCGGTACTGGTGGTTATGCCAGCGGGCCGATCATGATGGCCGCGACGAACAAAGGGATACCCGCTGTGATCCAGGAACAGAACTCTTATGCAGGCCTCACGAACAAACAGGTGAGCAAGAAGGCAAAGAGAATATGTGTTGCATACAACGGTATGGAAAAATTCTTCCCTGCCGATAAGATCGTTGTGACAGGAAACCCAGTCAGGAAAGATATCATCGATCTCGCCCCGAAGAAAAACGAAGCGATGACAAAATACGGTTTCCACAATTCCACAAAAACATTGTTGATAATTGGAGGAAGCCTCGGGGCACGCACGATCAACGAGAGCGTCTTCAACGGCCTCGACCGCCTCATCGCGGCAAAAGTCCAGGTTATCTGGCAAACCGGTAAGTTTTACTTCGACGACATCCAGAAACAGGTAGTTGGAAAAGATCTTTCAATGGTCCGGATCTCCGACTTCGTAAAACAGATGGATCTCGCGTATGCCGCCGCCGATGTAGTGATATCGCGCGCCGGTGCTTTGTCGATCTCCGAGCTGTGTCTCGCGAAGAAGCCAGCCATACTGGTTCCCTCGCCAAACGTTGCCGAAGATCACCAGACTCAAAACGCATTGGCACTCTCGAAACAGGAGGCAGCTGTGTTGATAAAAGACAACGAAGCAAAGGACAAGCTGATCACCGAGGCATTGAGCCTCCTCAACGACACGGATCGTTGTGTGAAACTGAGCACAAACATCGCCGCCATGGGCAAACCCGACGCGGCTCTGAATATTGTAAAAGAGATTGAAAAACTGATCGTTAAGTGAAGCTGGGCAACTACGATAGCATTTATTTTCTCGGTATCGGCGGTATCGGCATGAGCAATCTTGCCCGCTGGTTCAAGAAAGCCGGACTACGGATCGGCGGCTACGACCGTACGCCTACGCCGCTCACGCACGAACTGATCGAAGAGGGAATGGAAATTCACTTCGAAGATAAAGTGGAACTGATCCCGGGGTACGTCAACAAGACGAGAACGCTTGTTGTGTTCACGCCGGCTATCCCAAAAAATCATGTCGAGTACAACTACCTGAAGGATGGTGGCTTTACGATCATGAAACGTTCGGAAGTGCTCGGGTTGATCACGAAAGACTACAAGACCATTGCGGTAGCGGGAACTCACGGCAAGACCACGACGTCGTCGCTGATCGCACATATATTAAAGACTGCGGGGGTTGATATGGTTGCGTTTCTTGGAGGTATCACAACCAACTACGAATCGAACCTGGTGATGCATGGTGAAGCAAACCCGGAGAAAACCTGGGCAGTAGTTGAAGCGGATGAATTTGACAGATCATTCCTGAGGTTGTTTCCAAAGATCTCTGTGGTCACTTCAGCAGATGCGGACCACCTGGATATCTATGGCGATCACGCATCAATGATCACTTCTTTTAAAGATTTCATGAGCCAGGTATCAGATGAACTCATACTACACGAGTCTATCGCCCATCTTGCTGACAACATAAAAACTAAAAAAATATCTTATGGCATGAGCCGGGGACAATTTTTTGCCGGCAATATTATCCCGACTGGTCGGGAGTTTTTTGAATTCGATCTTCTCAGCTCCGGCAAGACGATCGAAAAGATCCAGCTAGGCGTCCCCGGTTTTCATAATATGGAGAATGCGATAGCCGCTTCAATCGTCGCGATGAAGCTCGGCATCGAAGAGTCGGTGATCAAAAAAGCACTGGCTTCATTCCGTGGTGTGAAACGTCGTTTTGAATTCGTCATCAGGCACGACAACATCGTGTACATCGACGACTACGCGCACCACCCTGCAGAGATCGAGGCGTTCCTGAGATCATTGAAGTCGATTTATTCAGGAAAGAAGATAACTGTGATCTTCCAGCCTCACCTTTTTACAAGAACCCGCGACTTCGCGGAAGGATTTTCAAAAAGCCTCAGCCTGGCCGACGAGCTGTTGCTTATGGACATCTATCCTGCACGCGAAGAGCCTATCCCCGGAGTTACATCCGATATGCTCTTCAAAGACATTACGAGCCCCGTGAAGATCCGGTGCAGCAAGAAAGACGTGCTCGAAAAACTTGAAGCCCTCGACGTGGAAGTTGTGGCAACGGTTGGCGCCGGCGACATCGATACGTTCGTCCGCCCGATCAAGGAAATGTTAAATAAGAAATATAGCTAACCATGAAATGGAAGCTTAACATAAAGAGAGAGTTGAAAGTATCGGTAGCCCTGATCGCTATCGCAAGTCTCATCGCCTTTTCCGAAAGGAAACAAGGCAGTTGGATCTGCCACAACATCGTGATCGAGCTCGACAATGAAAGCGAAAACCACTTCATGGACGAAGCCGACATTCTTCGCCTGGTCAATGCCGGCCAGTCGACACTTATCGGCACCACGATGGACCGGATCAACTTAAAGACTCTCGAAACAAAACTTAAATACGACAGGCACATCCTCGACGCGGAGTTGTTCGGCGATCTGAAAGGAAACCTGGTAGTGAAAGTAGAACTGCGAAGGCCCATAGCGCGGATCATCCGCGACAACGCACCGGATGCCTACGTAGCCGAAGACGGAACGATCATGTCGGTTTCTGAAAAGTATACAGCGCGCGTTCTCCTTATCAGTGGCGCCTTTGCCGGTAAACTTATCGACGCCGGTAACATGTACGAGCTTGAAGAGGGAAAGCAGCTGATGGAGATGATGGAGTTTGTGAATGACGATCGTTTTTGGAGATCACAGGTAGCGCAGATGGATGTTGATAGAAATGGTGAGATAACAATCTACCCACAAGTAACCGGTCAACGGATAGAGTTTGGAAAGCCAGAGGATGTTGAGGCCAAGTTCAGAAAACTGATGATCTTCTATAAGGAGATCTTACCGACGAAGGGATGGACGAAGTATGAGAGAGTTAATCTAAAGTATGAAGGGCAAATAATAGCAGAATAGCAACCACTAAACACCTTAATAGAAATGGAACAAGAGAAAATAGTAGTAGGCCTCGATATTGGCACAACCAAGATATGCGCAATTGTGGGCCGCAAAAATGAATTCGGGAAGCTTGAAGTTCTTGGTATGGGCAAAGCTGAATCGGAGGGTGTCATCAAGGGCATTGTTGTAAATATTGATAAGACTGTGTTGGCCATCGAGAAGGCCGTTAAGGAAGCAAGTGATATGTCGGGCATCAACATCGGCGTGGTGAACGTTGGTATTGCCGGTCAGCATATCCGCAGCTCGATCCATCACAATAGCCTCCTTCGCGATACGAAGGACGACGAGATCACTATCGAGGACGTCAGCCGTCTTACGGAAGACATGTATCGAATGGTGGTTCCTTCCGGCAGCGAGATCATTCACGTGATGCCGCAGGACTATATCGTCGACTACGAAGAAGGCATTAAAGATCCCGTCGGTATGAGTGGAGTGCGCCTGGAGGCTGATTTCCACGTGATAACTGCACAGACCAGCGCCATTAACAACATTAACAAATGTGTTAGACGCGGCGGACTGGAAATCGACGACCTAATTCTGGAACCGCTTGCTTCGAGCCTCGCCGTATTGAGCGAAGAGGAAAAGGAAGCCGGCGTTTGTTTGATCGACATCGGTGGTGGAACAACCGACATCGCGATCTTCTTCAATAACATCATACGCCACACCGCGGTGATCCCCTTCGGTGGAAATATTCTTACCACCGACATTCAGAACGGCCTGCAAGTAATGTCGAAGCAAGCCGAACAATTGAAGACACGCTTCGGAAAGGCAATCGCCGAAGAAGCTAGCCCTAACGAAGTGGTTTCGATCCCTGGTATCCGAAACCGTACTGCGAAAGAGATCTCGGTAAAGAATCTTTCGAGCATCATCCAGGCACGTATGGAGGAGATCATCGAGATGGCTCACGTCGAGATCATCAACTCAGGTTACGAGAACAGGCTTGCAGGTGGTATCGTGATCACTGGTGGTGGTTCGCAGTTGAGCAACCTCAAACAGTTGGTTGAATACATGACCGGTATGGATGCGCGCATCGGTTACCCGAACGAACACCTCGGTCGCGGAAAGATCGAAGCCGTGAAAAGCCCGATGTATGCAACAGCAGTTGGACTCGTACTCGCAGGTTTCCGTTCACTCGACGAGCGCGACGACGCACGCCGCATGGAGAACAAAGACGTGCGCATGAAGCAACAACCTTTAATGAAAGCCAAAAAATCTTTGACAAGCGATTTCTTTACTAACATACTCAACAAAACGAAGGGACTGCTCATCGACGACCTCGACGGCAAGAACGAATACTAAAAACGTGTGGTATGAAAAAACTAATTAGTGTACTGAACGAGAAGTTGGCGCCGTGGATGAACTGGAAGTTGGGACTACAAGTCTTTGTACTTCATACACCTGAATTAAAATATATAACCGTACCAAACAACCACTTAAAATAAATAGTCATGGAACTAGGGTTCAAATTCGATATGCCCAAGCACCACAAGTCGATCATCAAGGTGATCGGCGTTGGCGGTGGCGGAAGCAATGCGGTGAACCACATGTACAAGCAAGGCATTAAAGATGTCGAGTTTGTTGTGGCCAACACCGATCTGCAGGCTCTCAACGGGAGTCCTGTGCAGCACAAGCTGCAGCTTGGTATAAATCTTACTGAAGGTCTCGGCTGCGGCGCGAACCCCGAGGTAGGAAGAGCTGCCGCTATGGAAAGCAAAGAGCAGATCCGCGAACTGCTCATGGGCACCAAGATGGTGTTCGTAACGGCAGGCATGGGCGGCGGTACCGGAACAGGTGCTGCCCCGGTAATCGCCAAGATCGCCCGCGACATGGATATCCTTACAGTGGGCATCGTTACCGCTCCTTTCTCTTTCGAGGGAAAGAAGAAAATGACCGCCGCACAGTTGGGTATCGATGCCATGCGCGCATCATGCGACACCGTGCTGGTGATCCTCAACGACAAGCTTCGTGAGATCTACGGTAACCTCGCTATCGGAACAGCATTCGGCGAAGCCGATAACGTGCTCACCACCGCAGCAAAAGGTATCGCCGAGATCATCACTCTTGCGGGTTATGTGAACGTCGATTTTCAGGATGTTCGCACCGTCATGCTGAATGCCGGCGCTGCCGTAATGGGCTCGTCGGAAACACGCGGCGACAACCGTGCGATCAAAGCCGCACAGATGGCACTCGCATCGCCGCTGCTCGACAACCGCGACATCATGGGCGCGAAGAAAATACTCCTGTCGATCATCTCTGGTGAGGAAGCCGAACTCCAGATGGACGAACTCACTACCATCACAGAATATATACAGGCCCAGGCCGGCGACGAAGCCGAGGTGATCTTCGGTCACGGTGTGGATTCTGCTCTTGGTGATCGCATACGCGTAACCGTGATCGCTACCGGTTTTGCTGCAGAAGCAATTGCAGCGAAAAAGATAGACGAGAAGAAAGTACACGAACTCGATAAGAACCAGATATCATTGTTCAATAACAAAAACGAGCATGATAACTCGGTGAATCAAATTGTTCATGAGCCAAAGCTTAAAGAGGATAAACCTGTTCTTGAGGATAAGCCAATTCTTGAGAAACCGGCGCCTCCCCGCGAATACACTCTTTTCGAGAAACCTGCTCCCGTCATTAATCAGAAGGAAGAGGATGCTGAAGACGAAGGCGATCTGTTTGGTCGCGATGACGATGAGTTTTCTCCTGACGAAATATCATCTGATCAGTATCTAAACGACGAAGGAATGATGGAATACCGTAAAACAAAAGAAAGACTTCAGCAGCAGGCTAAAGAACGCCGCGACAAGCTGAAGGCGGGTAAAAATCAAGAGATGACCAAAGAAGAGTTCAAGGCGAAGTGGGAAGAACCGGCGTACAAGAGGAGGGGAGTGAAGATGGACAACGTGCCACACTCGTCTGAGCCCTTGATCTCAAAGTATAATTTGAATGACGATAACAACATTTTAGGAAACAATAAGTTCCTGCATGATAATGTAGACTAAGAACGCTCGCGCGCAACGCTTAACCCGCGCGCAGCGCAAAGCATGGCATATCCGGCACGACTGGTAATTTACTCCATTCGTAGTGGTTGTTGGTTGTAAATATTTTTTGCCGGTGCCGGAGTGCCCTATTTTTTAAACTGAAGAAGCCGGAAACTATGGTCCGGCTTCTTCGTTTACCCTACCGCCACTTCATCTGTTCGACATTCATCTGTTCGTTATTCATCTTCGTTATTCATCTGTTCTGCGGTTCCATCGGCGGTAGTTACGCCACCCGTCGTTGCCACCTTACTATTGGCCTCTCCCTTGCGTATCATATACAAAAACCCTTACTGTATATGAAAACGCTGGTTTTTATCTCCGCAATCGTGCTGTTGGCATCTTGCGATGTTTACTACGTAGAACCCGAGCCTGTGGTAGTTTACGACCCCCGGGATCAGTTCGTAGGTGGTTACGACATCTCCGAATACAGCTCGACGTACGATGAGTACTGGGAGTATGGTGTGTCGATCTTCAAGAGCAACGGCAACCAGATCGTAATCCAGAATTTTTATAACTCTGACCTGAGCGTTTACGGCTATGTTAATGGCGCAAACTTCAACATACCGTGGCAAAATGTTAATGGCTACGAAATACAGGGCAGCGGATACATGTCCGGAAGCAAGCTGGTTTTTAACTATAAAGTGAGAGATACGTACACGCAAGGCAGTGCGTGGGATTTCTGTGATGCTACGGGCTGGAGGTATTAGTGCCGATTTCTTATTTTGCTTAGGCAAAAGCAAGAAAAGCCTCCTCCCATGCGTCGTAAAACCGTCTTCATCACATTCCCGATAATACTACTTGTCGCGATATACTTCCTCGGTCCGACTCCACACAAAAACACGTGGAGTCCGGACCTTCCGGCTGTGCCTCAACAACCTGAGGAGTTGGAGAAATTCGTGGCGGCAAACGAAGCCAAACACGTGGTGAAGCCCGATAACGAAGCGAGGATCGTTTGGTTCGACTCGACAAAACAGAAGACCCCGTACAGCGTGGTGTACCTACATGGTTTTTCCGCTTCGCAAGAAGAGGGCGACCCCGCACACATCGACTTCGCAAAGAAGTTCGGATGCAACTTGTACCTGGCACGACTCGCCGACCATGGCGTGGATACTACTGAAGCGTTGTTGTATTTCAATGGCGATCGTTATTACGAAAGCGCCAAGGAAGCATTGATGATCGGGAAGGCGATCGGGGAGAAAGTGATCGTGATGAGTACATCCAGTGGCGGGACCGTCGCGCTCGTGCTGGCAGCAGAGTTTCCCAACGACGTGTTTTCATTGATCAACCTTGCACCAAATATTGCTATCAACAGCGACATCGTCTGGATCGCAAACAACCCGTGGGGACTGCAGATCGCTCGCCAGGTTCGTGGCGGTAACTATCTTGTTGCCGACGATCTCGCCGAAGAACGTTGGCCGTACTGGAACCAAAAATACCGGCTAGAAGCGGTGAGTGCCTTACAGGAGATGATCGAAGAGAAGATGAATAAGTCGACCTTCGAAAAAGTAAAGTGCCCGTCGTTAACACTGTACTATTACAAAAATGATTCGCTGCAGGATCCGACAGTTAAAGTGAGCGCCATGCTCGAAATGAACAGGGAACTGGGCACACCAGCCGACATGAAAGTTGAGAAATCGATCCCCGATGCGGGCGCTCACGTGATAGGTTCGGCCATGACCTCAAAAGATCTTCCTGCCGTAGAAAAGGCTATCGATGATTTTGCTATCGAGAAACTGAAGATGACTCCCATTCAACAATAAGATGCTTCGACGTTAACACAGCGATCGAAGTGTTGAGACGGAAGATCTCTTCGTAGGTGGATTTGTTGGCCGGATCGCGTTTGACCTGCTTCTTATAATTTTTCCTGCTGAAATAGTAAAGTACAGGGTAGAAGATTAGCAACAAATACGACGTCGAGCTGCCTTTCGAACTGTGTACTTTTTTGATCTTCAGGCCATTCAGGGCCGCCAGTGTTCGTAATCTCAGCAGGCCGCTGATAAAGAGCTTCGAAAAATACCCGTCGTCGCTACCAGGCCATTTCGTGTATGCATCCGTTTCATTCGGGGCGGGTGTTGAGTAATGCTCACTTTCCATTAAGAATTGCGAGAACCTGCTTCGCAACGAAGAGCTGTTGGGGGTGGTAAGAATCAGCCTTCCGCCAGGTTTGAGGACCCTGGAAGCCTCTTGAAAAAAGAAGAACTGGTTGGGAAGGT
>DASRSO010000116.1:0-6148 GCA_035656375.1 Cyclobacteriaceae bacterium | reverse complement strand
GTTTCGGCAACAACGATGGCGTGATCAGCCTTTGCTTCTTCGGCTACCCGGTTCCAGAATTTCTCATCGTAGTTGGAGTCTTTGTTGACTACGTCTGCGTCGACGGTGAGTGTGATCTTCGCTGTTGCAGAGAAATTTACGGGCGTGATCGAATAACGGATAGCCCCGATCTCGCCATCGGCCATACTGCAGAAGCGCTGTGAATAGATCTTAACTTCCTTTCCTTTGGGCGATACGGCCGTGAACGAACGATGAAGAATGCCGCCTCTCATGTCGAGCACTCTTTTGAAACCCAGGACTTTCCAGGTTGCCATATCTAATTCCTCGCCATCGATGTTAACTAGTATGCCGATCCAGCTTGGAGCATTTAACACCTTTGCGAAATATTCCGGGTAACCGTTCTTCCACCAGCCTACGCGGGTTTTATCGGGATAATACACACCGGCTACGTAACTGCCCTGGTGCATTTCGCCGGAGTATTTCTCTTCGAAGTTTGCACGTTGGCCCATGCGACCGTTGCCAAGACTGAAAATACTTTCGGATATCCTGTTGAGATGTGGATCGAATCCTTCTTCGACAATTTCCCAGGCGTGATGTTTTATGTAGTTCTTCATCAGATTGAAGTTAACATTTCGATTTTGAAATCTGCTGTTTTCGCGACGACCATATTTGCTTTACCAAGGATTGAGGATGCCCCCACTCCCACGCATTTCATTCCTGCCCGGACTGCTGCTTCAACGCCGGCTTCTGCGTCTTCGAAGACCACGCAGTTTACCGGTTTAATATTCAGCTTCTGGGCTGTCAGCAAAAATATCTCAGGGTCGGGTTTGGTGTCCACGATCATACTGCCATCGACAACTGCGTCGAACAACTTGCCGATGCCGAGTAACTCGATTACCCTGGGCGCATTCTTGCTGCTGGATGCGAGCGCAACTTTTATTCCTTTCTTCTTTATTGCGGTAATTAATTGCACCACGCCGGGAAAGATCTCGGTAGGTTTCATGGCTTCTATGTACTCGACGAACCATTCGTTCTTTCGGTCGGCGAGAGATTCCTTCCGCTCTTTGGCGAGGTTGATCTTCCCCAGGTCGAGAATGATCTGCAGCGACTGCATGCGGCTGACGCCTTTGAGTCGCTCGTTTTCTTGCTCGGTCAGGTTAACGCCGAGCTCTTTGGCAAGACGTTGCCATGCCAGGAAATGATAGTGGGCGGTGTCGACGATAACGCCGTCGAGGTCGAAAATGCAGGCCTTGATCAATGTGTGGTAGTTTATTCGACGGGGATAAATCCCTGTTTGATGATCTGACGGGTTTCTTCTAATGGTTTAAATACTGCGAAAGTTTTTCCTTGTGTGCGTAATGCTCCGAACGCATTGCCGAAGCCGGCGGCGCCGACGTAGTCGGTAGGATTCTCCATGAGTCCGTAGCCGATACCGCCTGCAAACGAGTCGCCACAGCCGGTTGTATCGATCACGTGCCCTACTTTTATCGCGGGCACCATTTCTTCACGAAGCTTTCCACGCACTTTATAATAAACAAGGCAGCCTCTTGAGTCGACTGTGATGTACACGCACTTCACCCCAAAGTCGAGACAATGAATTGCGAAGGCGCGAAGCTCGTCGCGGTTGGGTTCTTCATTGGTTGTAAAGTCGCTCGACTCATATTCCTTTTTAAACCATGAAGCTTGTGCTTCTTCGAGGTTCATCTTCAACACGTCGATGTATGGAAGCCACTGGTCGCGGTCGATCCAGAACTTACGCTGGCGTTCGCCATTGATGAGACACGCGGTGGTTGGCCCGTGCGCATCGAATACCACGATGCCTTTGCTTTTTTTCTTCAGGAACTTCAGAGTTTCGATCGATATCTCGTAGTCACTGATCGGTATGAACACAAAGACTTTGCAATCGAGAATATCTTTTACGTCGTTGGGGACGATAGGGTCCATAAAACCGGTCTGTCGTTCGAGGCGATTGTTCATGTCGAGGAACCGAAGACTTATGATGTCGCCCTGGTCGTTCTTCGAGGTAAGATGTTTGATGTTGATGCCGGAGTAGCCGCGAAAGACTTCGGTTACGTTGTCGACGTCAACGTTTCGGAGGTGCGATACGGGAATGATCTCCAGGTCGTCGCTGTGGAGTGCTGAAAGAGCAATAACGGGGTGAGTAACACAACCCCATTTTTGGATCAGATCGCCCTGGTGGGTTACTATATGATCTCGGGGAATAGGACCAACGATTGCTATACGCTTCATAATATCCAATTACCAATTACCAATCTCCAATTATCATTTTTAAGCGACAAGGTATGCCGCACCAAATACTCCAGCGCTATCGCCCAACATCGGTTTCACTATCGGAGTATCGAGTCTATGATTAAAAACATATTTCTTCAACGATTCAACGCCGTCGGTATAGATCTCATCGATGTTACCTACGCCACCTCCGACAACGATCACATCCGGGTCGAGGATGTTTATCAAAACGCTCGTGGCCAGGCCGAAGAAGTGTGTGAGACGATTGAGTGTCTTCACAGCTGCTTCATCATTGCCGGCTTTGTACCGCGCATAAATTTCCTTCATGATAAGCTTGTTGCCGGTGATCGAATGGTAGTACCGTTCGAGATCAGGACCAGACATAACTTTCTCCACGCAACCACTCTTTCCACAGTAACAAGGACCGCCAGACTCGTCGAGGAAGTTATGTCCCCACTCGCCTGCGATGCCCTGGAGTCCGTTGATCACGTGGTCGTTCACAACCAGTCCTCCACCAACTCCCGTGCCCATAATGATGCCATAGACAACTTTGGCGTTGGGAAATTTTTCCTTCACGATGCCCATACGGGTTTCGGCCAGGGCGAAGCAGTTAGCGTCGTTGGCAATCTCTATTTTCAATTGCAGGAGCTCTTCGAGGTCTTCCTTCATAGGCTGGCCGTTCATACATTCGGAGTTGCAGCCTTTCATTACGCCAAGTCCCGGGTCGAGCGTACCGGGTGATCCGATACCCAGTCGTTCGGGACGATAGCCGAGTTTTTTCTCCATCATGGACACGAGGATCTTGATCTGGTTCAGGATAAAGTCGTATCCATTTTCGGCGCCGGTTGGAACGCGGTCGCGAAACAGAATGTCATTAAGACGTCCCGGGCCGAGTACAACGCCTTCAGCTTTGGTACCACCTAAATCTATGCCCCACAAATGATCTTTCTTACTCATGATATTCTTTCGTATTAGGATGGAATGTTTTCCATGAATGATAGTACTCCTGGTAAGATTGTTGGAATTCCAACCGCCTGTCTTTTAAAGGGCCGTCGATACATTGACCCTGCCAGTTCCATGTTGATCCCGTGTTGTCTTTCAGTGCATTCGATTCATAGCTGAACGTTAAGCTATCGGGTCGTTTCCATACGTGAAAGGACGCGTTATCATTTTCGATAGCCACAACGACGGGCGTCTCCCCTACTTTATCGTTGACGACATGTGTTCGAAGGGTTTCGATCCAATCGTACGCCTTCGCATCGTTGCCGGATTGCACACCAATCACCCATGACTTTTTGGACCATGGAATAGTATCGGTGTTTTCGAGGATACCTTTCAGTTTTCCTTCATCATACAGACCAAGGCTGTCGTACTGCGACTGAAATGCGGTATCGGGTTGAAGGATCTTTGTGTCGGGGTGGAACAACGTCCAGGCGGCGAGGCTCATCTGCTCCGAAGGAATTTCCTCAAGCTTCTTGCCTTTCATCTTGCCAGTAATTGCTTCGCCATTGACCTGCCGCCACCAACTGCGCGTTCTGCTGTCTTCAAACATTGCGTTAAAGTGATCCATTCCGACCAAACGAAATGTTTCGGGCTGGCCATCAACGATGGGTGAATACACGCGACCGGTACGACATACCGTGCAGTACGTGACCATAACCGGTTCACCGCCCACGCTATCGCGAACCTGGTGGTGATACCCGATGATCTCGATCGGATATGCTTTGCTTTCGCCATTGACGGTTACTCCGACAACAAGATTTGCAGATGGAACTTTGTTCATGCCGACCTCGACAACATTCTTAACCTTCGGTTGAATGAACATCTTGTCGGCAAGCATGACGAAGTTAGTGACGTATAAAATAAATAACCATACCCCGATTGCTACAACCGTTGGCCATATAACCCAGATCTTGCGGGTTTGAATAAACTTCCAGGCTGGCCAGGCGATTATGGCAAGGCCGAGCAACCGGAACCACATAATGTTGTTGTGAAGCATGTATGCGGTGTCGATCGTGTCGGCTTCCTGGCTGCCGGGAAACGGCATGATGTAGTAAACTTTCAGGAACTCGGGAATGATGAGAACAGAAATGCCAACAAGAAAAAGCAGCAGTCGCAGCATCGGTCGTTAGAGGAATTGACCGGACAATTTAATAGAATCTTTTAATCGTTGACGCTCGGTTTTCACTTTATCTTCGCTCCATCCGAGGCGATCTTTCATGGCCTGCAAGACCGGCTCGATGCCGTTTTCCATGCGGTCGATATTGAAGAACAGCGAACCCGTGCGACGTATGAAAAAGTCGGACGCGGACACAACCATTTCGTGTTCCATGCAATGCTCCAGCTCTGCAAGAAGGAGGTCCATTGAGGAAGCATTTGCAACTATCTGTTCTGTCGCACGCCCATAAGTATGGACGAGACGTGCCGGAAATCTCCGCTTAAACACCTCGACTTCGCCGTAGGAGGAAAAACCAGGGTTTGTAAGTGGAATAGACGCAGTGTAGCACCTCTTTAATTCCCTGTCTTCAAAATATTTTTCGATCACCAGGTCGACAACCCGTTCGGCCATTTTTCGATAGCCGGTTAGTTTCCCTCCTGCTATAGAGATCAGGTTAGAGTCCGACTCGAAAATTTCGTCTTTGCGCGAAAGTTCGGATGCAGACTTGCCCTCTTCATGGATCAATGGTCGCAGGCCTGCCCACGACGATTCGATATCCGAAACGGTAAGCTTACTGCTGAATGTCTGATTGACAGCATTGACGAGATATGTTGCATCGTCCTTCGATGCTCTCACTTCTTCTTTGCTGTCACTGTAGTTTGTATCGGTTGTGCCGATGTAAGTGATGCGATCGCGTGGTATGGCGAAGATCATTCGTCCATCGCCCACGTCGAAGTAGATGGCCTGCCTGACGGGGAGTTTTTCTTTTGGCACAACGATGTGAACTCCTTTCGTAAGGTGAAGCCGCTTGCCCTTCTTCGAATTGTCAAGTTCCCGAAGCTCGTCAACCCATGGGCCGGCGGCATTGACAATGGTCTTCGCTTTGATGTTGAAGACTGTGTTGTTGTAATCGTCGCGGATGGTTGCGCCGGTGATCTTCTGATCTTCGTAGTTGAAATTTGTAACGACGCAATAGTTGACAGGCACGGCGCTGTTTCTGAAGGCAGTCTTGACGATTTCGATGGTGAGTCGCGCGTCGTCGGTACGGTACTCCGCGTAGATTGCGCCTCCCTTGATGTCGGAAGATTGAAGAAGCGGCTCGGCCTTCAGAGTTTGTTTCCGGGTAAGCATTTTTCGCTGGTCTTCGGGTTTCACGCCGGCGAGCCAATCGTAGAGCTTCAGACCAAACGAAGTGAGTATACTTCCGAAGCCGCGTTTCTCATAAAGAGGGAGCAGCATCTTTTCAGGGAGAACGAGGTGCGGGGCTAGCTGGTGAACGACGGCACGTTCGCTGCCAACTTCACGAACGAGACCGAACTCCAGTTGCTTTAAGTATCGAAGTCCACCGTGAATGAGTTTGGTGGAACGGCTGCTGGTTCCAAATGCGAAGTCGTGTTTCTCGACGAGAGCGGTTTTCAATCCGCGTGAAGCAGCATCGAGGGCGATGCCGGCGCCGGTAATTCCTCCACCAATGACAAGGAGATCGAAGGGCTCGGTTTGAAGCCGTTTAATGAGGTTGGTCCGGGTGGTGTGGGAGAACATTTTAGAATGAAGAACAGTTGAGTACATGAATGTTGAACCGCAAAAGTATCCGAATGCCTATCGAATACCACGCAGATTCACAATAACCTACGCCCACTTCTGCGGTTCTATTGTTCATCTGTTCATCTGTTCTACGGTTCTTCTGTTTCAATCAGCCCATCCTTTGGTGCGCTCCACTGCTTTCAACCATCCTTTATA
>DASRSO010000115.1:0-21747 GCA_035656375.1 Cyclobacteriaceae bacterium | reverse complement strand
GATGGTGAGTTGGTTCCGAGCCTGGATGTACGGCTGCAGATAATCCGCAAGATCCGTGAGTGGAATGCCGACATTGTAATGGCTCCACGACCGAATGATTATCACCCCGACCATCGTTACACGGGAGTTCTCGTTCAGGATGCTGCGTACATGGTTGCAGTTCCGAACGTTGCAGCTGAAACTCCGCCGTTAAGGAAGAACCCGGTGTTCCTTTATTTCCAGGATTTCTTTCAGCGCCCAAATCCATTCAGACCGGATATAGCTATTGATATCACACCCGTCTTCGAGCAAAAGATACACGCACTTGATGCACACGCTTCACAATTCTATGAGTGGCTTCCCTGGATCGGTGGCTACTCCGACCAGGTTCCGAAGAATGTTGCCGATCGCGAAAAGTGGCTGCAGACAAATCGCGCAATCAGGATCACACCTGAAGTGAGAGCATCGCTGGAAAAGTGGTACGGGAAAGAGAAAGGTGGAACGATTAAACATGCCGAGGCGTTTGAAATTTGTGAGTATGGATTTCAGCCAAAAGAAGAAGACCTCCGCAGACTATTCCCAATGCTTAAAGCCAAATGAAACCCCTTCGTAAAGTTGCCATCATTGGTGGCGTTCGTATTCCTTTCGTGAAATCATTTAAGGAATACAGCAGAGTATCGAACCAGGAAATGCTAACGGCCACCGTTCAGGCCACCACTTCACGTTTTAAGTTGAATGGTAAGCTCGTTGGCGACGTTGCACTCGGTGCAATCCTTACATTCCCTTCCGATTGGAACCTGGCACGCGAAGTGGTTTTAGGAACCGATCTTGATCCGCGCACTCCCGGGTTCAATGTTCAGCGCGCTTGCGGAACAAGTCTCGAAACTGTTAATCTTCTTGCCTTGAAGATTGCAGCTGGTCAGATAGAATCCGGAATTGCGGGCGGAAGCGACACGAACAGCGACCTGCCGGTTGTGGGTCCGAAACAACTCGGCTGGAAACTTATCGACATCCAGAACGCGAAAAGCTTCGGCGATCGCTTGGGAAAATTTCTAAAGATCAGACCTGGCGATCTGAAACCGGTGATACCAGGGATCCGTGAACCACGCACCGGAAAGACCATGGGCGAGCACACCGAGATCATGGTGAAGCAATGGAAGATAAGTCGCGAAGCGCAGGACGAACTCGCTTACAAAAGTCACATGAATGCTGCGAAGGCTTACCAGGAAGGCTTTTACGACGACATGCTTACAGAGTTCAAAGGTGTAAAACGCGACACCATTGTTCGCGCCGACACCACTATGGAAAAGCTGTCGAAGTTGAGAACGGCATTCGACAAAACTCCGGCAGGGACACTCACTGCCGGTAACAGCACCATCTTCACCGACGGAGCAGCATCGATCTTGCTGGCTTCTGAAGATTTCGCAACGAAAAACAATCTCGAAGTACAGGCATACTTTGTCGATAGCGAAGCAGCAGCTGTCGATCATGTACACGGCGCAGGGCTGTTGATGGCCCCGACGCTTGCAGTGGCCCGACTGCTTCAAAGGAATAACCTGTCGTTACAGGATTTTGATTTTTATGAGATCCACGAAGCCTTCGCGGGACAGGTATTGTGTACGTTGAAAGCATGGGAGAGTGATGACTATTGCCGGAAAGATCTCGGCCTCGACAAAGCTCTCGGTTCAATTGATCGAAGTAAGCTTAACGTGAAGGGTGGTAGTGTAGCGATCGGTCACCCGTTTGGTGCTACGGGAACACGAGTAACGATGAGCATGGCGAAGCTGCTTTCACAAAAGGGAAAGGGTCGCGGACTTTTGTCGGTTTGCACAGCTGGTGGTATGGGTGTGGCGGCGATCATCGAACGGTAGATCTTACTCACTTTTTAAAGAATCCACGGGGTTGGATAGTGCTGCGCGCAGCGAATGTAATACGGTTGTGATCAGTGACATCGCGATCACAATGATGGCGACTTCGACGAACATCAGCGGACCGATCTCGAACCGGTAAGGATACAACTCCAGCCACACGTTGGCAAGGTACCACGCCATTGGTGTGGCTATCAGCAACGCGACGATCACCAGTCTTAGAAAAGATCCTGACAGGAGCATCACGATATTCTTTACGGTTGCTCCCAACACTTTTCGGATGCTTAATTCTTTTGACCGCTTTTCCGCGGTGATCATTGTAAGGCCGAGGAGTCCAATGCAAGAGATCATTACGGTCATGATCGAAGAAAAGAATACTATTCTTTTCCAGCGCGCTTCGGATTCGTAGTAGTACTTATTGTTATCTGTTTGAAAGACGTAGTCGAAAGCATTTAAGGGAAATATCTTACGAAATGCGCTTTCGATAGCTTTCAAGCTCCTCGATTCTGAGCCGGGTGTAATCCTTATCATCAATGCACTGTATCCATCTTTGAAATAACCCGGTTGTGGCATTAAGATTTCGGGGCTGACGGCTTGAGTGAGGGGGGTGTTGTTCCAGTCTTTCAGGACACCGACAACAACCTGTTTGTTGGTACCATCGAAAGGCCAGTCTTCCACAACCTGCCCGATGGGATCTTTCCAGCCAGCCTCTTCCACGAATGTTTCGTTAACGATAATTGCTTTAGTAGAGTCGGTCGCAAAATCTGGCGAGAAATTTCTGCCTTGTACAATTCGTATCCGAAACATCGGGATATAATTGGCGTCGACGTAGTCGCAGTTGACGTGGATATTGCCATCGCCGTTAATCCTCCGGTCGCTACCACCACCTCCGCCAACCGAAACGGTTTCGATGTCAGGGTTTGTACTCAGCTCATTCCGGAACATTCCAATTTCTCTGAATGTAAGGTTGGGCTTTCCGACTGCCAAAACGTTATTGGGGTCATAGCCCAAGTCTTTGTTCGTGAGATAGTTGTATTGCTGGTAGACAGTGAATGTTGCTGTGGTTAGGAGTGTAGCGAGTGCAAACTGGAATACAACCAGGCCTTTTTGAAAATAGGTGTCCCTAAGACGGAAACGTTGTGCAAGTACAACGATCGGCTGATAAGACGACATCACAATAGCCGGATAAAATCCCGAGATCGACGCTGTGATAAAGAATAAAGCGATGAACCCGAAGACGAGCTTTGCATCAAAGAGATACCTGATAGAGAGCTGCTTGCTTACGAGTTCGTTGAAAACCGGAAGAAACAGTTGTGCAATCACAAGTGCGATCAGGAATGCAAATGCACAGAGAAGAAAAGATTCGCCAAGAAACTGAGATACGAGCTGTGACCGCTTGCTGCCAATAACTCTTCTTACTCCTATTTCTTTGGCTCGTTTTGAAGATTTCGCGATAGTGAGGTTTATAAAGTTCACGCACGCAATCACGAGTATGAATACCGCTATGCCGATCAACATGTATGATGCCTGCACGTTGCCTACGCGTTCGACGCCGGCACCCTCATAGTCGCGTTTCTCAGCAAGATGGATGTCGGTAAATGCCTGCAGGCCGACCTCAAACGAAAGCTTATAACCCTGCGCGTGAATTGCCTTCTTTGCATCGGCAGACAAAACATCATGTTCGCGTTGCATTTTCTTCAGGAGGTCAGCAACCCTGGCTTTGGGATCTACTGTGATGAAAGTATTTACTGTGCCATTTATGGCTTCAATCGGCGAGGTGGAGAGATCGATTTTGTCTATCGTTAGAGGAATGATTGCCTGGAACTGGATCGATGAATTTTCAGGAGCATTGCTGGCGACGCCGGTAACGGTAAACAATTGCAGTTCACCGTTGTTGACGATCAACAACGTTCTTCCCAGCGCTTCCTCGTCGCCGAACAATTTTAGGGCGGTGTTCTCGGTAAGCACGATGCTGTTGTGATTGACCAGGGCTGTTCGGGGATCGCCGCGCAGGAGTGGAAATGAAAAGAATGAAAAAAAGTTACTGTCGGCGCTCAGTATACGTTGACTGATAATGTCTTTATCGACGCGGATGTCGTACCAGCCGTCATTGATGCGTATATACGATTCAATTTCGGGAATGGAATTGGTATACTGAGGTCCTTCGAAGGTCGAAGTTCGCGTTCCTTTATACACGTCGTTGCTGCCTTCGGTAATTACGTTTCCGGTGATTCGATAAATATTGGTCACATTACTGTGGAATTTATCGAAGCTCAGATCGTCGCTGGTGTACAGCATGATCAGTATGGCAACGGCGAGGCCGATGCTGAGGCCGAAGACGTTGATGAAGGAATGAGCTTTACTCTTTAAGATATTTCGCCAGGCGACGATGAGGTAGCTGCGGATCATAAGGTTGCGATTGAATGACGGTTGGAATTTGTTTCTGAGGATGATGCCGGTTCTCAAAAACCGGAATACGTTCCATATGAGTTTGCGGCGAGCGGTTTTGTAGCCGTGTTTGTTGAGGTCGTAGTGAAATTTCTCGACGAGGTCGCCTTCGATCTCTTCGAAGAGAGGGGGAGGGCAAATGATGCGGAGGAAGCAGTGCCACCATTTGGGAAGCGGGTTCATTTCCTTCTATTTTGTTAAGCAAATTAGTGAATTTTTTCAAATCAGGTTTTCCTGACTCTTTTCACAATAGCACCGGTTTTTTCTTGGGCCATGCTTGCAGTCGCGCTTACATTCGCGCATCGCAAAACGACGAAAGCCGCTATGCGTGCTAGGTTCACATTGCAGTGAGCTCGCGGGCTCCCCTCTCACGGGAGCCCACTTTTTTATGGCCAATCGGGTAATAATTTATATTGACGGCCTTAATTTTTATAACGGCCTGCGCGATGCAGGCTGGAAGAAATACTATTGGCTTGACTTGCCTGCATTTTTTTCAAAGCTCATCAAACCACATCAGATCCTGCAAGGAGTTTCTTACTTTTCATGCATTCCATTTCAAAAGGAAAGGCAGGACAGGCAGGCTCAACTTTTCCTGGCCAATAAACTTGATCCAAGATTCACAGTACATTTTGGCGCTTTATACAGAAAGAGAATATCATGCAACAAATGCCAATTCGTAACATCTACGTTCGTTGAAAAAGAATCCGATGTGCGCCTGGCATCCCACATGATTTCAGACGTAGTTAATAACAAATGCGATGTCTCAATCCTCGTTTCTGGTGATCGTGACTTCCTCCCAACAATAGAAACTATCAAAGGATTAAAGCCGACCCACAAGATCTTCACCTTCTTTCCTCCTCACAGAACGTCCGGCTATCTCAAAAGGGTCAGCGACCGCTATGTCGATTTGGGACTGCACGAACAAAAATTCGCATCCTCCCTTCTTCCCCATCAAATACTCAACAGTCCAAACAACATCCCTATCCTTCGTCCCCAAAAATGGTCGTAACTTTCCCTCATGCCCCGCCCTTCCCTCTTCCGTCACCTCCGCGACATCCTCCTCCTCCCCTTCACCGTCACCGTCATCGTCCCATACCTCATCATCAACTCAACCGATCACTTCATTCCCGACACCCTTTTCTTAAAGATCTTCGCCATACTCTTCGCCCTCACCGGCGTCGCTCTCCTCTTCTACACCATCACCCTCTTCGGGCTCTTCGGCAACGGCACCCTCGCACCCTGGGACCCCACACAAAAGCTCGTCGTCCTCGGCCCCTATCGCTATGTTCGAAACCCAATGATCTCTGGCGTGTTCTTTATTCTGATCGGCGAAACCCTATTCTTCCACTCCACCTCCATAGCCATTTGGGCTGTACTGTTCTTCTTCATCAATACCACGTACTTCATTCTCGTCGAAGAACCGTCTCTCGAAGACCGTTTCGGCGACGAATACCGTCAATACAAAAAACACGTAGGGCGCTGGATCCCGCGCGTGACCCCATACAAGTCGTAAAGCACCCCTGACGGTCTTGTAACTAATTGATAATCAGCGCCAACCTTTAGGCTCTTCGGCGTGTCAAATAGGTATGTAAAACCTATGCACATGCCCGGACGAAATCTACTCAGCTACTCCTGCCTCCTCGCACTCTCCATCGTTCTCGGCTCCTGCGATCCAATGGAATTGGACACCGTCGGGGAAACTTATCTCGACCTGCCATCCGTACGATACAACTACAACAACTTCACCGACACAACAAACACCCTAAGCACACTCGGTCGCGTGTTGTTCTACGACCGCCAGCTGTCGATCAACAACACGATCTCGTGCAGTTCGTGCCACAAACAATCGGCAGCCTTCGCCGACAATCAAAGATTCAGTCGCGGCTTCGAAGGAAAATTGACTTCAAGAAATTCGATGCCCATCCAAAACATCGACTTTGGTGGTAGCGCCCTGTTCTCATCACTATCATCATTTAAACCGATGGTCGATCCGATCACAAGCAACTCCGCCCCATTTTCCGGGCAACATCTTTTCTGGGATGGACGTGAGACCTCACTACAAAAATTGGTACTACAACCTGTAGGCAATCACATCGAAATGGGCATCAAAGATGCCGACGCGCTTGCAGAAAAACTTTCAGCACTCCCCTATTATCAGTCGCTGTTTACCGAAGCATTCCAGACTTCCGAAGTGACGCCCGAAAGGATCTCGATGGCACTCACAGCATTCACAAGTTCAATACGCACCGGGCAAACAAGATTCGACGCACACAACATAAGTAAGTTCAGCGCGATCGACGCTGGTACGACCGCACATTCAGACCTCACACCACTGGAGCTCGAAGGAATGATGCTGTTCGACCAAAAATATAAATGCAACAGTTGTCACCAGGTGACTTCACCTATCGGCTACATCTTTGCCGGAACATTCGCTAACATCGGTCTTGACAAAGTATACGCCGACAATGGTCTGTCGGACGTAACGGGCGACCCCGCCGATGCCGGGAAGTTCAGGATCCCGTCGCTTCGAAACGTATCCCACACAGCGCCGTACATGCACGACGGTCGATTTGAAACACTTGAAGAAGTGATCCATCACTACAGTGAAGGAATGGCAGATCATCCCAACCTCGACGCCAGACTGCAACGGAACGGTACGGCGCAAAGCATGAACATTTCCGAACACGAAACGCAGGCAATAATTGCGTTCCTGCGCACGTTAAACGACGAATCAGTGTTGACCGATCCCAAGTTCTCAAATCCGTTCAAGACCAGGTAAAAAATGTTAGTTAGAATATTGATATGCTTGATCTTGCTGATCATAGCTCACAGTCTCGTGGCACAAACACGACCGACCGAAGAAACGAAAGAAGAACCGTCGCCAAAGAAATCCTCACACTACATTGGGCTCCAGGCGAATCAACTTATCCGTCAGTTGGTGAGTTTCGGTGGAAACTCGTCGCCTGTGAATAACCCGTATACATTGGTCTACTCCGTAAACTCGAACGTAACCGGTTTAGGATTTACAACTGCTATCGGGTTCTCTGCCCAGGATTCGAAAACAACAGACCAGTTTAATTCGGTAACGACAAAGACCAACGACTTCGCATGGCGTTTCGGACTCGATAAAAAAACATACCTGTCGAAGAACTGGCTGCTTGGATTTGGTGGAGATATCCTGATCGAATCAAGTAAGTCGGAAACCAATTCGAAATCGGGAGGCGGTGCTACTACGTCAGTCACGACAAATTCAAATAGATCGGGCTTCGGTCCCCGGGTATCGTTGAGCTACCAGTTTCACAAAAGACTTTTGCTGGGCACAGAAGGCGCGTACTATTTCAGGTGGATCAAACAGAAGCAGACGAATGTAGGAACTGGCCAACCCAGTGATCCTTCCACCGATCTGAGGTCGTTCGGTTTTACTCTTCCCGCCGCGTTGTTTCTGACACTGAAGATCTAGGTAGCCCAGGCTTTGCCAACTTCTTTCAAGGGAACACATCCTTTGAAAGGGCCAAATACCATTTTATACTGTAATACTTGCGTAGCTCCGGGTTCACTCGTAAAGAATCCGAGAATAGTCAGTTCCTTGAATTGTAAAAAGAACGGCTTGCTCGCACCGCTTCCCGCAGCCCACCATCCTTCCGATTGACCACCGCTTCCGCCAGACAAAGCTTCGCTGTTCTTTTTCTTTACGAAAGCGAGCTGGTCTTCCGGAGATGCGCCAACAAAATCTCCTGCCTCGCTTGCAAATGCATCAAGGCCGTCGATAAAGCTCTTCTGCTGTTCAGGTGAATACACGGTTCCAACCATGTCGTCGATGAAACCCGGAACACCTGCGTCGATCGCGCCAGGTGTGGTTGTTCGCGGGAGGATTGCTTCGGCAATAGCCGACACAAGCTCTGCCTGTTCCTTGCTGAAAAACTTCGGAGTAAACGCGAGCTCAGGTTTTGCTTTACATCCATTGAGAACTGCTGCAGCAAATGGTGCCGATACTGCATAGCCCAATGTAAGGGCAGCACGTTGTAACACTTCTCTCCTGTTCATAGGTTTCTCTTTTTTAATTCTTCAACTGCATGATTGGCGGCTCTGGCAGTGAAAGCCATATACGTCAACGACGGATTCTGACAAGCCGATGAGGTCATGAAGGAACCATCGGTAACAAATACATTCGGGGCATCATGTACCTGGTTCCATTTATTGAGTACTGATGTCTTACGGTCTCTTCCCATCCGCGCAGTACCCATTTCGTGTATGCCTAGTCCAATGTTGTTTGGACCATCGAACATGGAAACATTTTTGAAACCCGCAGCTTCCATCATTTCGGCAGCCGCGATCTTCATGTCTTCGCGCATTTTCTTTTCATTCTCCTTCCATTCTGCATCGACTACCAATGTGGGCAATCCAAACGGATCTTTCTTGTCTTTATTCAAAGTCACACGATTCTCCTGGTATGGCAAGCATTCGCCGAAGCCGGTGATACCCATCGACCACTCACCGGGAGCTGTCACAAGATCTTTCAACTCAGCACCGACTGCCATCTCTGCTACACCACGCACCCAACTCGAGCGGCTTGCTTCACCCTGGTATCCAAAACCTCTTAGATAATCCGTTCTTTTGTCGTTGCCAATATTACGGAAGCGAGGAATGTAAATTCCATTTGGCCTGCGGCCTACGTAATAACTGTCTTCAAATCCTTCGAACTTTCCTTCAGCGCCCGCACGATACTGATGGTCCATCAGGTTGCGTCCCACCTGGTCGCTGTCGTTACCCAAACCATTCGGGAATCGCGACGATACTGAGTTCAATAATATGAATGTGCTTCCTAATGTCGATGCGTTCAGGAAGATCACCTTTGCGTAGAAGTCCATCTCTTCCCTGGTTACCGCGTCGATCACTTTAACACCCACTGCCTTTCCTTTCTTGTCGTCGTAAATAACCGAGTGTACGATCGAGTTGGGTCGAAGCGTCATGTTGCCCGTCTTCATTGCTGCGGGGATCGTCGAAGCGTTGCTGCTGAAGTAAGCACCGAACGGACATCCGCGATCGCAAAGGTTTCGCGACATACAAACACCACGCGAAGGATCGTGCGGCAGCGGCGCCGTAAGATGTGCCACGCGGCCGATCGTTACGACACGACCTCCAAATTTTTCGGCAACTTTTCCGCGAAAAGCATCCTCCACACAATTCATTTCCATCGGGGGAAGAAATTTACCATCCGGAAGTTGAGATAACCCCTCTGCTTTGCCACTCACACCGATAAACGACTCCACGTGATCGTACCACGGAGCAATCTCATCGTAGCGCACGGGCCAGTCGACGCCGATGCCTTCCTTCCCATTCGCCTCGAAGTCCATTTGTGACCAACGATATGTTTGTTTTCCCCAGGTGATCGAACGGCCGCCAACATGATACCCACGGATCCAATCGAAGGGTTTCTTTTCTTCATAAGGGTGTTCGGTGTCATTTACAAACCAATGCATATTGGCCTGTCCGATCCAACCAGTGCGGCTTTGTACGGGACGGAACATACGCTCCTCCGCGGTCATCTGACCTCCATGCGGAAGCTGCCACGGCTCGGTCATCATCGTCGGGTAGTCGTCTTTGTGCTTTACGTCCCTTCCGCGATCAAGAACGAGGGTTTTCAAACCTTTCTCGGTTAATTCCTTTGCGGCCCATCCGCCACTAATGCCCGTGCCGACAACAATGGCGTCGAATGTGTTTTGTTGCATTTAAATAAGATGTTCGTAAACTTTTAAATAGTGACTTATCAGGTTCTCCCAATCGAAAGCGGAAGAATAGTTTTCTACGTGGTTCCTTTGATTGATCCTCTCCCTTCTTGTTTGTGAAAGGAACTGGTATAAAAATCCGGAAAGTTGCCTCGCACTCCAGTCAAACGTACGTTTTCCGCGCTCCACAACATACAAACCATGTTTATTGTGATCGGGGAAGTTCTTTAACAGGTAATCACCAAAGCCGCTGAGATCGCTTGTCACACTGGGTACACCGCTCGCCATACATTCAAGTGGTGTGTATCCCCATGGTTCGTAGTAGCTGGGGAAAATTCCAAGATGACATCCCCGGACAAACTGGCTATAGTCGAGACTGAAAAGAGGATTGGTCGACGTAATGAAGTCAGGATGATAAATGATCTTCACCCGGTCTTCCTGTTTGTTGTTCAGCCCCCGGCGACTGAGGAACTGGACGATCTCGTCCTGGTCATCTACAAGCTTATGAGTCACCGTAGCCGGGAGCTTATTACTCCTCCACGACTGAACAGTACGGCGATAACGGAGCTTCCAGTATTCGTCGATGAACTCATTAAGTTCGGGTAGTTTGTTGTCGCTGCGACGTGTGGATTCGTAGAAGAGTCTCTTGCCGGCGATCTTCAGGATCTCGTCGCTCACCTGGCGGAGTTCCTCCATCATTGCCCGATAATGAAGAACATCCGGGTTGATGTTGTAGTATTCGCGCTTCGTTACGAAGAACATGATCACGGTCAGATCCGCCTTCTCGCGTTTCAATTGGTCGTTAAGATGCGCCAATGCCTCGAGTGTGAGATCAAATCCTTTGTTCTTGTATTCATATCGACCTGATGTAAAGAAATACATCGTCTTATCGAGGTCGAACGAATATGAGTGAAAGAAATGGCCAACAACAAAGTCATGTATCCGTTCCTTGTAACGTTCATGAAGATTCTGGAACTCATGAAGGGCTTCGAAGCGCTCGATGTTTAGGCCGTTGGGAAGTATTGCCTCCGGATTTCTTTTAAGCAAGTGTTTACATTCGCGCGCGGTTACGTCGCTTACCGTTGTGAACGAATCGGCGGCGCGCGCACATGCAAACTCGATCGACTCTTCGGTTTGAACTCCGAATTTTTTCGACTCCTCGTCGTGTTTGAAGAACGGGAGGTGTGCGTAGAACAATGGTGAGTTGATGGCTAGATGCCGGCCAAGCTGTGTAGCATGTGTTGTGAATACAGTCTTCACCGGAAGCTTGTCTTTCTTGATGTCGAGTATCGGGAGGCCTGCCATCCATTCATGGAAGTGACCGATCACAGGCTGCCCTGGAGAGATCAGCTTAAGGACTTCGTCATAAAAAAGACGCGTAAGATATCCGAACGCCACAACCTGGTTTACAAGTTTGTTGTCGCCGGGAATGCTGATGTTATGGTTCTTCCACAACAAATACTTCACTACGTTCAGTGCTTTTTCTTCGATCACGTTTGGGTTCAGCAGGACCACACGCGGTTTTCCTGTGATCAGCCATACGGCGTCGTAGACATCGTAGCCACGCTTCCTCAGGTTGGCCGCGGCCAGCCCAAAAACATCCGACGGCGTTTCGATGAGTTCGAGCTCCGGAAGGATATTCTTGCTAACAAACGGGCCAACCAGGCAATAGCTGGCGCCATATGTTTTCATTATACACGGGGCCTTCGACCGGATCACGGTGTAGATCCCGCCCACCTGGTTGCACACTTCCCACGCAGCTTCAATCAGTAACTCCGGATGATGTGTCGGTTTCTTTTTCGATGGTCTCTTTGACACCTTTAAAAGTCAAATTGTCTGTAAATCAGGGCCAATAGCCCAATTTAATGTCAAAATTTCTGAAAACAAGGTCTAACTTTTGTTGGGTTTAGTATTTGATCATAGGGCAGCATATGGCAATGAACTTTGAGAAATTCACAATAAAGTCACAGGAGGCTCTTCAGAAGTCTGCAGAGATAGCTATGACCCGACAAAACCAGTCGATCGAGCCTGCTCACATTTTGAAAGCCATCCTTGAAACCGACGAAAATGTGTCGGACTACTTGGCTAAGAAACTCAACATTAACAACCAGCATCTCAATAATAAACTGGAAGAGCTGCTGGGATCGTACCCCGTGGTTACGGGGCAACAGCCTTATCTGTCGCCCGCGAGCAATGCCGTGCTCCAGGGCGCAGACAAGGAGTTGCGCGAGTTTAAAGATGAGTACATAGCTGTGGAGCATTTGCTCCTTGCCCTTCTGGCATCCAAAGACAAAGTATCCTCTTTATTGAAAGACGTCGGCTTCGACCGCAAGGCGGTGCTCAAAGCGATCACCGAACTGCGAGGCGGATCGAAGGTGACCGACCAGAATGCCGAAGCGAAATACAAATCGCTCGAACGGTATTCGAAAAACCTGAATGAACTTGCGAAGAACGGAAAGATCGACCCTGTGATTGGCCGCGACGAAGAGATCCGTCGTGTACTGCAGATCCTTTCGAGACGTACCAAGAACAACCCTATACTATTGGGTGAACCCGGCGTTGGTAAAACCGCCATCGTCGAAGGTATGGCTCAACGTATCGTCGATGGCGACGTTCCGGAAAATCTCAAGTCTAAAATACTCGTGTCGCTCGACATGGGCTTGCTCGTTGCAGGCGCCAAGTACAAAGGTGAATTCGAAGAGCGACTGAAATCGGTTATCAAAGAAGTAACCGACTCCGACGGTGAGATCATACTTTTTATAGATGAGATACATACACTGATAGGGGCCGGCGGCGGAGAAGGCGCGATGGACGCTGCCAATCTCCTTAAGCCAGCCCTTGCCCGTGGCGAACTTCATGCTATCGGGGCAACCACTCTGAAAGAGTATCAGAAGTATGTTGAAAAAGACAAAGCTCTCGAACGTCGTTTCCAGGCCGTTATGGTCGACGAACCTTCGACCGAAGACTCTATCTCTATACTTCGTGGTATAAAAGATAAGTATGAGCTACACCACGGCGTTCGTATCAAAGACGACGCAGTGATCGCTTCAGTGGAGCTTTCCAGCCGTTATATCTCCGACAGGTTTTTGCCCGACAAGGCTATCGACCTGATGGACGAAGCTGCTGCGAAACTCCGTCTCGAAATGGATTCAGTTCCGGAAGAGCTCGACGAGCTCAACAGGAAGATCATGAAGCTCGAGATCGAACGCGAAGCGATCCGTCGTGAAAAAGATAAAGACAAAGAAAGCGAACTGAGTCGCGACATAGCCGAACTCTCCGAACAACGAAATTCGCTGAAGGCTAAATGGGACACCGAGAAGTCTATCGTATCGGGCATTCAACGCGAGAAAGAAAATATCGACAAGCTGAAGTTCGAAGCTGAACAGGCAGAGAAGGCGGGCGATTATGGAAAAGTTGCCGAGATCCGTTACGGAAAGATCACGCAGGCAGAGGCCAACCTGAAAAAGCTTCAGCAAGAAATGAAAGCGATGCAAGGCGGACAATCGTTGCTGAAAGAAGAAGTCGACAGCGAAGACATTGCGGAAGTTGTAGCACGTTGGACCGGCATCCCGGTTTCGAAAATGCTGCAGAGCGAGCGTGAGAAACTTCTTCACCTCGAAGATGAATTGTCTAAACGAGTAGCGGGCCAGGAAGAAGCAATTACTGCGTTGAGCGATGCTGTGCGCAGAAGTCGTGCAGGGTTGCAAGATCCTAAACGTCCTATTGGTTCATTCATCTTCATGGGAACAACCGGTGTTGGTAAAACCGAGCTGTCGAAAGCTCTTGCCGACTACCTGTTCAACGACGAGCACGCAATGGTGCGTATCGACATGAGCGAGTACCAGGAACGTCACAGCGTGAGCCGCCTTATCGGCGCGCCTCCGGGATATGTTGGTTACGATGAGGGCGGCCAGTTGACAGAAGCTATTCGCAGGAGGCCTTACTCGGTGATCCTTCTTGATGAAATTGAGAAAGCACACCCCGATGTATTCAACATACTTCTTCAAGTGCTCGACGATGGCCGGCTCACAGACAATAAAGGTCGTGTGGCGAACTTCAAGAACACTATTATTATTATGACCACGAACATCGGTTCGGCGATCATCCAGGAAAATTTCTCGAAGATCAGCGACGACAATTATTTCGAGATCCTCGAGGAGACCCGCGAGCAGGTGATGGACATGCTGAGAAAATCTGTGCGGCCCGAATTCATCAACCGCATCGATGAGATCATTATGTTCCGACCATTGAACCGGAACGATATCCGTAAGATAGTCGATATACAGGTCGACCTCGTAATTAAGCGATTGGCCGAGTCTGGCGTAAGCCTCGACATCTCGGATGCTGCACGCGAGCGACTTGCGAAACTTGGTTTCGATCCGCAATACGGTGCTCGTCCGTTGAAACGGGTACTTCAACGTGAGATTTTGAATGAGTTATCGAAACAAATTTTATCGGGTTCAGTTACGAAAGAGTCGGTGATCTATATCGACCTCAGGAATAACACTGATTTTACTTTTGAGAACAATAAGGAGATTGATATGCCCGTTATATGATCGAAGCTTGACCACAGGAACAACTAACTGGGGTTTGGTTTTTGGGGTAGAGCGCTCCCGAGTTATGGACGGGAGCGCTTCTTTTTTTAACGACCTTCTTCGATGTGGAACACGCGCTTGAGCTTCTCTTGCCCCCTGCTGTTCATTAGCATCAACAAGTAGTCTCCAGCTTCTATCGTTATGTTGCTTTCAGGATTTTTCATGAGCTTATGTTCCCCGTCCTTCACTTTTACAATACCGATGAGGATCACGTTGCACTGTTTTTTAAGATCGAAGAACGCTGTCTCGTAATACATGCCTTTCAACGGGTTGTCGTTGGCGATGTAAAACTGTTTCATGTCGTACTCGTCCTGGTCGTGTGCGAAGGCGATGATCTCTTCGCTGAACAAAGCCACATCGGGTTCGTAGATATAGCTTGCAAGAAGCTTCGACGAGATCTCGTTCTTCGAGATAGCGTAGGTTACGCCCGCATTATGGAAAGTGCTCTTCAAATTTCCGTTGTCGAGCGTTACCACGTAGTGCAGGTCGTTGTAATATTTCTTGATATTAATTACGTACACGAGCTTTTCAGTGTCGTCGTTAAGGTTGACGAACACGATCGATGCCTTCTTGATGTTCGCTTTCTCGAGTAATTCGAAGTTGTTGTAATCGGAAAAGAGTGTGTAGACCTGGTCGTTTGTGTAATACTCACGAATGATGTCGATCGACGCGCGGTCTTTCGTGATAATAGCAACTTTCCGGCCCGCGCCGATCAGGTGACTTATCACAGATTGGCCGAAGTCGTTCCAGCCGATCATCAGCACATGATCTTCGAAGTTGGTGCCGTTCAATCCAAGGTCTTTTTGTTCTTTCAACGTGCTCATAAAGTTAGAAATCTGGCCAATGATAAAACCGTAAACACCAAAGCTGGAGAGTAGAAACACGAAGCCGATCATCCGGCCCCAATATGTAACTGGCAGCGTGTCGCCGTAACCCACCGTGGTCAGCGTTTCAAGTAAATACCACATCCCATCCTGGAACGAGTGGATCTTACTGCCGGGAGCTCCCTCTTCAAGACTCAAAAGAATGGAGAGCAGAATGCCATAAGTTGAAAAAATCGCAATTACAGTAACTATGAAATTGCGGTAGTTAGGGCGCTTCATGTATTCTGGTGCCTTCAAAAATACAGGAAATCGACCAGATTAGAGATTTCTAATAACTATTAGAAACCATCTAATATTCTTACGAACTATTTCGTAACAAATTCTTGCGGCCTATCGTTAAAACCCATTACCTTGTCTTACGAAACAATTCGTATTAATGACCAATCAGAAGAACATACCGAAACCCACAGAAAAGGAACTCGAGATCCTTCGGATCGTGTGGGAAAAGGGCGCTATCAGCGTAAAAGAAGTGCATGAAACTATGGGCGGCGACGAAGAGAATGGGTATACCACCATACTTAAGCTCATGCAAATAATGCACGAAAAAGGTCACCTGGCACGCCAAAAGAGCGGCAAGCTTCATCTATATAAAGCAGTCGTGTCGCAGGAGAACACTCAACAGCAGTTGCTCGACAAGATGATCGACACCGTCTTCAGGGGGTCGGCGGCAGAGTTGGTGATGAGTGCGCTTGGCAACCGCAAGTCTTCGAAAGACGACCTGAAAGCAATAAGAGAATACCTGGATCAACTAGAAAAAAGAGAGAAATGATTACTTCGAGTTTAGGCTGGACTCTGATCCACTCAATCTGGCAAGGGCTGGTAATTTTTATTTTGTTGAAGCTGGCGGTGCGCTTCACCAGTCGTTCGGATGTGCGATATGGCCTGGGAGTTGGCGCATTGGTCTTAATGATTGTTGCCTGCGGCGCCACATTTTTAATGCTCAATGAAAAGGGATCAAGCAGCTATGCTTTCTCTATTTCAACGGATTCGATCACCAGCTTTACACAGCCAACGCAAACTGGTTCGTTCCTCGCTACAGCACTTAACTGGATCGATAATAACATCATCTGGTTAATTCGTTTCTGGGTGATCGGGTTCACGGTGGGGATGATGAGAATTGCTGCTGGTCTCTTCTACATCAACAGGCTTCGAAGAAATTCGCACCCGGTACAGGACGAATGGATGCACATGGTCAACAGTCTATCGCAGAGCCTGAACATAAAGCGTGTAGTGTTAATGGCCGAAGCGGGAATAACTTCACCGATGGTGGTGGGTTTCATGAAACCTATGATACTTTTCCCGGTGGGATTACTGTCGGGCCTTACAACTGAGCAGGTAGAAACAATATTAGTACATGAGCTCTCGTACGTCCGCAGGCAGGATTATCTCATCAACCTGTTCCAGGCGGTCGTCGAAACAATCTTCTTTTTCAATCCATTCGTCATGCTGATCTCATCGCTTATCCGCGACGAGCGTGAGAACTGCTGCGACGACATGGTTATCGCGAAGGGAATAAGCCCGATAAGCTACGTGAAGACATTGGCGCAGCTCGAAGCATCCCGCAGCTCGTCAACTCTTGCATTGGGTATATCGGGAAATAAAAATCAGTTGTTGAATCGAATCAAAAGAATTATGGAAAATTCTGCCAAAAACGATTGGGGAAAGGGCCGGTTGGTTCCAGTGGCCCTGGTGTTCCTCGGATTGATCTGTGCGTCGTGGCTTTCCATCGGCTCTGAAGCCGAAATGAAAGAGACAAAAACTTCTTATCTGACCAAGATCAGCAAGCATGATGGGGTTGTATCTGACACATCAAGAGAAGACGGGCTTAAGGTGATCAAGTCGAACAAGCATCGCCGCTATCAACCACATGACGAATTCGAGATGCCACCAATACCAGACGTGGATGTGGATATCGACATCGACGAACACATGGAGATGGCGATGGATGCGATCGAGGCTGTTCCCGACATTGAATTTATCATGCCTGATTTCGAGTTCCCGGAAGTTCCGGATGAAGCCTGGCGGGCATTCGACTTCCATGGCCGCGACAGTTTCCCCGATCTGAAGTTCCGCTACCGCGCCGACAGCGAGGAAGAATTCAGAAAATATGAAGATGAGTTCAGGGAAAAATTCCGCAACGAGTTCAAAGAGTTCTATGAAAAGAACCGTGAGCAATTTGAAAAAATGATAGAGGATGTTGACAGGGCGAGGAGAGAAGAAAGAGAAGCAGCTGAAGTAGTAGATCTTCAGCAAATGAAGAGGATGGGCAAAATCTACTCTGCACCGGGATTTGTAGTTGCCCCAAAAATCGCGGTGGCTCCCGATGGCTCACAGTTCTGGTATAGCGACGACCTCGCGAAACTCGACGTGCAACTGAAAGGCCTTAACAGCATGCAGGCACCTATGAAGATCATGAACGATCAATTGCTCCGCCAAAGCGATATGCTGGCTGAGATGTCGAGGAACTTCGACGACTACAAAGATGAGCTCGCGAAGATGTTGATCGACGATGGCTACCTGGATAAAGGTGAGAGAATGGAAAGCCTGAACATCAACGATGATGGGAGTGACATTACCATCAACGGCAAGAAGATCAAAGACAAAGACCAGATTAAATACAGGGCTCTTCACGACAAGTACTTCGAACCGAAGTATAAGAGAGAAGGATATCATCGTAAACAGGAGTAACTACTCCTGTTTACATTTATTCATTTCCGCGGCTACTTCTTCTACTTTCACAATGCCGCGTCTTCTATCCCAATTATTGTAAATGTAGGTTGCTATCTCGGCCACGTCGAGATCAGTGAGGGCCGCAATTCCTTTCATCGGTTGGTTAAACGTCTTCCCGTTGACGACAGTCGGAGTTGACTTGCCATACCGCATAATGCAAATCACCTCGGGAAAATTATTATCAATAAAGTCAGACTTGTTGATTGGCGGGTATAGAAGTCCCAGACCACTGCCGTCTTCCTGATGACAGTTACCGCAATATTTTGTGTAGAGGACTTCGCCTTGTATATAATACTGTTGAAGCTCTATGTCAGATTTTGACTTGCAGGAAAAGAATAAAAAAAGTGAAGCAGATATTACAAGGAGTCTCATTCACCTTCGCTTCTGAGCTTCTTGATGTCATTCAATAACCTGTCGACATCAGCCTCGCGGGTGCCGTCGTATTTTCCGCGGATGCGTTGCTTTTTGTCGACCAAAAGAAACGCGCCGCTGTGAATGAATCCGTCTGCTTCAGTTCTGTCTTCCCTGGCGGTTACGAAATAGCTTGTCTGTGCGGCCTTGTATATCGAGTCTCTTTCACCGGTAACGAAGTGCCAGCGGTCGCTGGTTACTTCCAGCATCTTCGCATAGTTGTTCAGCAATTCAACCGTGTCGTATTCGGGGTCGATGGTATGACTAAGTATCAATACATCGGGGTCATTTGCAGTTGCGTCGTACACGCGTTTCATCTGTGATTTCATGATCGGGCAGATCGTACGGCAGGTCGTGAAGAAAAAATCGGCAACGTAGATCTTGTCGGCGAAAGTATCGTTGGTGATCAGGGCTCCATCCTGGTCGATAAATGCGAATGGCGCAATGGTGTGGTAGGTAGTGTCTTTACCGTTGAATTCGCGTTCCCCGAATATTGGAAGTGGTTGGTCGTTCTTTTTGCACGAAGCAAGAAGAATGATGAAGCTAATTATTAACAATGATCTCATCTCCGATTGAAATTTGACCCAATTTAACTGGTATCACATTTTGTCCAAAGTGGACGCCATTATCCCATCGGCGATAGGTCGATAGTGTGGCCAGGGGTTCTACTCCTTTGATGCCCGTTTCCTGGTCGACTGTGATCAACACACACCGCTTGCATGTCTTAACCCCGGCGAAAGTTCCTCCACCGATGGTAAAATTCCTGAAGGTGTCTTCGTCGAATGCATCGCCCCCTGTGAAAACAACACTGGGTCGGAATCGATTCATCGGCACCGGAATTTTTAATCGCTGGTTAAGGTCATCGAGGGTGCTCTGGCCAAGTAAGAGCAACGGGTATGCATCTGCGAGGCTTACGTGGTCGTCTTCGCTGGTGCGATACTTCTGATCGACGGGGCGGGCGTTCTCTTCGGGAAAACCTACGAGCTTGCATTTGATGCCGATACGTTCAGAGAACCACTGGCTGTGCGAAGCACTTACTTCCTCCACGGTAACTTCATCGTCCCAGATCTTTGCACGCACGGGCGCTCCTTCCCGGGTGTGTGGAATATCGATGTGGTCGTTCTTGTAAGAAACTCTGAAACCGTTAGGTCCGAAGCTCATTTTGAACAACGACATGTGGGTGTGTATACGCTGGGTGAGAAATATATTTTGCTCGTCGACGAGCATCCAGCGCCTGTCGTTCTCGAGGCCTTTCTTTGTGACGTTAGCGGAAGTGACGGGAATGCCCCCCAGTGATTTCACCGGGTAGATATAGAGTTCAGAAATCCGGTAGACGGCCATGTATCAAAGGTAAAGGAACCGGCCTTAACGAACGGCGTCAATTTTTCTGAAATCAACCCGATTTACAGAACAGACCGCCTAATCCGCGATGTACATTTTCTCGTAGTACTCGTTGGCCATCCGGGCTCCGTCGAATTGCGGCACCACTTCGCGCATACTGGTTTTCATCATCCTCAACCACTTGTCGGGCTGATCGTAGTACATCGGGATAATGGTATGCTCGAGTGTGTCGAGAAGATTCTTCGCTTCGATCTTGTCCTTTTCTTCTACCGACAATGAATCTTCGGCAGTGTGGATCAGGAAAGAGTTCTCGCCGTCTTTCGCAAATTCCGGCACCCATCCGTCGGGTATCGAGAAGTTGAGAGATCCGTTCATTGCGGCAGTCATGCCCGATGTGCCGGAAGCTTCGTGATACAGGCGGGGGTTATTCAGCCACACGTCGGAACCACGCTTCAGGTGACCTGACATCCAGAGTTCGTAACCGGTAACGACGGTGCAGTTCGGCAGGTGTTTTGTTTTCCAGTAGATCTCGTTAAAGATATTGATCGCGCTGTAGTCTTCGGGATATGGTTTGCCTGCCCAGATCACCTGGATGGGATACTTCTTGTTGGTGGCTATCCTGATAAATCTTTCGAAGTCATAAAGCAACAGATTCGCACGCTTGTAGCCTGCAAATCGTCTTGCCCATACGATTGTCAGAACGTTTTCATCAAACAGCTTACCGGTTTGATTGGCAACGGTGCGGAACAATTTAAACTTCAGTTCCTTCTTGCGACTTACGATCACCTTGTCGTTGTCTTTCAGCAAGGCCATCGACAGATCGGGATCGACCCAGTATGACTGGTTTTGTGCGTTTGTAATTGCAGTGATGTCGCAGATGTCTTTAAAACCACTCCACATCTTCCTGGCAACTTCGCCGTGCAATTGTGAAACACCGTTCGCTCGTTTTGCCATTCGCAAAGCGGTGAGCGTATAATTCAATACACCATTCTCGGGTTGAACAGCTTCTTCAACCTGTTTTTGACTAATGCCATTGAAGAAGCTCATGTTGTTCAGCAAGGGAAGACTGTGTTCCTCATTACCGGCTTTCTCCGGGGTATGAGTTGTGAACACGACGCGCTTCTTTACTTCGTTAAGATCTTTGTACTTATCGAGCAGGTAAAAACACAAAGGCAATGCATGGCCTTCGTTCATATGATAGATGTCGGTCTGGCGTCCGATAATATCGAGCAACTGTGCACCACCCGCGCCGAGAAGGATCGATTGTGCGATGCGTGTGGTTTCGTTGGGATCATACAAACGATGACTGATCGTTTGTGCGAGGTAGTCGTTCTCGGGAATATCGGTTGACAACAGGAACAGTGGTGCTGTCTTGAACACTTCTGGTTTCAGAAGGTAAGCTTTGACGAAAACACGTGCTCCGTGGATGTTGATCGGGAAAACGATGTCGGTATCGGTAAGGAACCAGTAGTCTTTATCGCGGAAGCTTACTTTTAATGTTTGGTCCTGGTTGCGTTCCTGGTCGTAGTATCCTTTTTTCCAAAGTATACCGATGCCGACCATGTTTTGCTGAAGCTCGTAAGCACTACGAAGGTGCGAGCCGGCAAGGAAGCCGAGACCACCACTGTAGATCTTCAGCGGCTGGTCGATGGCAAACTCCATCGAAAAGTACGCGACGGGCTTGGTATACTTCTTATTAAATGGGTAGGGAAAAATGTCCTCAGTCTTGATCATCCGTTAGTCAGGAAACGCGCAAGCTAACAAA
>DASRSO010000114.1:0-73440 GCA_035656375.1 Cyclobacteriaceae bacterium | reverse complement strand
CAACGTGCCGTTTATGATCGTGCTTGCGTCGGTATTCGTGGTCGTGCTGTTGTTGGCGGGATATCTTCCTGCCAGGACCGTTTCGGGCTTCGGGATACTGGATGCATTCAGGCACAAAGCGACATCGGCAAGCAACACGATATTCAGTCATCGCAATATATTAATCCTGGTTCAAGTGATGATATCCGGTATGCTGATATTGTCGGTGCTGATCATCCGCGACCAGTTGTCGTACATTTCAAAGAAAGAGCTTGGACTTAAGATCAGCGACGTCGTGGCGATACCATTTTCGGAAAGCCCGGAAGTATTTGAGAACACGCTTCGCTCGATGCCCGGTGTCGAGTCGTTCGGTTACTCGCAGCGACTTCCCGTAAATACATTGAGCTACGACGGCCGGGTGGTTAACGTGCCCGGCTTCACCCAGCAGATCGGGGTCGAGAGCTGTTACATCACACCGGAGTTTCTTGAAACCTATGGAATTAAAATTCTGGCCGGGAGAAATTTCGTGCCGAATCAAAAAGCAGACTCG
Source organism: Cyclobacteriaceae bacterium (assembly GCA_035656375.1). Lineage (GTDB taxonomy): Bacteria > Bacteroidota > Bacteroidia > Cytophagales > Cyclobacteriaceae > ELB16-189. The sequence continues at coordinate 72,911 of DASRSO010000114.1, read as the reverse complement.
AACAAATTCATCATCAACGAGACCGCAGTGAAGACATTTGGCTGGACCAACGAGACGGCGATCGGACAGAAAATCGTATGGTCGACGACAACACCCGGCGAGATCGTTGGTGTTACGAACGACTTTCATCTTGAGTCGGTACATTCAACGATCCCACCCATGGTCATGCTCGCGAGCCTGCGCATGAGCAGTTATTCACGAGCATTCATCTCAGTACGCATTAATCACCAAAATTCCGAAGATGTAAGACGCATGATCGAGAAGACCTGGCGTGAGCTTAATCCACAAGGCGCCTTCATGATGGTCACGATGACCGACAGCTTCGATCAGCTTCACGAAAGCGACCATGTATTTTCGAGAGTGATCTTCTATTTCACGATGGTGGCAATATTCATTTCGGTGATTGGACTATACGCAGTGTCGTCGTACACCGCAGAACAGCGCCGGAAGGAAATCGGGATCCGGAAAGTATTGGGTTCGGGGATCGGCGGTATCGCGTACAAGCTTGCGGCGCCGTATATCTACATCACCATCCTTTCGATGGTTATAGTGATTCCCGTCGTGTACCGGCTGATGTCACAATGGCTTGCGACATTTGCCTACCACACAACGATCACCTGGACAACGATATTGATCTCCGGGCTTGTGATCATTGCAATGACACTCGCGTCCGTGATCATCGAATCGATACGGGCAGCGTTGGTTAACCCAATAAGATTTCTGAGAGACGAGTAGCGTCTATTTCGAATAGAACTTCTTCAGCCATGGAAGGGCTACGAAGATCTTTGGAACTTCTGCAACGGTTTCAACGGGGATATCGAATGTTGAACCCGAACCATCCTTGAACGACAAAGTAACTTTGCAATCGCTCACGGCAGGCTTGCCCGAATATTTTTCGGATACTTCGAAATCACCAAGGTTGCTCACCTTCGATGGGTGCAGGCCCTTGACCGATGCTCCGAAGTAATATTTTTGAGCTTTTCCTTTATCGACAACACGAAGAAGGCGGAATGTGCTGTCGCCGCTTTTTTTCAGTTTGTAAATGCCGGGTGCCAGGTTGTTGATATCCATAGACAAGAGTGTTTTATCAAATATAACGCAAACGTCAGTGTTGGCTATACACGTCTGTGTTAATATTTCGCGCTGCTACGAAGAAAAGGGTGACAGCCGTTGTGCTCACGATCACCAGTCCCGCCATCGCCCAGCGTAAGGCTTCAACCCCAAGTGAAGGCGTAAGGGCATCGCTTACGATCCCAACGGTCAGCGGCCCGAAGCCCAGCCCAATCAGGTTCAAAATGAGAAAAAGAATGGCAGAGGTCAGCGCCCTCATCGAGGCCGGCACCAGTTGATGAGCAACCGCTATCGAAGGCCCCAAATACATACTATATATAGAGGAGGCAACCCCGAAACATATTTGAGAGGCAATGTGGTTTGGTATAAAAAGGGCTCCGATCACAAAAGGGATCGAAATGCTTATCGCGTAAGCCGGCATTTTCAGGTACCAGCGACGGTCTTTCTTGCCGAGGCGATCCGCCAGGTATCCTCCAGCGAATGAACCAATGGCTCCTCCGATGCCCAGGATAAATCCCAACGACACACCAATTTGTGAGTTGGTCATCCCATGAAGTCTCGCAAGGAACGACGGCGCCCAATTGAATACACCGTAGATACAAAATGCGTGGAGGCCGGTCGCTAATCCCAGGAAGATGAACGTCTTCTTCGAGAACAATAATTTCAACACATCATTCAGCGAATGATCCTGCTGAACTGCCGGGGCATTGACATCAGTCGCACCGCGCTGGGGTTCTTTCACTGTAAGGTAAAACAACAATGAGAACAACACACCGGGAATTCCGAGTACAAAGAATGCTACCCGCCAACCGAGGCTTTCATTCAGGTATCCGCCCATCACGAAGCCGAACATCATTCCGAAATAAATTCCAGTAGAATATATCGCCAGGGCTGTCGCGCGATGTTCTGGTTTAAAGTAGTCGGATATCATTGCATGTGCCGGAGGACTCCCGCCGGCCTCACCAACGCCAACACCAATTCGCGCAAGCAACAATTGCGCGAAGTTCCGCGCGAGCCCCGACAATGCCGTCATGATACTCCACAATCCAAGCGATAGCGCCACAATGTTTCGGCGGCTGCGCTTATCGGCCAAACGCGCGATCGGTATCCCGACCGTTACGTAGAAGATCGCGAACGTAAATCCCGAAAGCAGACCCAACTGCGTATCCGAAAGGCCCAGGTCTTTTTTAATGGCCTCCTGCAGAATGACGAGTAGCTGCCGGTCAATAAAATTGAACACGTACACCAGCGTGAGCATTGCCAGGACGTAGTTCCGGTACGAGGTACTTGGGTTGGACATGAATCTCTAAAATATGGAAATAGTTGAAAGTTTTTTCGGCTATCTTCCATGTTATGAAAGGTTTAATGATGAATTATCAGCTCACCCTTCCCACGATCTTGAGAAGGGCGGAGGCCTTGTTTGGGGAGAAGGAGATCGTTAGCCGCCTTCCCGACAAGACCATTCATCGTTACACGTATTCCGATTTTGCTCTTCGCACGAAGAAACTTGCAGTTGCGCTTCGTCAGCTTGGTGTGAGAGAGGGCGACCGTGTGGCAACTCTTAGCTGGAATCATTACCAGCATGCCGAATGCTATTTTGGTGTTCCTTGTATCGGTGCAGTTGTCCACCCGCTGAATGTCCGCCTGAGCCCCGATGATCTCGCATACATCGTCAATCATGCCGAAGACAAAGTGATCATCGTAGACCAGGTGTTGCTGCCACTGCTGGAGAAGTTTAAAGCAGATGTCACTGTACAGACGATCATCGTGGTACCGCAGGGCAACGACCCTATACCGAAAGGCTACAAGAACTACGAAGATTTTATTAGTGCTGCCGACGACTCGAAGTTCGATCCATTCGAAGGCGACGAGAACACGGCAGCGTTCATGTGTTACACTTCCGGAACAACCGGAAGGCCAAAGGGTGTGTTGTATTCGCATCGATCGATCATGCTTCACACGATGTCTTTCACGATGAACGGTACGGGTGTTGGAATATGTGAGCGCGATGTGGTGCTTCCGGTGGTCCCAATGTTTCATGCATGCGCCTGGGGCTTCCCGTATCTCTGTGCGTTCGTTGGTGCAAAGCAGGTTTTCCCCGGCCCGCATCTCGATCCTGAAAGTCTTCTGAGTCTTTTCGAAACGGAGAAAGTTACCATTACCGGTGGAGTTCCAACGGTTTGGTTAAGCCTCCTTCGCCTGCTCGATGCCGATCCAAAACGTTATAAGCTTTCGTTGCGCACAATCATTATCGGCGGGTCTTCTGCACCGCGTTTCATGATGAAAGCATTCGACGAACGTTATGGCATTCCACTACTGCAAACATGGGGTATGACCGAATTGTCGCCGTTGGGATCTTCTGCCGTCATGACAAGCAGGCTGGACGAAGCGGCGGAAGATGAGAAGTACGATCACCGGACCAAAGCCGGGTTGCCGGTGCCTTTTGTCGAGATCCGCGGCAGGAATGAGAACGGTTTGATCCCGTGGGATGGCGTTACGATGGGCGAGCTGGAAGTACGCGGCCCGTGGGTAGCATCCGGTTACTATCGCGACGAAACTTCGGAAGGAAAGTTCACAGCAGATGGCTGGTTCAGAACCGGAGATATCGTGTCGATATGTAAAGACGGAAATATCGAGATCAAAGACCGTAGCAAAGACGTGGTGAAGTCCGGTGGTGAATGGATCAGTTCTGTTGCCCTCGAAAATTCATTGATGAGTCATCCACTGGTACAGGAGGCAGCAGTGATCGCTATCCCCGACGAGAAATGGATGGAGCGCCCCTATGCCTATGTCGTTGTCAAAAAAGGTTCGACCCTGTCTGCAGACGACCTCCGGGATTTCCTCTCAGATAAGTTTGCGAAATTCTGGATACCCGACGGTTATGCATTCGTAGACACGATACCCAAAACTTCTGTCGGCAAATTCCTTAAGTCGGCCCTCCGCGAAATGTACGCGCAGGGCGTTAGTCGTTGATCGCCTGGTAAACGAGTGGTCTGAATTGCTTGTTAGTGTCTTCGATGTGTGGTCCCCACATCTGGCGATACAACAATACAATCATATCTTCTTTTGGATCCACCCAATATGATGTGGAGAACGCGCCACCCCATGCATAAGTGCCTGCCTGGCTCGGCCCTATTCTGCTTCCATTTTCGGTAATGATCGAGAATCCAAATCCGAATTTGTACTCGACATTCATGAACAAGTCGCCGATCTGGTTCATCGTCATTAACCTTACCGTGTTGCGGGCGAGATAACGTGTGCCGTTGTACTCCCCTTCGTTCAACAACATCTGCAGAAGTTTCGCATAGTCTGTGATTGTCGACGAAAGTCCGCCGCCACCGGAGAAATAGCTATGGGGTTTAACGGGGAACTGCATATCCAGCACGCCCCAGGCCAGGTCAGTTTTTTTGATGCCGTTGTTCTCCAGGTCTGTGAAGAAATTCACAAGCCTCGAAGCTTTGTCCTGGGGTACATTAAAATACGTGTCGTTCATCCCCAGGGGCTTGAAGATATTCGCGGTAAAATATTCTTCCAGTGTAACTCCAGACCAGATCTCGATGAGGTAGCCAAGCAGATCGGTGTTTACACCGTACATCCACTTTTCACCGGGTTGGAAGAGCAACGGCACGGTGCCGAGTCGTGTCATCGCGTCGCCGATCTTTTCCGTAGTCTTCACACCGACACCGCCAGTAATTTTATTTTTTGCGTAGAGAGCATTTGCTTCTGCAGTGCCAATTCCGGCGTAGCCGATGCCGGAAGTATGAGTGAGAATGTCACGGATGGTGATCGCCCGTCGTGCCGGGACTGTTGTGTACGTAGTGTCTTTGAGATTGAACTTGTCGATAACCGTTTGATTGGCGAAGGTCGGGATGTACTTCGATACGGGGTCGTCGAGCCCGAATTTCCCCTGTTCCCACAACATCATTGCCGCCACGGTGGTGACAGCCTTGGTTTGTGAAGCTACCCGGAAGATGCCATTCTTGTCGAGAGGCTCTTTTGTTTCCGGATCGTTGTACCCGTATGCTTTATGAAAAATGATCTTCCCTTTACGGGCAATGAGTGCCACCGATCCATTGACCCATTTGTCTTTCACCCACTGGTTCATACCAGAATCCAGGCGTGTGAGTCGCGACGCTGAGAAGCCCCCGCCGTCAGGAGCCGATTCCGCAAGGGCGGTTGGTCTTTGCTCCTCCGGTTTTTCGCAGGAGGTCAGTAAAAGTGCGATGACGAGCGCGCGCGTAATGCGATTCATTGCTTCGGGGTTATATAATTCGAACAGAAGGTCTGTTTTTTCGCTTATCTTTCAAAGAGAAAAATTTTATATGAGGCTTAAAAATAAGGTCGCCCTGATTACTGGCGGCGCCGCTGGTATCGGGTTGTCTACCGCACAAAGGTTTGCCAAAGAAGGGGCGAAGATCGCCTTGTGGGATGTGTCGGACAAAGGCAACGAAGTTGTCGAGCAATTAAAGAAAGAAGGTTGCGATGCGATCTTCAAAAAAGTGTCGGTCGCAAGCGAAGCCGAGGTGAAGGCCGGCGTTGCCGACGCTCTTAAAAAATTTGGACGCATCGACATCCTTATCAACAACGCGGGCATCACACGCGATCGCACATTGATAAAGATGTCGAAGCAGGAGTGGGACGATGTGATCTCGGTAAACCTTACCGGGGTTTTTCATTGTACGCAGGCTGTCGCTCCTATCATGAAGGAACAAAACTATGGCCGCATCGTGTCGGCGTCATCTAACGTGGCTATTCGCGGCAACTTCGGACAAACAAACTATGTTGCCACTAAGTCTGCAATTATTGGAATGACCAAAGTGTGGGCGATGGAACTCGGCAAGTTTGGCATCACTGTGAATTGTATCGCGCCGGGGTTTATTCACACAGCGATGACCGACCTCATGCCTGAAGAAGTGCGGAACAGCACGGTTCAACACATACCGTTGGGTCATTGGGGCGTACCGGAAGATATCGCCAACGGTTATCTGTACCTGGCCTCGGATGAGGCACGATTTGTGAGCGGGATCTGCTTAACAATAGATGGAGGAGCGGCCAGATGAACATCAGCGCATCATTAAAGAATAGTGCAGGAAGCAACGTTGTAACCGTTGCAACTAACGAAAGCCAGAAAATAATCAACATCCCTGCTAAAACAGAAGGCCAGGGATCGTCTGTAAACGGAGGAGAGCTTTTGTTCCTCGCATTGGCCACCTGTTTCTGTAATGACGTCTACCGTGAAGCTGCAAAAAGAAAGATGCAGATCGAATCTGTGGAGGTGAAGGTCAGTGGAAATTTTGGAAAGGAAGGTGAGCCTGGTTCAAACATTGTGTATGAGGCCACGGTGAGATCAACCAGCAGTGACGATGAGATCGAAGACCTGATCAAGTATGTCGATACTGTAGCAGAGATTCACAATACTCTGCGCCTGGGAACAGAAGTAAAGTTAAAGGTAGCTTAGGCTTTCACTACTCATTCGACTTCTTCAAACGTATTTCCCTCACGAACATCTCCCGTATCGAACCCTTTCTTAAACCAGTACATTCTTTGTTTCGACGTGCCATGTGTAAACGCATCCGGCACCACGTATCCCTGTGATTGTTTCTGAAGCCTGTCGTCGCCGATCGCATTAGCGGCATTCAATGCTTCATTGATATCGCCCTCTTCGAGAATGTCTTTCATTTTCTGAGCATGATGCGCCCACACCCCGGCGTAGAAATCTGCCTGCAACTCCAGCTTCACCGAAAGCGCATTCATTTCCTTTTCGCTTAACCTTCCACGCATCGCGTCGATCTTATCGGTTGTTCCCATCAGGTGCTGAACATGATGACCTACCTCATGCGCAACAACATATGCCATCGCGAAATCACCAGGCGCACCAAAGCGATCTCTCAGGTCATCATAGAAACTCAGGTCGATGTAAACCTTTGCGTCCATCGGGCAATAAAATGGACCGGTAGCCGAGCTCGCATACCCGCAACCCGACTCTGTGCTTTGTGTGAACAACACTAAATGCGGCTCCTGGTAATTTTGTAAAAGCTGATGCCACACGTCCTCTGTATCTTTTAATACCACCGACACAAATTCTGCCTGCTCATTCTCCTCAGCTGTCGGTGTGTAAGTCTGATCCGTGGTGTAGGCATCGTTGTCGATGTTGACATCATCAGGCGAAAAATTCCCGTTGCCAAACAACAATGTTAGAATAAGTACGACCAGTCCTCCCAGTCCACCGCCGACCGCTACACGACCGCCCATGCCGCGACGGTCTTCCACGTTACCACTGCCTTGCCTGCCTGACCATTTCATTTTTTATTCTGATTTCGGTTAGATACGATAGGTTCGTCATTTTGACGTTCGTTGCTCCTCACAGGGAATTTACGAAAGATCTGCCGCACCGTCTGGATGCCTTTCTTGTGGAGATCACCGGGATCCGAAATCGCATCGGATACCGAACCGCGCCACACAAGAGTTTTAGTCCTGGCGTTGATAACGTCGATGATCAATGTTCCTTCCGTGTAAGTGTATGTTTGATTGTATCCGCTCCAGTAGCCATATGGATATGGTGCGAGACCGAAACCGAGAGGATAGTATCGCCAGCCCCAGCCGTTGTACATCATGGGATAGCTGTTGACGGCTTCCTGTTTCTGTTCGGTGTATGTATGATAGGCAACCAGCAACTCGGGTGCTTTTCTGCTTTCGCGAAAGCCCCTGTTAGCGAGTTCCTTTGCTATTTCGGTGTGAATAGCCTTATCCAGCAGAGAACTGTTGTATAACGGATCGGGCTTTCCTTCATGTTCATCTTCAATATCAACAAACTTGTATGTGTGGAATGCGGAAAGGTCTACGGCCTCGTCGCGGTCGACGTGTACACTCGGGCTGCAGGCTGCGAGACCTGCGACTATAAGCAATAGAAAATATTTTGTCGTTTTCATAACAGGAATGGGCAACCGAAAATAATGCCATGGTGAATAAGTTCACTTATGTCAATTTTGTGGGCGTGCATATAAAATTTTAAGGATATGCTGACTGTCATACGCATCTACCGGGCATGTATTTCACGGAGATGTTTCAAAAAAAGGACATAACTTTAAAAAGCTGGTTTTTTATTCTGCGCCCCTTGGACTTTCAATTCAATAGCTACTCAACAGTGCTCATGATGTCGGGAGTGGCTGCGTTTATGGTTGCCCTGATACTGTTTCAACGGCAACGTAGCGCGATCTTCTGGTTTGCCCTGATGATGAGTGCGAGTGCTATCTGGGCTATCGCATATTCATTCGAGCTCGCGAGCGACACACTCGCTCAAATGTTGCTCTTTATTAATATAGAGTACGTTGGAATCGGATTGCTGCCGGCGCTGTGGATCATGTTCGTGATCCATTTCATCGAGAAGCGCGCCTGGCTTACACCGATAACACTCTGCCTCATATTTATCTTCCCGGTCGTCACCATGCTTATGGTGTGGACGAATGAGAATCATCATTTGCATTACATTTCAGCTTCGTTGGATGAGTCGGGACCGTTTCCGTTGCTGGCGATACAACCTGGCGTGTGGTATCGTGTGCATACAATTTATTTCTATGTACTGCTCGCATTCGGCGTGTTGCTGTTGGGAAGATATCTTCGACAGAGCAGCGACATCTATAGGAAGCAGACGCTTATTGTGCTTGCGGGTGCATTGATCCCCTGGGGAACAAACTTCGTTTACTTGTTGGGCTTGCGCCCCCACCAGCATATCGATCTTACGCCGTATGCATTCATACTTACATCCATCATCATAGCATTTGGATTGCTTCGCTATCGCCTTTTTGATATCGTTCCGTTTGCGAGGGAGAAGCTGATCGAAAAACTTCATGAGGGAATGGTGGTGCTCGATGAGCAGGGACGGATCATTGACCTGAACGCACCTGTTGAAAAATTCCTATCGAGGTATACGACGAAGCTGATCGGCAAGAAGCTATCTGAAGTAGTGGCGGATCAACCGGCTATCCAGCACCTGCTATTGAAAAAATGGCAAGGGCGGGAGGAACTCGTGTTGACTACAGAAAATGGCGAGCGTGTTTACGAAATCTCGGGCACACCGCTTTACAGCGATGAAAAGCGTTTCGTAGGAACACTGCTCATCATGTGGGACATTACAAGCCGAAAGAGAACCACGAGCCAGTTGCAGGAATTGAACCAGATACGTAACCGCATGTTCTCGATCATCGCTCACGATCTCAAAGGACCGATGAACGGTTTGTTGGGAATACTCCAGTTGGCACAGTCGGGTGTGGTAAGCGAAGCAGAGATCAAAGGAATACTTCCTTTACTGTTGAAGAACGTCGACAATACAAAGGCGCTGCTGGATAACCTGCTGCACTGGTCGAAGAGCCAGTTGGAAGGAGAGAAAATAACCCCCGAGATGATCGACCTGAAGATGTTAACTGGCAACAACATCACGTTGTTCGAGAAGAGGATGTCCGAGAAGGGCATCGAGCTTATCGACAACATTCCGCAAACCACTATGGTCTACGCCGATAGAGATATGCTCGATCTCGTGTTGCGGAATCTTATCGGTAACGCGATCAAGTTTTGTGACGTAGACGATACGATCACGATAACTGCACGACCGGAACGCGATATGATCTACGTGGAGGTTATGGACACCGGGAGAGGGATGAGCGAAACGATGATGAAGGACGTGTTTGGACTGTCGGTAACCAGTACATCCGGTACGCGTAATGAGAAGGGTACAGGTCTTGGACTAAAGTTGTGTAAAGATTTCGTTGAAAAGAATGGTGGCGAGATCGGCGTGAAGAGCGTTGCAGGTAAAGGGAGCACGTTTTGGTTTACGGTGAAAAAGAGCGGATAATTTCCTACCTTTTGTATACCTAACTAACCTATTATAGCAATGATCACACCTATCGACTCTACATCTACCTCTGGTTCCGGGCTGAACATTACCGGGGAGGGCGCAGGCTATCTTAAAGAGACTGGCGGCTGGGCGAAGTTCCTGGCAATTCTCGGATTTGTTTTTATCGGATTGGTAATACTCCTGGCAATGTTCCTTGGTTCGATCATGGGCGCGATGGGCATGGGAACGCAGATGGCCGGAATGGAAATAGTCCTCGCGGTCGTCTACATCGGCATGGCCGCGCTTTATTTCTTCCCGATCCTGTACCTGTTTCGCTTTGCAACGAAGGCGCAGGAAGCAGTGAAGTTGAACGATACCCAAACGCTCACGACTGCCCTCGAGAATTTGAAATCACACTACAAGTTTATCGGGATCCTTGCGGCCGTCATCATGGGCTTTTATGCAGTAGCGATCCTGATAACGTTGGTGGCAGGCGGAGCAGCAATGTTTTAGATCACTCCCCGTAGACTAAAACCAACAAATATCCCGTTACTTAGGGACGATAATGCGCCTCCCCGTCGTCGTCCTACTGGTTCTGCTATGTGCACCCGCATGTGCACAAACCATCCCGAATTACCGGATGCCATTGATGGTCTCGCATCTGCATGAGCCCAACAAGACTCTTATAAAGAAGCCGAAGGCACCCCGGCATCATGCGTTCAATAAAATCCTTTGCTTCAAAAAAGCCTGCCGCCGGATGATCGGCTGGAAGAAGACACAGCAGCGAAACAAGTTTAAGGGTTACAAGAAGCCTGGCATCCCGCGACTTCAGTACCTCAAGTACGACAGTTTAAATAAACAGGAAAGTGTTCCGTCGCCGGTCGTTAAGGATTCTGTCGCGGCCATAGCGACGGAGCCGCAACTGCAGCAGCCCAAAGACACGACGATCGCATTTGTTTTCGAAGATGTGTTGTTCGATACGAACAAGAGCGACCTGAGGAATGAATTTACGGGTCGACTCGACAGCCTGTCGGCGGTGATAAGAAACTACCAGGATTACAGGATATTGATTGTGGGGCATACTGACAATTCGGGTGGCGAGAAGTCGAATGCTACGCTCTCGAAAGACAGGGCCGAGGCGGTGGCGGCCTACCTGGCGACGACTGGAATTGACCGTAGGGTGATTACGGCGGAGGGTCGTGGAAGCAGGGAGCCGATTGCGGATAACAGGAGGGCAGAGGGGCGCCAGAAGAACAGGAGGGTCGAGATCTTTTTATCGTTTCAGTGACCCGTGCTGGTTTTTATTTTTTTAATTATCTTTGTATCTAAGATATTTACAATCTAAGATATATTATGAACGATGAGCTTCTAAAAAAGATCAGGAAACTGACCCAGGCGCATGCATACACATCTATTCAAATGCACGAGGCTATCGGCCGGAAAGCGGGTTTGTCGGGGACAGACCATAAATATTTAGGCTGGCTGTTGTTGAAAGGCCCCATGACTGCGGGAGAGCTGGCAGCTTTGTCAGGTCTTACCACGGGGGCAATTACGGGGATGATCGACCGCTTCGAAAAGAAAAAGCTCGTGAGGAGAACCTTCGCTGAGGACGACCGTCGTAAAGTCTTTATCGAGCCGAACACGGCTAACATAAATGCACTGATGCACCCCCTGTACAAGGATTTCAGAAGCAACCATGAGAAGCTGATTGCTTCGTTCTCAGCCGACGAGTTCAAAGTCCTGGAGAAGTACTTTTCGAAGGCGATAAAAATAATGGAAGGCACTACGACCAAACTTAAAGAGAAATAGATGATGGTATTTGGTTTTCATGAGATCGACAAAACAAAGTTTGCATTGGTGGGCGGAAAGGGCTCGAACCTGGGAGAGCTCAGCAAAATAGAAGGCATCAACGTGCCCGATGGATTTTGTATTTCCACCGAAGTATTCAAAAGAATAGTCGAACACAGCGGTACAGACCGGAAGGCGATCGGGAATGCAACCATCCCACAAGACATTGTAAAAGAGATCGATCGTTTTCTTAAAATCTATGGGGAAAACATTCCGTATGCGGTAAGATCGAGCGCAACCGCTGAAGATCTTCCGACTGCCTCTTTTGCCGGGCAGCAAGATACATTTCTCAACGTTATCGGGAGAGATTCAATTCTAACCCATATCAGGAAATGCTGGGCATCGTTGTACACGGACCGTGCAATTGCATATCGCGCACAGAATGGATTCGATGACGACAAGGTTTACCTGTCGGTGGTTATCCAGAAAATGGTGTTCCCGCAAGTGGCCGGTATCATGTTTACGGCCGACCCGGTAACGTCGAACCGGAAGATTGTATCGATCGATGCCAGCTTTGGACTTGGCGAAGCGATGGTGTCGGGTAAGGTGAATGCGGATGTTTATAAAGTTCGCGACGGCCACATCGTTGATAAAAAGATATCGGCCAAGAAGGTGGCGATCTATCCTGTAAAGAACGGGGGAACAAAAGAAGAGGTGATCGATCCGTCGGATCAAAACACGCAGGCGTTGACGGACGAGCAGATACTCGAGCTCGCACGCATTGGCAGAAAGATCGAGCGACACTTCGGAAGTCCACAGGATATTGAATGGTGCCTGGTTGACGGAATATTTTATATCGTGCAGAGCAGGCCGATCACAACGCTGTTCCCGATCCCGGAAACGAATGACGATGCGAACCATGTGTACTTGTCGGTGGGGCATCAGCAGATGATGACCGATGCAATGCGGCCATTGGGATTGTCGGTGCGGCAACTGACGGGCAATGGGCGGATGTATATCGCCGGCGGCAGAATGTTTGTGGATGTGGCAAGCAGCCTGGCATCGATGGCTACCCGCGATATGATGCTTGAGCTGTTTGGAAAGGGCGATCCGCTGATCAAAGATGCGCTTGTAACGATCCTCGACCGGGGAGATTTTATTAAGTCGATACCCGGCGATAAGACTCCGCCTCCTCCGAATTTCCAGGCGTTGAATGAATACGGTCAGGATGATGTGGCTGAACTGGTAAGCCAATTGGAGAAAGATCTTGAAGAACTCAAGCAGGATATCAGATCGAAAACCGGAAGTGGCCTCATCGACTTCCTCTTTGACGATCTTCATAAGTTGCGTAAGAGTCTGACCGAGCCTAAGAGTTTTGGTGTGATCATGACATCGATGAACGCGGCATTCTGGCTTAACGACAAGATGAAGGAATGGTTGGGTGAGAAGAATGTGGCGGATACATTAACGTTATCGGTGCCCAACAACGTGACGTCGGAGATGGGGCTCGCTCTTTTGGAAGTTGCGGATGTGATACGGATATACCCGGGGGTGGTCGATTACCTGCAGAAGACTACAGACGATGATTTCCTGGAAAAGCTTGCTAATCTTCATGGCGGTAGTGAATCGCGAAAAGCCATGGTAAACTTTCTTGATAAGTATGGAATGCGTTGTGCGGGTGAGATAGATATAACGAAGCCCCGATGGAGTGAGCGGCCACTGACGTTGGTGCCGGCTATCCTAAGTTGCATCAGGAACCTTGAGCCAAACGAGTCGGCGCGGAAATTTGAACAGGGGAAGGAGGAGGCTTCGAAGAAAGAGAAGGAATTGCTGGGTCGTTTGAAAGAATTACCCGGAGGCGAGGAAAAGGCAAAGGAGACGAAGAAGATGATCGACCTGGTGAGGAATCTTGCCGGTTACCGTGAGTATCCCAAGTATGCGCTGGTCGCAAGATATTTTGTTTACAAGAAGGCATTGCTGGAGGAGGCAGAGCGGTTGGTTAAGAGAGGAGAGCTTCGCCAGGCAGAGGATATTTTTTATTTGACGTTGGAAGAGCTTCGTGCAGGTGAATTTGATCACATGATGATTGAAAAGCGCAGAGAGCAGTTCATTCATTTTGAAAAACTGATGCCTCCCCGGGTAATGACTTCGGATGGAGAGATTGTTATGGGTAAGTATCGCCGCGATGATCTTCCTGCTAATGCAATCATTGGGCTTGCGGTATCGTCGGGATTAGTGGAGGGGCGTGCGCGTGTCATATTGAAAATTGAGGATGCGGATCTGGAAGAGGGAGATATCCTTGTAACGACATTCACCGACCCAAGCTGGACGCCATTGTTTGTGTCGATAAAAGGGTTGGTGACGGAAGTCGGCGGTTTGATGACGCACGGCGCGGTGATAGCGAGGGAGTATGGATTGCCGGCGGTGGTGGGTATTGACAATGCGACGAAGATGATAAAGGATGGGGATAGGATAAGGGTGAACGGGACCGAGGGGTATGTGGAGGTAATTGGGTAAAACAGTTAAATTGAGGTAACGTCATGGAAACTCAATCTTTTCGTCACACCATGATTTTATAACGCGACTGCAACCAAATAACCAAACTTGTATGAAACGCCGTTTATTTCTCCAACTTCCCCTTGCCGCTACCGCTTTTGCTGCAGACGCACAGGCGTCACAAACAACTCCTTCGCAAAAGCCTTTCAAAGTTACCGCCGGCAAAGACCGTTTCCAGGAAGAGCTTAACATCATGGGCGGGCAGTTTCATTGTAAAGTTTCCTCTAAGGATACCAATGGCGCACTTCTCATCTATGACACCTACCGCCAACAGAAGGGTGGACCTGCGTATCATTTTCACCACGAACAGGACGAATGGTTTTATGTAATGAAAGGAGAGTTTATCGTAAAGGTGGGGGAAGAAACATTTAACCTCAAGGCTGGTGATTCCGCATTCGCACCTCGCAAGATCCCGCATGCATTCGCAATGACCAGCGAAGGAGAGGGCCAAATGATGGTGCTGTTCCAACCCGCCGGCACTATGGAACATTTTTTTGCTGAAATGGCCAAGCTCGGCACCAGCATTCCCAAAGACCAGGAGACAAAGCTGAAAGAACTATGGGCGTCGCACGGAATGCAGATCGTAGGACCGCCGTTGAAGGTCAGTTGAGTTGCCTGTGGTGGTGGAGCATGTGATCCACGTAGTCGCTGATCAGAAATTCGAGATCCTTTTTAGTGCCGTCGGGCAAAAGAAGCGGCAGCGACAACTTGTCTGCCGGCAGCGTTTTGATAACGTTGAGGATGCGCGTGTTCAGAGCAGTCCAGCATTTCAGTATCTCATCTATCGATGCTTGTTGATAGCCATTTGCTATGACCAGGTCATCCTGGCTGTACCGCCTCACCTGGTAAGGCTGCGGTTGATACTGGATCTCTGTAAACCGTTGAAGATTGTTTATTGCCGAATCGATCAGGTGGCCGAGGATCTCTTTCTTCGACCATTTGCCAGGAGCTGGTTTCTTTTCGAGCCCGGCTGTGCTGGAATTGTTTATGGTGTGCGTTACTTGCTCCATAGCTGAAGCCAATCGTTCGGCGAGTGGTATATTGTTCATTTATTAAAGATGCGGATATTTATTCAATGAAATGGATCACCCGTGAACGCCCCAAGATAGATCGCATTGCCTGTCCCTGGCTTATCCAACGGTTTGTTGACAAGCGCGCCGAGTTTTTCTATGTGCCGTTCGACCAGGTGATCGAACGATCGAAAGAACTGAACGCAACGCCTTTCGATGTTCCTAACGTCGAATATAGTCACTATGGCGATCAATGCACCTTCGATTACATTATTAAAAAACATGAACTGTCTGATCCCGCAATATTGGTGATAGCCGACATCGTAAGAGGCGCAGACACCGATCGCCATGACCTTGCATCGCAGGCGGCCGGCTTGTGGGCAATATCTGCCGGTGTAGCTCACAACATTCGCGACGATCACAAGCTTCTCGAATTTGGAATGGTGATGTATGATGGACTTTATAGTTGGGCTAAACACCTGCAGTCCGTTAAGCATACACAGAACCCGATCGAGAGTTTGTTCCTCGAAGTGCACAAGAAGATATCGAAATCAAGATCTGGTAAGCGGGTCCCTCAATGGGCCCAGGAACTTAAGGAAATTATACAAGACCAGATCGACACGAACCTTACTCTTAATTTGAAAGAAATATCCCGGAGTCTTAAAGTTCATCCGACTTACCTCTCACGTGAATTCTCAAAGTATTTCGATGATTTGTCGTTCGGCAAATACATCCGTAAACTTCGAATCGACAAGGCCACCGACATGATAAAGAATACATCGTATTCCCTGTCCGAGATCGCTTACCTGACCGGATTCTCCGACCCCAGCCACTTCAACAGGATCTTTAAAGACCATGTAGGCAAAACTCCTGCGGCTTATCGAAAAACTTTAAAAAAACAGTAAATCCTGTTCAAGGGGTAAATTATATTCAATTCCGGCACGCGGAAGTCATGGTAGAATTGCGGAAAAGACCGCAATGCGCATTTTATTTTTAATAGTATTCCTGCTGACATCCGCTGTGCTGTATGCGCAAAATCCCGCAACAAAAGCAATTCACAACCGCGAGCAAGCCTGGGTCGGTTTTTTTAACCAGACCCGTTTTACAAACAAGTGGGGCATGTGGCTCGACGTTCACTACCGGATGACAGATCACTTTGTAGACAGGCCTTTTCAATTCCTGGTTCGTCCCGCGGTCACATACTTTATAAAAGACAATCTTCGCGTTAATGTTGGATACACGCTTGCAGAACATTTCCCTGCCAAAGGCCTTACCACAACCCGCACCGAGCATCGCGCATGGCAACAGGTCTGGTGGAACCAGAAATATCCCGGTCTCGCCACGTTACAATGGCTTCGATTGGAACAAAGATTCAATCAAAAAGTGGTGAATGATGTAAAAGTGGGAGGTTATACGGAAACGTTTCGAGCCCGCTATAATTTCTCATTCTTTATTCCATTAAAAGGAAAAGAGCTCGCCCCCAAAACACCATTCGTTGCTCTTATGAACGAAGTGTTCTTGAATTTTGGGAAGAACGTGGTTTACAATACGTTCGATCAAAACCGGCTATTCCTGGGATTCGGATATCAATTTACGTCCCACCTCAATGCGCAACTCGGATACATGAATGTTTATCAACAAGAGGCATCGGGGAACAGTTATTTTTCGACACACACGATACGACTGTTCTTCTTTCACTCCCTGGTATTGGCTCGTCCATAGACCCACTTGTAATAGGCACCCTCATCTATTCCGGGGCTGATCAGCAACAAAAAGATGAAGCCGATCGCGAAGAGCATCCCACTTTCTGAAATAACACTCACGTACGCAACAACCACGAGGCACCGCACAAGCTCCAGGTAGTAAACCCACTGGCGCTGTTCCAGCATAGCCCCACAGATCACCAGCGTTATAAGGATCATCGCAAGCACGAAAGTAGTTTCGGTTAAGTTGAAGGCGGGATACAGAAGCGTGAAGAGAAACAACACCGCCAGGCACGCGATTAGTTGCGTATTCAGATACGCCTTAAACCGGGATGTATGCCGGGAATATTTTTTTCCGGGGAGGAGTTTTCGTTCCAACGCCGGCCTGATGTTTTGATCGATCGCTTCCGGCCTTCCAAGCAACACCCGCATTGCTCCCATAAATCCCTTCGCACGCCGGCATGCCACCCACAGCTCCATGTAGTAGTGAAAGTGCTGCCATAAAAAGCTGTGACTTTTCAACGGGTGCGTTAACCCATACACGGGCTTTTCTTCTTCACGCTGAAATGTTCCAAACAACTTATCCCAAAAAATAAAGATGTCGCCATAGTTTTTATTGAGATACTTTGGGTTCGACGCGTGATGAACTCCGTGATGTGTTGGGGTTATTAAGATATGTTCGAGCCAGCCAAGATTGCCGATCACCTGCGTGTGGGTAAAGAACGAATACGCTCCATGCACAACCAGTATCGCTATCACCATCCCCGGGTTAAAACCAACGAGCGGGAGAACGCACCAGAACATGTTCCGAACGATCGACTGCAACGTAGTGATCCTTGCCGACACTGTATAATTGAAATCTTCACTGTGGTGATGAACGATATGAGCTCCCCACAAAACATTGATCTCGTGCCCGAGCCGGTGATACCAATACCACACCAGGTCAGTCGCCAGCAGCAACAACACCCACACCCACCACTGGTTCGGAATTTCTACCAGCGCGTAGTGCTCATATATATAATAGTATAACCCGTAAAAGCTTCCGGTGATAAACAGGTTGAGCAGCCTCTCCGCAATACCAATCGATAAGTTCGCGACAGTGTTTTCATAGTTAAAGAGATAACCTTTTCCCCGCCGGCGCGCCACAAAGTATTCGAGTCCGAAAAAGAGGAAGAAAGCAGGTATGACAAGTGCGGTAGGGTTCATTGGAAGGATTATTTGTTAAATATTTCAAAAATAGTCTATAAAATCTATAGACTAAGTT
Organism: Cyclobacteriaceae bacterium; assembly: GCA_035656375.1. Taxonomy (GTDB): domain Bacteria; phylum Bacteroidota; class Bacteroidia; order Cytophagales; family Cyclobacteriaceae; genus ELB16-189. The sequence goes on along the minus strand of DASRSO010000114.1, from coordinate 54,689 downwards.
GGCGAATTGAAAATTCTCGTTACCTTTGATTCGATTTATATAGAAAGGGGGAGAGACCAGGCTCTGCGAACCCTTAGCAACTATCCGACCCTCATTCGGACACAGTGCTACCTCCTGCTTCCGCTTCCGGCCGACACAGCTGGGAAGACGGAGAAAAATAAATTATGCTATGAAAAAGATACAAGACATTTTCGAGCCCACACGAATGCGCTGTTGTTGTTGACAGCCTTCGATCTCCCCTACAATCAAATTATTTACTAAAAAATCATACATGTATGAACACGCGTCCAGTCGCTATATTTTATGAACACGCCAATTGGTTCAAGCCATTATTCGAAGAACTACAAAAGCGCAGTATTCCCTTTGTAAGGATCAATGCCAACGAGCATACATATAATCCCGCCGAACGGGAAGTTCCGTACAGCATCTTAATTAACCGTGTGAGCTCTACGGCATCAAGCCGTTATATCGGGCACGTTGAGAGACTCGGCACCCCGGTGCTGAACGGCACGCAGGCTCTCGAGATCGAATCGAAAGCAAAACAATTAGAATTGCTTGCATCACTCGGGATGCCATTTCCCAAGACCAGGATCGTCAATCACGTGAGCCAGGTTATACCTGCTGCGCGTGGCCTGAGGTTCCCGATCGTAATAAAAGTTAACCTTGCCTCAGGTCAGGGCATCAGGAAATTCTCGCATATAGAAAGCCTGCAGCGCGCCGTTGAACTTGACCAGGTGAATCTCGGTGTCGACAATTCGGCAATCGTACAAGAGTACATTCAGTCGCATGAAGATGACATCGTAAGAGTGGAAACCCTGAATGGAAAATTTCTTTATGCATTAAAAGGCTCAAACCGTCCCGAAGCATATTCGCCCCCCGATCAAGTTGTTCGTGATGTGGAGGTAATCGCCAAAGCAGCGCGACTCGACGCGGGGTCGGTCGAATATGTGATCGACTCGGTAACGGGACATACACACTATACCAATATCTCTTCCCTTTCAGGTTTTGTTCCCAACCCACATGAGGTGTTGGGCTTCGACCCGACCGTAAGCTTTGTCGACTATATCGAAGAGCGCCTCTGGCCGAACTATGAACTTGAACCGGTTTTAATTGACTGACCTATGAATATTCTCACGAAACTCTTTTTTGTAGTCATCATCATTGTGCTGACGACATCTTGCTCGAAGAATAACAACGAGCTGTTTGTCGGACCGTGGAGGGGAGAGTTCTGGTTTGAAGGCCGAACGGTGCCCTTCAATTTTGAAGTTGCAAGTAACGGCAAAGGAATTCCAAAGGTGTTCCTCATCAACGGAAGTGAGAGAGCTGAGTTGGACAGCGTTTACTATCGCGCCGACTCGGTCGTGATCGATATAGATGTCTACGACGCATTGCTTATCGGTAAAGTTGAAGAAGGAGAGGTGAAAGGGTACTTCCGAAAGAACCAGTCCGGCAAGCAGGGTATTCCTTTCATCGCGAAGAAAGGACCAACTCACCGGTTCGATATCCAGGATTCTTCCGCAGCCCGGTTGGCCACAGGTAAATGGTCGGTTGTGTTGACCACCGAAAAAGATGGGAAGCAAACCTCCCGGTATACAGTCGGGTTGTTCGAACAACAGGACAACAAAGTGACAGGCACAATACTGACTACCACCGGCGATTATCGTTTTCTTGAAGGTGTTGTGGATGGAACTGATTTGAAACTTTCGGCGTTTAGTGGTTCTAATCCGACCTTGATCGAAGCGCAATTCACCGACGACACCCATCTGATTGGGGATTTTATCTCTCCCGGAGGTAAAGTGAAACTGGCTGCGATCAAAAGCGATACAGCCGAATTACCCGATGCATACTCGTTGACCTATCTGAAAGACGGGTTCGACAGATTCTCGTTCTCATTTCCCGATCTCGAAGGTAAAAACGTATCGTTGAGTGACGAGAAATATAAGGGCAAGGTGGTTGTGCTCACTATTCTCGGTAGCTGGTGTCCAAACTGCGTTGATGAAGCGGAGTTTCTTGCGCCCTGGTACAAGGAAAACAGGGACCGTGGTGTCGAAATCGTTGGCCTGTCTTTTGAGAGAAAGGATGACCTGGACTTTGCAAGGAAAAGGTTAGGCGCCCACATCAGGAAGTTCGATGTGCAGTACGATATTCTTTTTGGTGGTATTGCCGATAAGAAGGTCGTTGCCGAAAAGCTTCCCGAGTTGAACACGTTCCTCGCGTTTCCGACTACATTCTTTATCGACAAAACCGGAAAGGTCCGTAAGGTTCATACAGGATATGACGGACCCGCAACTGGAAAATATTATGAAAAATTTAAAAGGGAATTCAACAGCGAGGTGAATGCATTGATTGACGAACCGGCTGAGAAGACCTCGATTAAACTTTAAACAAAAACAAACAAACAACACAACATGAAAACTAAATCAATTTTTACTCTAGCTATCCTGGCACTTGCAATAACACTGGTGTCGTTCGCGCCGCCTGCTGTTACAAAATATAAGGTCGACACGAAACAGAGCACGTTGGTATGGACAGGCAAAAAAGTTACTGGCCAACATACCGGTACCATTTCACTTGCTTCCGGCGAGTTTGCTGCTGAAGGCACCCAGATCAAGAGCGGCTCCTTCGATGTTGATGTGGCATCGCTTGCCGATACCGACATCACCAACCCTGAAGGCAAAGCAAAACTTGAAAGGCACCTGAAGAGCGACGATTTCTTCGGAGTTGAAAAATATCCGACAGCAAATTTCGTGGTGTCTTCAGTAACTCTTAAGTCAGGAAACGAATACACTGTTAAAGGCAAGCTCACCATCAAAGGCAAAACCAACGACATCGAATTTCCTGCTGTAGTTGCCACAGAAGGAAAGAACCTCGTGGCGACTGCCAGGATCACTGTCGACCGCAGCAAGTATGACGTGAGATATGGTTCAAAGAGTTTCTTCGATAACCTTGGCGATAAGTATATCGACGACGAGTTCCAGTTGGATCTGAAGCTTGTAGGTGTACCGAACGCCGGAGCGTAATTTGATTTCAAAATACACGAAGAATCCTGCCTGCATTCAACGGCCTTATTGGCCAGCGAAGCTGGCAGGATTTTTTTTGTGCCCTCCGAAAAAGCCCGACGGTGATCAGAATGCCGTATATTGAAATATGATTGAAGCCGAAAACTTCGACCGGTTATTTCAACAAGCGGTGAATGCTATAGACGCAGGTGATGAGGCTGCACTGCAGGATCTACTGAATACTAATCCTCAACTCGCGACACAACGCCTTTACACTCCCGGCCAGTGGTTAACGAGCGTGATCGGCGATGCTCTTAAAGGCTTTTATAAAGATCCCTATCTACTTTGGTTTGTATCTGAAGATGCCGTGAGAACGGGAAAGCTTCAAAAGAATATCGCGCAAATTGCCGCGATCATTATAGAAAAGATAAAATCGTCGAACCACAGCAGCTTACAGGAACAACTCGACTATACACTAAAGCTCGTTGGGTACTCGCGCGTAGCACAAGATTGCAATGTCCAGATCGGGCTTCTCGATGTTCTCATCGACGCAGGTGCCGAGATCGGCACCACCAGCACCGATGCTTTAGTTAATGCTCATTTCGATGCAGCAAAACATTTGATAAAACGTGGAGGAGAGTTGACACTGCCCACAGCTCTTTGCCTGGAGATGTGGCCCGAAGCCGATGCTCTCGCAGCAAACGCATCGGGCGATGTGAAACAATTTAGTCTCGTTCTGTGTGCATTGAATGGAAAAGCGGAAGGTGTAAGGAAAGCATTGAGTTACGGAGCGGATATCAACAAACCAAGCAACGACCTTTACCCGCATGCGACACCGCTACACCATGCAGTATCGTCGGGTTCTCTTGAAACCGTGGAAATACTTGTGAACGCAGGCGCCGACCTCAATGCGGTCGACACTGCATGGGATGGCACACCACTTGGTTGGGCGGAGTATGGTGGGAGAGAAGAGATCGTCTACTATTTGAAAAAAGCTTTGAAGAGTCAATTAAGACGCGAATAGGACTTAATAAGACTTAAGTAAGTGTTAATTGTCTTTAACACACCTTACCGCAAGCGCGTCGGATTTTTCCCCATCATTCTGAATATAAAGTGCCGGTCGTCCTTTCCCGAAATTGATGAACGCAGCCGTAGAATCATTCAACTCTGTCGACGTCCAGTAGAAACCATGAGCGTCGCCTCTCCACGATTCGCCGTTAATGCCCATACCACCGCCAAGCAACGCGTTGAACTTCGACGAGCCTCCATCCATTAACGCAACAAATGCTCCCTTCCCATTATCATCTGAATCTCCAAATGCACCGCCATAATGCTTCGCAAGCTGTTTCCAGTCATCGCCAGTTGGCAAGCGCCAGCCCGGGCCCAACTCACCGCATACTTTCATTGAGATCTTCCAGTTGTACAATCTTCCATAACGGTCGCAATTAGCCTGCGTGCTGTCGTAGCAAGCCGATCCCGGAATGTCTATGTTGATGTTGTTCGTCCACTCTTTGCCATCCGGCATTTTCATTAGGGTGTAGTTGCTTGCTCCCCTGTCGATCCTGTTGAAGATCACATGCCAGATCTTTAATGCTCCGTTTCCCTGGCGTTTGAATGTCATCAGGTTGTTCGTCTCGAACGGCATCCCTACAGTTCCATCCGGCGGATAATACGATCCGGTAACCCTTCCTCTCACTACTACCAGGTCTTCATACGAATTGATCGTAAGCAGTTCGTGCCTCATAGAAGTCTCGCCGTACGATGCTTGATCTTTGAGAACCCTGGCGAGTTCATTTTTATCGGTAATTGCACGGGCGCCCTGCGCCATATGTACAACATCGTCTGCGTAAACACTCGTGTCCGATACATCCGTATCGATCTTCTTTAGTGTCTCTCGAACCATGACTTCATCGTTTTCAGGGGAGAATGATTTCTTCGACTGACATGCCGAAAGGACGGCGACAGCAATTATGAGTTGAATAACTTTTTTAACCGTGGTAAGGGAGTGTTGCATCGTAGAATCGTTTCCGGCTTCTATGTAAGGGTTTATACATTTTTTTCCGGTGAATGATCAATTTAACTCTTTAAACTCAAATGGCTCGGTTTTTAATGTCACAGTTATGAAACCGAACCGTTATGAAAACTACTCTACAATCCAACCCGGTGTGCAGATACGCATTGCTCATACTGATCTCAATATCAACACTTGGATGTTCTCAGAAAGTTAAGTTTGATGTCTCTACCGTGGAACCATCAGCTGAGGGCACTGTGAAGATCAACAAGGATAAGAACGACAACTACCAGGTGGATCTCAACGTGATCCGCCTTTCGGACCCGGAGCGACTCACGCCGCCAAAGGCGACTTATGTAGTGTGGATGGAAACCTCACAAAACGGTACCCAGAATATTGGCCAGCTTAAATCGAACGAAGCATTGTTTTCGAAGGCTCTGAAGAGTTCGCTTAGCTCAGTCACTCCATATCAGCCTCTCAGTTTTTTCATTACCGCCGAGGAACAGGGCAACATCACATCGCCTGCGGGAACGGTTGTTTTACGCACTGGTCGGGTGAAGTAAACAGCCCCCGAAGGCGATTTTGTGCTTATTCGAGCAAGAAACTAACATCAGGGCCTTATCTTCTTATATATTATAGAGTTAGAGATCCGGTTCGAACCGGATTTGACCGCTACCGTGGTCTCTTTTTTTGCTCAAAAAGGGGGTTACACATACTACTTTACCTCTATTAATTAAGATATCTTGCAAGATTTCCTTTTCAAAACCATCTCGATAAGACCTTTTTATGAGACGTAAAGCTGCCTGGCTCATTGTGGCCGGAATTTGTGTTGCCTTTTCAGCCTCAACTTTCGCCCAGACCGTGACTCAGCGGTTCCCCGCAAGCGGCAGTTTTGTTGTTCCGCCCAACGTCACAACCATTACAATTAAGGCCTGGGGTGCAGGTGGTGGCGGTTCCGAACGAAGCGGAAGCACTGCCGACGCTGGCGGTGGTGGTGGTGGTGGCGGATACGCTGGTGGTAACATGACAGTGGCAGCGGGAAACACAATCACAGTTACAATCGGGACCGGCGGTGCGGGCGCTACCGGCTCGGGTAACAACGGTGCAGCCGGTACTTCGACAATCGTTACAAACGGAACGTCTACAGTAACAGCACAGGGCGGTGCCGGAGGAACAGCAGTCAACGGCGGTGGAACCGGTGGTGCAGGTGGTGGAGCAGCATTCGCAGGTTCGGTGGCCAGCCAGGTAACCCGCACAGGTGGTGCAGGTGCAGGAGCAAATAACGGTGCAAACGACGGTGGCGGTGGTGGCGGTGGTGCCGGTGACGCAAACAACGGTTCGGCAGGTTCGGGCACAACCGGGGGTAACGGTGGTACAGCAAGCGGCGGCGCTGGTGGCGCAGGTTCAACCGACGACAACCCCGGCGTAAACGGAACGACATACGGCGGTGGTGGTGGAGGTGCATCAGATAACACGGCTTCATCAGGCGGAAATGGCGCGAATGGCTATGTGATCATCACGTATACTTTATCTTCTCCCAACGCCACATTCTACACGGCAGCTCTAACCAGCGGATGTGCAGGCAACAACGTTCGATTCACACTCTCCTCTTCATTCTTCCCCACAGACGCAAACTACACCCTGACCTATTCTGTCTCGGGTGCTAACACAATTGCTTCAACTACTTTAAACTTTGCCTTTACTGCAGGCAGTCCCGGCAGCAGCGTTATATCGGTGCCCGATCTTAATGCTGCAGGTGCAAGCACACTCTCGGTTTCACAACTCACAAACACATCCGGTGATTTCAGCGTCACGTTCCCACCTTCGACACTGAACTTTAACCTCGTACTTTGTAACACATGGTATTCGTACCAAACCGGTAACTACAACGACTTCAACACATGGACACGAGATCCCTCGGGAGCAACTTTCGATAACCCTGCGAACGTATTCCCTTCGTCTGGCGACGACATTACGATCCTTAACGGGTTCACTGTAACTGTGAACGTAAACAACATCGCACTGGGATCAACAACGATCCAGGGCGGTGGCATACTCGATATGGCCGCAAGCACCGGCCAGTACCTCGGTAACATTACCGGTACCGGATTACTTCGCGTACTCGGTGTGAACCTTCCATCGGGTATTTACACCGACTTCGTTTCGACATTAGGAGGTACTGTGGAGTATTATAACACAGGCGGTAATCTCCCAACCGGCCAGACCACATACAACAAGATCATCTTCAGCAACACCACTGCTTCGAACATAACCTACGTGCTTGTAAGTAACCTTACTCTTAACGGAACGATGACGCTGACGACTACCGGTTCAGGTACAGTAAACTGGCAGATCAACGACGCTTCGAATAATAATCGTACGATCGTTCTCAACGGAGACCTCAACGTTGCAGCCGGCGGACGTATCAACGTGGGAACTGGCAACGAAGGAGCGGCCACACCGCACTCGCTCAGCTTGTACGGTAACATTACCAACAATGGTATCATCAAATTTTACGATGCCACCGACAATGAGTTGCCCGAGGCAGACTATGGCGTCATTTACCCGATACCTATGGGTGGCAGCGACCTGCACCGTAACGAACTCCAGGGTAACGCAGTTACCGTAACAACTCTCGGTACAACCAACCAGACCCTTACATGTAATAACACCACAGACTTTTACCGACTGGTATTGAACAAGGGCAGCGGACAGATTGCGAAACTTACTGTCAATTCAACAAACACATCTTACTTCAGGCTCTTCGGACCTGCAAACCTCGGATCTGGCAGTGGGTCGGCGCCCAACCAATACTCCGACAACGCGCTGGCTATCGTTAACGGTATTCTTGAACTCACCGGTTCGATCAACATTCCATGTCTTAACCTTGCAACAGGTAACGAGTACTTTTCGATACCACAGAATGGTCAGATGTGGCTGAACGGTCCGAACGTGACTGTAAGGCTTTCGGATAACAACCCCGCTCACAACAACACGGCCAGCTTCAGGTTGATGCTTAGCGGAACATTCCGCGTTTCAAATGGAACATTCCACTCAGGCGTGGGTGGTGGTATTGGTTCTGAAGACGGTGGTTCTTATCTCCAATCGGGTGGAACTGTGAACACATGGCAGTTCAGACCGAGGGCGGCGGGTACAGGTATCTTCTCATTCAATATGTCGGGGGGAACATTCAACGTGGGTTATGGATATCCCGTGAGTGGCGGTTATACAAACGACGACTACTCACGTTTCGACCTTACGAGTGCGAACAGTACATTCCAGATGTCGGGTGGTACGCTGAACGTTGCCAAACCTACAAACCCCAATGGTGGCGAAGGTGGTCTGTTCAGGGTAGGATCTTCTGCGGCTAACTACAGCGTGATTGGCGGAACTATAAACCTGTACACAGGTGTCGAGAACGGAACGAACTCGTATACCGGACACATCTACTCAACAGCTCCTTTGTTCGATGTAAACATTTTTGAAGAGAGTGCAGTATCGGAAGCAGCTAACCTTCAACTGAGCCTTGTTGTAATAAACAACCTGACAATTGATGGAACGAATAACCCTATCCTTACAAGCAGTGGTTCGAACAACGTTTCTGTGGCAGGTAACTTCACGATCGCGAACGGTGGTACGTATACACCGACAACAGCCGTAACAACATTCAACGGTGCAGGTGCACAAGTATGGACGAACAACGGAACGATCACTGCTCTCGGGTCGGTTGTTATGAACAAGTCGGCGGGGACGCTGACCCTTGCAGGAACTACGGCACCTGCCACGTTCCCAAACATTACCACGGCGCTGACATTAACATCGGGTACACTGGCTGATGGTGGAAAGACGATCGTGGTGTCTGGTACAGGTGTGTTGACCAACAATGCAACGCATAGTGGCGCAGGTGCAATTGACTATCAAAGCACCGCCAGCATCCAGGGCTCCGGAGGTACATTCGGTAACCTGACAATCACTACCAATGCAACGGTAGGTATGTCGGGAAACCAGACGGTAAGTGGAACACTGCGTTTGATGGGGGGAAGCACTATCCTGAATATTGGCGCTAATTCTCTTACGGCACTTGGTGCCATCTACTCCGATGGCACAACCGGCGTTGCTTTTGGAAGCACAAAAATGATCATGACCAACGGCTTTCACAACGCCGGTGGTCTAACCCGCCAGGGAGCTTCGGGTGCGTTGTTGTTCCCGGTGGGAACCGGATCGCTGTACACACCTTGTTCGATCTCGGTAACAGCGACAACACATGGTACGATCACGGTGCGACCGGTTAACAGTGAGCACCCCAACGTAAGTGCTCTCAACCAGAGTCTTAAATATTACTGGAGGGTTACCAGCAGCGGTTATGTTGGCATTTCTTCGCCGATAACTCATAGCCCTTACGATTTCGCAACGAGTACGCTTTTGAGTGGAACCCTCACCGCATATCGTTCGGCGAGGTTCGACCCTACAGCGCTCTCGTGGGCACAGAATTCAACAACATACGATGCGACCGGTACTACGGTCATCCAGTCTTTCACAAATACCAACCTGGGCGTTGCTGCCGTGATCGATGGAGAATATACAGTTGGTAATGCAACGGCTTTCGTTACAGTGCAGGCATATTACAGCAAGGGCAATGGGTCGTGGGGCGCTGCTACGGGCGTATGGACGGCGAGCCCGACACACGCAGGCGCAGACCTCGCGGGTCCTCCCTGTGCAACATGTCCGGTGCGCATTGGAAACGGGTCGGGTATCAATCACACGATCACAGTTGATGCCAATGGACGAAGCTGCGGAACACTGGCCATCAACACCGGTTCGACGCTGGATGTAGCCTACTACACATCGCTAAACTTCGGAACTAACACAGGTGGTGCGGTAACGGGTCGGGGAACGCTGCGTAGCGCAGGGGCCTTTCCTGCAGGTGATTTCACCAACTTCCTGGGAACGAACGGAGGAACTGTAGAATGGTATCTGCCTATCGGGGTATTGACAGGAACCTTAACCGGTGGTTCATCGACCGGCCTCGGTGGTATGACTATCGGTACGTACAATAACGTTGCTTCAAGCTCAGGTGGTAATGGCACGGGCGCGCGCTACACCGTTGTGGTGACAGCGGCGAACACGATCGGAACAATTACGGTAACAACACCGGGAAGCGGTTACTTCATCAATGATAACATTACATTCAATGGCTCTCTTTTTGGGGGAGTAGGCAGCACGACACGGACGATTGCTGCGGGTAACGTTATCAACTCTTACGCGGTACCAGATGTAGGCCCGGCGCCACAAGCACTAAGTCTTGCAACGTATTACAACCTGATATTCAACCCGTCGGCAGGTAAAACCATTCAGCTTCCGCCTGCGAGCATGACGATCTATAATAACTGGACGCAGCAGACTGGTTCGGGTACCGTTACAAATAACGGGGCGCGTGCAATTGCAGTTACCGGCAACATTGCGATAACGAATGGAACCATGCAATTAACAAACTCCGGCAGCACGACCATGTCGGTAAATGGCAACATCACGGTAGGTGGTGGTGGTATATTCAATACGAATGGGGGAACCCACAGCATTACCTTGCAAGGAGGTGTTACGAACAACGGTACCATAAACTTCGCCAGTGGCGGCGGAACCGTTGCCTTGAATTTTATCGGAACCAACAACGTCACAATAGGCGGAGCTGGTTTGGGAAATACAACACTGTCGACCGTCACTGTAAATAAAGGATCAGGCATTTCCGCGAGCGTTACACTTAATGTAGGCGGTACGGTTGCGACCGTTCCGGTCGCTGGCGGCTGGCTAACAATTACAAACGGTACTTTCGAATGGGCATCTGCCAGTACTTCAAACCTGAGTACAACATCGTACACGATCAACCCGACAGCGCGACTTAGAGTGAGCGCGGGTACAGTAAACACAACCAACGGAGATAACGACGGATATGATCTTTTCCTCAACGGTACCTTACAGGTAACGGGCGGTGCAGTCAATGTCGGTAATACCACGATAAACGGAAACAACGTTGATATAGAATATGGATCAGCTGGTATTCCAAACCTCCAGGTTTCAGGCGGAGCATTGTGGGTGAAGAGTTCGGTGCGCCGGTCGTCCACTACAATTACAGGGGCTCTTGCGTATTCACAAACAGGTGGAACTGTAACAGTTGGCGGTATCAGTTCCAGTGAAGTAAGCGACCGCGGTGTTTTTGAAATTGACGCAAACGCAGGAAGTTCCTTTGCACTTACCGGCACCAGCGTGCTTACAATACAAAGGCAGGCAAGTGTTACTTCGTATGCCGATTTTTATCTTAACCCGAGCTCGAGCAACGTTGCGTCCACAAGTACGATCAACCTGGGGTTATCGTCGGTGAGCACAAACACGAACTTCAAGATCAACGTGGCACCAGCTGTTGGTAACCTTACCATCGCGGGTACGAATGCACATACCGTTAACATGTTCTCAAACGCCCTCGTGGTTGGTGGAACACTCACTATACCTACAGGAAGTACGCTGAACACTAACTCGCTGAACGTGTCTATCGCGGGAGATCTAACCTGTGCCGGAACGTACACCGGAGGTACAAATAACACGATCTTCAATGGTTCAGCAGCCCAGGCAGGACAACTTTCATCGACAAGTACATTTAACGATTTTACCGTAAACAAGACAGGTAACTCCACACTGACACTTTCAGGTACGTCGCCCACGCTGCAGACGCTCTACCTGTTGAGTGGTACTCTCGACGTGGGCGCGCTCAACCTCGACATCCGCAGGAATATCACAAACAACAGCTCGCAGACCGGCGCCGGCTCATTGTTGATCTTCTCGACTACAGGTGTGAGCAACACGATCACCAGCTCGAACGGATCGTTCACCAACCTGACGTTGGGCGGAACTGCAGTATCGAAGTCAATTACGGTAGATGGAAGTACAACCATAAACGGTACCCTTGCCTTCCCTGCATCCGGATCACGGACATTCAACATCGGTTCTAACCAGCTTACATTCAATACAGCGGGAACTGTCAGCAATGCGAGCTCAACACGTTACATAAAAACAAACGGTGTTTCGAGCGACCTCGGTGTTACCAAGATCTGGAACACTGGTACAAGTACATTCGTCTACCAGGTAGGTTCTTCGAGTTACTACACACCTGTGTCTTATTCACTTAACGTTGGAACATCGGGAAGCCTTACGGTGATACCTGTAAACGGCCCGCACCCGACTTACTTCCAGGGCTCAGGACAGGAAATACTCAGGTATTACTGGACAGTGCGCAGGGGTGCTACCCTCGTGGCCACTGCCTCGGGAACTCACACATATTCTTATCCTTCGTCGCTGCTGACATGTACATCGTGTACAGGTTCGCCGCTGGCCGCGTACTTCGATGGTAACTCGAATCCTCTCGGCTGGACTACCAGCGGGCACGGTGGAACGGCCACCTCGACAACAATGACCTTTGCAACAACGCCGACTACGAACATTCCTTCGGCAGGCAACTTCTACGACTACTCTGTTGGTACAGCGCAGACGTTACCAAACCCTATCCTTCCATTGTATAGCCGTAAAGGACTTGTTGCTACGGTTGGAAATACAGGAGTGGGAGCTTCATGGACAACAGCCAGCAACTGGACAACCGATACCGACGGTGACCTCGACCTGAACAACCCGTCGTCGCTTGCACCCACCGGTGTGCCTGTTGTGATCCTTACCGGTTCACGCATCAATATTCTGACAAATGGACAGAAGGCTTACAGGTCTACGATCAATGGCACTGGTGTCCTGAACAACGGCACGACAACCGGTCACAACTTCGGTGTGATTAGTGGTACTGGTACTTTCCGTACAGCAACAAACACTTTCCCTGCGGGTGATTACACTGCGTTCGTTGCATCTACTGGCGGTACGATCGAATACGTGGCACCGATGACCATGAACAGCCGCGCTACATACAACAACCTCAGCGTCTTCTCAGGCTCAACAGGAACGGTAACGATGACGGCTACCGACCTGGTGCTTAACGGATCGTTGACAATTCCTACAGGTGTTACGCTTAGCAATGCGAACAACCGCGTGATTACACTGGCAGGCAACTGGAACAATAGCGGTACATTCTCGCCTGGAACTGGCGGAGTAACCTTCAATGGTACGCTGGCACAAACCGTAGCAGGTACCAACAGCTTCAATAACCTTACGATAAGCAATGCGAGTGGTGTTACGTTGTCCGGAACGGCTTCGAACAACGTTGCCGGTGTACTTACTCTTACAACCGGAAACATCATTACCTCGGCAACGAACGTATTGAACCTCGGTGCCTCGGCGACTGTGAGTGGTGGTTCTGCATCAAGTTATGTGTCCGGTCCCATGACCAAAGTGATGTCGATAGGTACTTCGTTTACGGCGCCGATCGGCAAGATTGCAGCTACGCGTTATCGTCCTGTCAGGATCGACAATACCTCGGCAACCGATACCTGGAGCTTCGAATATTTCGGCAACAACCCGACATCGGCAGGCTACCCGAACCTTACAATGAACACCGCCAACATACTTACGGTAAGTCAGTATGAATATTGGATGGTGAGCAGGGCAGGATCTGCATCGGCAGACCTGACGCTTAGCTACGACGTGGGCAGCTACACACCGTCGGCAATCGATGCGTTGACCAACCTGCGCGTGGCCAGGTGGGAATCGTCGGTGCCCTGGTGGGATGTTCCTCCGGGCGGAGGTGTACACAGCGCAAGTGGTAACACTACGGCGGGAACCGTTACTGTGACGAACGTAACAAGCTTCAGCCCTGTAACGCTGGCATCGATCATATCTCCTTCGGCGCTTCCGATCCAACTGTTATCATTCGACGGACAAGTTGTTCCGATGGGTGTGCAGTTGCGTTGGAACACCGTGTCTGAATTGAACAACGACCGTTTCGAACTCGAGAAGTCGTTGAATGGCGAGAAGTTCTCGGCGTTCGCAACGATCAAGGGCAATGGCACTTCGTTTGAAGAACATAACTATGATTACCTGGACACGAAAGTTGCCCCGGGAAGAAGTTATTACAGGTTGAAGCAGATCGACTTTAATGGCAAAGCCAGCTATTCGAAAGTGATCCGCGTCGACTACAATGGAGACTTTACTTACACTGTATTCCCTAATCCTGCAACGACAGAGCTTAACTTCCAGATTCTTGGTATTGAAGGAATGAGCGCTGTGAATGTTTCAATCTTCGACGAACTTGGCAGAAAGGTGTTGGCAGCGGAGGCGCCGGTCGATGAACTGACCGCTTCAGTGAACGGCCATGTACTGATCGACAAGCTTGCGAACGGTATTTACTTCTTTAAGGTCGAAGGAACGAATGTGTACAGCAAGGTGGTGATCCAGAAATAGGATCGATCATTCGTCGATTTCGGATAGAAACTGGTCGATACTTTTTCGAACACCCACGACCCACACCACATCTCCGGCAAGCAGTTTTGTGTCGGACTCGGGATTAAGGAACCTGTTTCCATTACGCTCGAGTCCGACAACAAGACCTTTTCCAACCTCACGCAATTTGGAATCCCGTATTGTACGATTTACGAGCCTTGAGTGGTCGTTGATCGTAAAGTTTTGGAGTGTTATCTGGTCGTCGTGGATCTGCGATTCAACGTTGGTGATGATCTCTGTTTCGAAAAGTCGTTTGAGTTTTCCTAACTGATCGTCGGTTCCGATGATCGAAAGTTGATCGCCGGGATATAACCGTTCGTGACGGTCGGGAGTGAGGATGGAGAGTTTACCTCGCTCGATGAGTGCAATGTTTACGCCAAACCTTTCGCGAAAACGAAGTTCCATCAATTGTTTACCCACGAACGGTAATTCGGGCTGTACGTGGAATGTGGCAAGGTGAGCATCCCACGGAGCGATCTCTTTTCCTTTTGTTTTTTGGATCTCTTTCTCGTTCAGATTATTAAGAAATCGCTTCTCCATTCGTTCGTAAAACTCCTGCAGCTTATTACGGAACAAAACAATCGCGATTGCCATCGACAGCATGGTGATTACGAGCGCCGTAGTGATCGAAAAGTAAATGTTAATCAAAGCCCCGATGAGTACAGCGGCGAGCCCGATCCTCACGATTTCGATCGCGATGAGTGGTCCGCGGTTCAATGCCTTGTTGAGCCACAGGTGAGAGTAGGCATCTTTTTCAATACGCCTGACGGCGAGCGCCCAGATCGATGGGATCGTTAATAGAAGAGTGACTACAACGGACACGACTTTTGCGAGTGTTTCGTTTGTTAGCGACTTGTGTATGTATGGAACGATAAGATTTCGCGACAGGAAGATCAACGCGCCGATCAACACAGTATGTATTAATGCGTTGATGGCATATGCTTTCAGAAGTTTTTTCCAGTCGTTGTATGCAGAGAGTTGCTGCGAGCTGGTGCTGTACCGGTTGATCCGGCTGGTCCACTTTGCGGGAAGTCGTTTCTCCAGCATTTTGTAAACAGGGGTGGAGGCATTAACCATGAACGGCGTGGTGAACGTGGTAAATGTAGATGCGGCAACGGCGATAGGATATAGAAATGGACTGGTTACGTTGAGTGATGCGCCAAGGGACGCAATGATGAAAGAGAACTCACCGATCTGCGCAAGGCTCATGCCGGTCTGCACAGAATGCTTCAACGACTGTCCTGAGACAAGGGCGCCGAAGGAGAAAGTGACCGACATCCCGACGATGATCACAACAATAATGATAAGTATGGGAATTGAGTGTTCAACGAGTACAGTGGGATCGATCATCATCCCCACGGAGACGAAGAATACGGCGGCGAAAAGATTCTTAACGGATTTTACCAGTTCCTCGATGTGCTCCGAGTGAATTGTTTCTGCGAGGATAGATCCCATTACGAATGCGCCGAGCGCTGCCGAGAATCCGACAGTAACGGCCAGGAGCACCATCGAAAGGCAAAGAGCAATACTGAGGATCAGCATTGTTTCGTCATTCAGTAGTTTATTAGCCCGCTTCAGGATTGTCGGCACAAAGAATATGCCCCCCAGGAACCAGAGGGTGAGGAAGAACAGGAGCTTCAAGACCTGTATCAGCAGCTCGCTGCCGGCGAATTGCTGCGTGACGCTAAATGTCGACAGCATCACGAGGAGCAGGATGGCAACGAGATCCTGTACAATGAGAACACCCAATACCAGTGATGCGAACTTCTTCGTGCGCACACCGAGCTCCGCAAATGCTCTCATGATAATTGTGGTGGAGGAGATCGATAAAATAGCGCCGAGGAACAGCCGGTCCATGAACTTCCAACCAAGCATGTAGCCGGTGAGAAAACCCACAACATTCATTAATGAGATCCCGACAAGGGCAGTGACGAACGCAGCCCCGCCAACTTTCACCAGTTTTCGGAAGCTAAATTCGAGGCCAAGGGAAAAGAGGAGGAAGATCACGCCGATCTCCGACCACACTTTTATTCCCTCGGGGTCGGCAACCGTAGGGACAAGCGAAACGTGCGGACCCACCAGGAAACCCGCAATAATGTATCCTAAAACGACGGGTTGATTTATCTTCTTGAAAAGCAATGTTGTCACCGCAGCAACCGCAAGGATCAGGGCAAGGTCTGTAATAAGATGCGGAAGGTGATTCATTGGCAAACGCTATCGTAAATTGACTAAGTTGGACCTTAAAGATACTTTAAAAACTCGTGTGGTTTTTGACTATAAACACCGGTAAACTATTTTCTATGGAAATTTTAATCGTCTCGATCGTGGATTGAGATATAAATCTTTCAGAAAATTATGTAAGGCCATTTCACGACATCCGGCGTTAATTTGAATGACGCCGAAAACACGTCAATCATGAAAGACGAATACTACTGTCCAATGCACTGTGAGGGTGACAAAACCTACTCAGAACCGGGAAACTGTCCCGTGTGTGGAATGCACCTGGTGAAAAAAGGAGAGGAGGGGAAGAAGCTCAGCCCACTTCCGATGATCCGGAAAACACGTAAAGCTCCGGTTGCAGCGACAGGTGATCAATATTACTGCCCAATGCTTTGCGAGGGCGACAAGAAATATCCTGAACCAGGGAACTGCCCGGTTTGCGGAATGCACCTGGTGAAGGAAGAGAAGTTCACGCCGAGCCATTCTCACAAGCATGACACCGGCGAAGATAAGGCGTACAAACAAATGCTCCGGCGATTTTGGATAGCAGCAGGTCTCACGCTGCCAATCCTCGTGCTGTCGATGGGCGAGATGGTTGGATTGAACTTTTCTCATTACGTAAGTCCGGCGATCATCGGATGGGGTCAATTCTTACTTTCTGTTCCCGTTGTATTTTATTCGTGTGGCGATTTTTTTACGCGAGGATATCGATCGATCGTCACGTGGAAACCCAATATGTGGACGTTGATCACGCTTGGCGCCGGATCTGCTTTTGTTTTCAGTGTTGTCGCACTTTTATTTCCCGCGATATTTCCGGAACAGTTCAAGACACATGGCAGCGTTCATCTTTATTTCGAAGCTGCAACGGTTATCCTTACCCTTATACTTCTTGGACAGGTTCTCGAACTTAAGGCGCATGGTCGCACGAGCGGCGCCATTCGCGCCTTGTTAAACCTGGTGCCGCCACAAGCAACGGTAATAAAACATGGAACCGAAAAAATAGTACCGCTCGAACACGTGATGGTGAACGATATCATTAGGATCAAGCCAGGGGAGAAGATCCCCGTTGACGGTATAATTATTTCCGGGTCAAGTACCGTCGACGAATCGATGATAACCGGCGAACCTGTTGCCGTCGAGAAAACTTTGAATAGTCCTGTAACAGGAGGTACGATTAACCGCACCGGCAGTTTCGACATGAGAGCGATGAAGGTCGGATCGGAGACGTTGCTCGCACAGATCATTGACATGGTGAACAAGGCAAGTCGATCTAAAGCGCCGATCCAAAATCTTGCAGACAAGGTAGCCGGTTACTTCGTTCCGGCTGTTTGCATTATCGCAGTCCTTACGTTTATAGTTTGGGCAGTTTGGGGACCCGAACCCGCGTATGTTTTTGCATTTGCAAATGCTGTAACCGTGCTCATCATTGCGTGTCCATGTGCTTTAGGGCTTGCAACACCAATGGCCATTATGGTCGGAACAGGCCGAGGCGCAAGTGCTGGTATCCTTGTTAAAGAAGCAAAGGTTATCGAGGAGTTGCAAAAAGTAAATGTTCTTGTCATCGATAAAACGGGTACGATCACCGAAGGAAAGCCGTCGCTGAAGAGTATCAGGTCGATTGGATCATTCGGCAATGAAGAGATCCTCACAATGGCTGCATCACTCGAGGCGAAGAGCGAGCATCCACTGGCTGAAGCGATCACACGACGGGCAACTGAACAACGACTTCCGCTGAAAGATGTGAAGAACTTCAACTCAATCACCGGCTCAGGCATCTCCGGAGAGATCGACGGGCTGAAAGTACTGGTTGGAAATTTGAAGCTGGTTGAGCACTCCGGTCTTTCAGTGTCGAAGGACATTCTAAACGAAGTCGAGCAAGCGCAATCGAATGGTGAGACGATCATGTTTGTGATCATCGATGGAAACCTGGCAGGTTATGTCAGTGCTGCAGATCCCATCAAGTCAAGTTCACGCGACGCAATCAATGGCCTTCAAAAAGCAGGGCTGAAAGTTATCATGCTTACCGGCGACAACAAAAACACAGCGAAGCGAGTTGCCACGGAGCTTCAGTTGGACGGATACGAAGCAGAGTTTCTCCCGGGCGACAAATTGAATAAGGTAGTTGAGCTACAGCGCCAGGGAAATGTGGTGGCGATGGCCGGCGATGGAATAAACGACGCGCCCGCACTTGCGAAGGCAAATGTTGGCATTGCTATGGGAACTGGAACCGATACGGCGATCCAAAGTGCTGGCGTAACGCTGGTGAAGGGCGACCTCAAGGGAATTCTGCGGGCCCGCAACCTTAGCCGTTCTGTAATGAAGAACATCCGGCAGAATTTGTTCTTTGCGTTCATTTATAATGCCATCGGGATCCCGATTGCTGCAGGGATCTTTTATCCGCTGTTTGGTCTCCTTCTTAGCCCGATGCTTGCAGCGTTGGCTATGAGTCTTAGTTCTGTTTCCGTGATCGGAAATAGTTTGCGATTGAGATCGGAAGAGATTTAGGGGTTTGAATCCGCGATAGTAAGAGGCTACTTCTTGAAGATCGCTTTCGGCAACATCGCGTGAACGCCAACATTGCCATCTACAAGTTGTGTAATGTTTACGTCCACCGCCACGCTTGTTAACATGTACGCATCGGA
This sequence comes from Cyclobacteriaceae bacterium, assembly GCA_035656375.1. GTDB lineage: Bacteria > Bacteroidota > Bacteroidia > Cytophagales > Cyclobacteriaceae > ELB16-189. The sequence goes on along the minus strand of DASRSO010000114.1, from coordinate 35,391 downwards.
CTGTGAGAGTTTTTTCTCTGCCATCAGGTAGTTGATCATTTCTCTCACAGCGGTGCGTGTGGCAATAACCAGGTCGCGATCACAACCCATGGTAATGATGTGAGTCGGTGTATCGCCAATCGGCCACTTCAATGATTTGCCTTTATGAACGATGAACTGAACGTCGCCTTTCAGCGATGTTTCGATCGCAGTAATGTCGACCTCACCATTTCCCTGTGCTGCATGGCCGTCGCCGATCTCGAACAATGCGCCCTTCACATGCACAGGAATGAATAACGTTGTTCCCGCGACGAGCTCTTTGTTGTCGAGATTACCGGCGTGAACCCATGGCGGTGCACTGTTCCAACGCCCTGCTTCTTTTGGCGGTGCAACTCCCATGCTTCCGAAAAATGGCTTCAGCGGGATTTCGATGCCGTCGGCAAACTGCCCCGTCATTTTTTCTTTGTTCAGGCGAATGATCATCATCTTCCTGTCGAAGATCTCATCCGACAAGAAACCATTTTGACCAATGGCATTATATCCATAAGGGATCGCCAGGTCGATCGACAGGATCTTAACCTCAAGCACATCGCCGGGCTCCGCTTCTTCGATGTAGATGGGCCCGGTGAGGATATGTCCGCCGGGTCCGCGGTCTTTAACCGATTGAACTTCGCGGAGCTCTTTCTCGACTTCGTTTGCTGGCAGGCCGGCAGCCTCAAGTCGTTCGGGGTTGGATGTGATCAACGTATGCAGTCGAACAACGTCGCCCGAATTTATTTTCAGCGCCGGCGGCGTCTCGGACCAGTAGTGTCCCCATGCCACCGTAGTGGGAGTGGGGTTGAGAACATGCGGGTTGGTCCTGGTGCCTTTCTTTTGAGCGGAGGCAAGAAGACATGAGGTTAAACAAACGATGGTGAGGAGGGGAGATCTCATGTCGTTACGTGTTATTTGAAAATACTCTTGTCGGCTACCATCTTTTTATAGTCCGGAAGCAATTTCTCGTACGCTGCTTCGTCGACCTTCTTGAGTGTGTTGATCAGTCCGCCGATGCCCGAGTCTTTGAGGCCCACGCGTTGTGCACTGATGTCTTCCATTTTTTTGCGAATGGTTGCCTGGAGTTTGATGATGTCGCGGTCTGTCATAGTACGTGTAAATTACATTTTATTTGTTTGCTCGCGGTGGAGTTGTGCTCCCTCCTTCACAATAATTTCGATTATAGCTTCAATATCCTTTTCGGTCGTACGGAAATTTACGATACACCCTCGCAAACAGTATTTCCCATCGACGACGGCATTGGACAGAAATACTTCCCCGTTTTTCTGCAGTCGGTTCAGGAGTTTTTCATTGAGTGAATTCAGGTACGCTTCCCTATCCTTTACTTCGCTTAAAAAATCCGAGGGAACATAACGCAGTGTTGTGATACTTAGATGCTGAGTCACTGCTTCGAGCTCCGGATGTTCATCCGCAAGCCGGAAGAATAGTTTCGACAAGTCAATGTCTTCGCGGATCATTTTTGTATACCCGACTCTTCCAACCTGTTGCAAAGCCGCCCAAACTTTAAGCGCCCTAAAACCCCGTGAGTTTTGAAATCCGTATTCATAGTAGTTAAGCGCCTGGTCCTTGTCCTGATCGAAATTGTAGTACACTGGATGAGTGCTATATGCATCAACGAGTGTTTTAGTATCGCGTACCAACGTGCACCCGGCCTCGAGCGGACAATACAACCATTTATGGGGATCTAACGCGATAGAGTCTGCCTCTTCAATTCCTTCGAATACATTTTTAAGTTCTGGCAGTACCGCAGCCGGCATCCCGTATGCACCATCGACATGGAACCATAGATCATACTTTTTACAAATCACGCCAATGCTTTTCAGATCATCGACAGCTCCCGTGCTTACATCGCCCGCTGTGCCGACGATCATAAACGGAGCGCCCCCGTTCTTCCTGTCTTCGACAATGGTCCGCTCCAACAGGTCGAGTCTCATCTTACCGAAGTTGTCCTGTTCGATCCATCTTATATTCTTTGTTCCAATCCCGAAAAATATCGCAGCCTTTTCGATCCATGCGTGAGTCGACTTGCAGCAGTACACAATTAAGCGTTCATTGTTCATGCCCTGTTCTTTGACCGTCTTCGATGCCTTTGCATTTCTCGCAGCAAGAAACCCGGTAAAGTTTGCCATGTTGCCGCCGCTCACGAGCAGTCCTCCGTAGCCCGGCACGCCAATGAATTCTGAAAGCCATTGTATTGTCTGTTTCTCAATTTCAGTAGCCATCGGGCTGAGAATATTCGCGCCAACATTCGGATTGACTGCGGCGCCCAACAGATCCGCCAGTGCTCCTATGGGCATAGGCGACGATGTGATGTATCCGAGAAATCGTGGATGCCCATTAAAGAGTGAGTGATTGAACAGTAAGTCAACCGCATTGCTCATGATCGTTTCGGCGGAGCTGCCGTTTGCGGGCAGCGGAGACGTACCGAGGAATTTCTGGAGACTGGTCGATGTTTCGCCCGTAGTGACAGGTTTTGTCCCGATCGTCTCATAAAATTCCGAAATGCGGTCGATCAACATGTACCCGACTTTTCTGAACTCCTCGCGACTCATGTCGAGGGGCGTGGTGCGTTGAGATTTTAGGTCTTTCATATTTGGAAAGGGTAATCTACGTGTTTTATGCCTATTACGTATATTTAGAATCGTTGGCTACGAGGTGACTGAGAATGTAAAGTATGAATCAGAATCAGAATAAGAATATGAGTATGAATAAGACCCTGTCGATCATTTTCACGCTCCTCATCTCCTATGAAGCGTCCAGTCAGTCCGCCCCTAAATCTACTTCCAAAGCAAAGTTTATTGATGTGAGTCATGAGATCGAGAATGGAATGACGACTTACAAGGGCCTTCCACCTCCTGTGATCACGCCCCTGTTGACAAGAGAAGATTCGAAAGCCAACTATTCCGAAGGTGTCAGCTTCCTGATCTCGAAGATCGATATGGTTGCGAACACCGGAACTTATATGGACACTCCGTTTCATCGATATGAGGATGGCTACGACCTTGCCGAAGTGAAACTTGAAGACGTCGCTTATGTTCGCGCAGAGATCGTCAGGGTCGATGGCATGAAGATCAAGCATATCGACGAATCGTACTTCAAAAAAACAGATCTTCGCGGAAAGGCGGTTCTCATCAATACCGGTTGGTCTGCCAATTGGAGAACAGACGCCTACTTCTCGAACCATCCACACCTCACAGCCGGCGCTGCTAAATTCCTCGTCGACTCGGGTGTCAAGATCGTGGCCATCGATACCTACAACATCGACGACACAAGTGACGGAACTCGCCCCGCACACTCAATCTTACTGAAAGCAGGAATTCCAATTGTCGAACATTTGTGTAACCTGGAGAACATTCCATCCGGACAGACAATGACGTTTACCGCGGTGCCCATCAAAATAAAAGACTTCAGCACTTTTCCAGTAAGAGCTTTTGTAAGGATTGAATAAAGAATCCTTTAAAATTCTTGTTGCCCTTTTACTATCTTGGTTCGCTAACCCCTGTTAACCTTACATTATGCGCTTTAGATATGTTGCGGCATGTTTGATCGGCGTTTTGATACTCGCCTGTTCAGACAAAAAAAATCCTGAGAACGAAACGCATGCAATCGATACCGCCCTGATGGACACCACTGTCCGGGTGCAGGACGATCTGTTCCTTTTTGCGAACGGCACGTGGCTCAAGACCAATACAATTCCCGCCGAATACGGTTCGTGGGACACATTCTATGAACTTTTTGAGAACAGCGAGGCGGCTTTGATCGATATTTTAAAGCGGACTTCCGCCAAAACGGAAAAAGACGGATCGGACCAGCAAAAGGCCGCCGACTTTTTCTCGATCGGCATGGATTCGATGCGTGTCGAGAACACAGGAGCAGCTGCCTTAAAACCATTCCTCGATCTTATTGAAGGTATCAAAGACAAGCAGAACCTGAGTTCGTACCTCGCAGAGGACGCACTCACCGGTGGCGATGTCCTTTTGTTTCCCTACATCGATTCGGATGCAAAGGACAGCAAGAAACCAAGGTTGTGGATGTACAGCACTGGTCTCGGGTTACCCGAGCGCGATTACTATCTGAAATCCGATGATAAGTCGAAAGAGATAAGAGCTAAGTATGAGGAGCACATGTCGAACATGTTTGCACTCGCAGGGGCTGCACCCGATGTCGCTAAAAAGCAGGCTGGTATAGTGATGAAGATCGAGACGCAGTTGGCGAAATCCATGATGAGCAAGGAAGACACACGTGATCCCCAGAAGACATACAATCCGGTTCACACAAAGGAATTTGCGGCATGGCTGAAGCCGGTGGATGTGGCGGATTACCTTAAGGGAATTCACGTGAAGGAAGATACACTGATTGCCACCGACCCCGGATACTTTAAAGGTTTCGGAGAGGTTGTGCGGAGCTACAGCCTCGATGACTTTAAAGTGTATCTCACGGGTACGCTATTAAGAAAGTCGTCGCGATATCTCAACCACGCTTTTGTACAGGAGTCGTTCGAATTCAATTCGAAGTATCTCAATGGTGTTGAAGCTCTTCGGCCAAGATGGAAACGTGTTCTCGCAACAGTCGACAACAGCATGGGTGAAGCTCTTGGTAAACTATACGTCGACGAAAAGTTTCCTCCCGAAGCCAAGGCAAAAGCACAGGAGATGGTCGAGTACATCAAGCGGGCATTTGCCGCCCGTATCAATAAACTTGAATGGATGTCTGATTCGACAAAGCAAAAGGCACTCGCAAAATTGGAAAAGTTCAACGTGAAGATCGGGTATCCCGATAAGTGGCGCGACTACTCCGGCCTGAAGATCGATACTGACCCGGAGACCGCGTCGTACCTGGGGAATGTGATGAACGCAACCCGGTTTGAAACAGAACGCAACATCGGCAAGCTTGGAAAGACGATCGACAGGACCGAATGGATGATGACCCCACAAACGATCAACGCTTACTATAACTCATCGTTCAATGAAATTGTTTTTCCCGCAGCGATCCTTCAGCCCCCGTTCTATAATTACAAAGCCGACGAAGCCGTCAACTACGGCGCTATAGGTGGTGTGATCGGTCACGAGATATCGCACGGCTTCGACGACTCTGGAAGTCAGTTTGATGGTGAAGGCAACCTGAAGAACTGGTGGACCGAAGACGACCTCGCGAAGTTCAAGGCAAATGGAAAAGCTCTTGCAGATCAATACAGCAAGTTCGAAGCGCTTCCGGGCGTGTTTGTGAACGGTGAGTACACTCTCGGTGAAAACATCGGCGACCTTGCGGGACTCACAGTTGCGTACGAAGGCCTCCAGCTCTACTACAAAGAGCATGGCAGGCCCGAGCCAATAGATGGATTCACTGCCGAACAGCGCTTCTTCCTGTCGTGGGCTACAGCATGGCGAGGACTCAATCGCGACGAATCACTCAGAACACAGGTCATGACAGACCCACACTCACCTAACGTTTTCAGGGCGAACGGACCTCCTTCGAATATGCCCGAGTTCTATGAAGCTTTCGGGGTAAAGAAAGGTGATAAGATGTACAGGGAAGAAGGGGAAAGAGTAAAAGTTTGGTGATATGTTTAAAACTGTTCTAAAATATTTCTTCCTGTGTGTATGTGTCTGGATTCCATTTACCACCAGGCACAACCTTCCGAAGGCGAACGAGTCATGGCGGCAATACTGAAGGACAAAGGATTTAAAGTCGATTTGGTCCCTGATCCCCCTTGTGGCCGGGAAATCAAAGAGGCAATCGGTCGCTACTTTAATTCCATTACAAAGGGTGCGGTCGGAGTTATTTACTATTCGGGACACGCTACCGTTTTCCATGGATCGAATTTTCTCATCCCTGCCACTGCTTCGGATGGAACAGAAAGGAATGAGGTTGATGTGGAGTATGCTGTAGGTAAAGCCGACGGACTATCCGTTCGTTGTGTTAAGGATAACTGGTTTTATTAACCTTGTTGCCTAATTCAACTCACACACGCTGTGGACCAGTTTGCTTTCTGAAAACTTTATATTTCCTTTCTCGACGCGTGCCACAAACTTCAACATTGCCGGCTGACGGGAGTTCATAAGAATTTTCCTGACATCCCGCCAGTCGAACGTGTACTCAGGCCTGCTCTCGAAATCTGAAAGATTTCTCAACGACACCTGTACAACTTCCTGGCTGGTGCTTGACCTTGACCCTGATGCCGAAATGCGCTTCATGTTTGTTATTCCCAACTGCACAAGATCGGGATCGAGGTGCTCAATGGTATCCTGCAGGTAAACAGATGTGCTTTCATAGTAATTGATCTGTGCCGGGTACCTTTCATCGGCGATGTAGTCATGAAGCAGGTTTATCCAGTATTCTTTTTTGATGCCTGTTGCCATCGCTGTAACGTTCTTGATCGTAGACCAGTCGTATTTCGCAGGATATAGCGAGGTCCGCTCTTCGGTAAACTTTATTTGTTTCTCCTTAAATGCCTTTGATAGAAGCTGTGCAAAAATTTTTATTTCAGTGCGAAGGGAATCATCCTGAATGTCTGGTGCATTGACAAGGTACTTTTCCAGGTAAAAGTATTCCTTTGCCGGTGGCAATGCGCGAACATTTAACCCGCCTTGAGCCGGCGTTTGTATCACTGCATTAAAATTGAAGACATTGCCGAAGAACATGTTGCCTTTCAATAACTCCCTGTAAGTAATGCCGTTTTGCAATATGGGCAGGCGTATCGAACTCAAATACTGAAGTACATCGGAATAAAGGAAGTTCACATCAATGTCTTCCAGGATCCCTTTCCATTCACCGGCCCTTCGAAGCCGGATGATGTCGGGCGTCCAGGTCGAATCTTTCCCATGGACTTTATACTTTCCAATAATGCTTATGCCATTGAGCTCGGAGATGCGCCCATAGAACGGAAGTTGCACTTTGTCACCAGGCTGCGTGTCCTCAAGGATCATCTGCCGAAGAAATTCTTCTTTCGACAATGTGTCGGCATTTGAAATGATAATGGTTGCAGGTGGTTCTGACCTTGCGGGTTTGACTTGCGGCCTGGAGTTGAACGATGGCTCTTCCAACGATGCAACGTCGACCGGGTCGTTTGTGTTAATACCTTCAGGCGGCTTTCGGCTCCAGCGCCTGGGAAGGTCGTGCGCAATGGCTTCCGCTATCCGGAAATGTTTTGTTAGCTCCGGAGATCGATACGCGCGGATCTTGCCCTTTAGAAACCCATCCACTAAAATGCCTGAGAGCTTGTCGGTATTTTTTCCTTCGATGTTATGTGCAAAGTCCACAAAAAGAATAGCGGTACCCTGACCATAACTGATCATGCCGCTGACCAGGATGGTGACAATCGTGAGAAGTAGCTTTTCCATCGGTGGGAAAGCTAATTTACAAATTGCCGGCTATATCTTCAGGGCTGTTGAAATTTGCTAACATCCCGGGGTCTTCGATCGGGATGACATTCGCATTGTGCGTTCGGAGAAATCTTTGAGGGCTTACGTTACCTTTTTCAGTGAAGTCCCTGAGAAGCGGATATGCAATGGGCTCCCATAGTGTAAGCAATGGCTCGCAGTCCTTTAGTTCCGGGTTATAAAAACAGGTCGCGATTTTATTTTGATCGCGCTTCGATAGAAGAAGCTCAAGTGTCGCCTTGTTTACTTTCGGCATGTCGACAGCCACGATGAGCCAACTCGAACCGGGTGCCTGGTGGAATGCACTCATTATCCCGTTTATCGGTCCGGGAATGTCGAAGAAATCAATTAAAGGATTGTTCACGCCGGTGATGTCCTGACCTTTACGACACGAAGTGTAAACGGTTTTGCAAAGTTCTTGCAGAAGATCAAAAAGATGTTCGCGTTGCGGCTTGCCGTGATAATTGATCAATCCCTTGTCGGTTCCCATCCGTGTGCTTCGACCGCCAGCGAGAACCAATCCATTCATCTTGATAATTTTATTCAGGCAAGCTTGAGCAGTCCGAATTCGGCAACAGCCTTCATGAAATTTTTATTTTCATGACCGGGGCGGCTCAGTTTTAATAAAGCGAATCTCTGGAGATCATCAAGTAGCTGCCATTCGTGCAGTGTTACAGTTACCCCTTGTGCCGCAAACATGTTTGAAACCGATTCAGGTATCTGGTCGGTTTTCGACCACAAAGGATATTGTTCAACCGGGATCTCATCTGCGGGACTTCCCATGCGATCAAGCACCAACTGCTGCAGCTTACCCCGGTACTCCTTGATCTCATCCTGCGATGTACAAGGGGCGTTTGAAAAGAAATCACGTTCCGCAATCGTCATGCGACTCCATTCCGCCAACTTCAGTTTTATTCCACATGCATCGAGCTTGAACCGCACGATCATTGGGATACACTTTATACCTGGCTCGACAAAGTCTGACTCAAACTTGAAATACATATGTTATGGTACACTTTTTCTTAGTTGAACAACAATGAACTTTGACGTGGGCGTGAAACTTTTGTCGGCAACTGAATCTATTGGTACCAGTACGTTTGTTTCGGGAAAATAACTTGCCGCACAACCAGCGGGAATGTCATAAGCAACCACCCTGAATCCTTTCGCTACCCGATCGATACCATCGGCGTTGCTGATAATGTCAACGACATCGTTCTCTGAGAGATGAAGATCCTTGATGTCTGAATTATTCAGGAAGATCACACGTCTTTCATTTTTTATTCCCCTGTACCTGTCGTTCAACCCATACACGGTGGTGTTGTACTGATCGTGCGATCGAATAGTCATCAGTCGCAGTTTGCCTTTGGCCAGTCCGAGCCTCGGCAGGGGAGCCGTTACAAAATTCGCCTTGCCCGTTTTGGTCTTCCATTTTTTCTCTGCTGCCGAATTCCCCAGGTAGAAACCACCGGGCGCTTTGATCCTCTCATTGAAGTTTTGAAATGCGGGAAACACTTCACTTATCCTCGATCGTATCAACTCGTAGTTGCCCGCCAGCTTCGCCCACTCAGTCTTCGTATTTGGCAACGACGCAATAGCCATGCATGCGACTATCGCTGGCTCCGACAATAACTGCCCCGATGCTGGTGTGTTTTTTCCTTCGGAAGCGTGAACCATCGACATGGAATCTTCGACCGTCACTTTTTGCGGAACACCATTTTGCAGATCGATTTCGGTTCTGCCAAGGCAGGGTAAGATCAATGCCCTCTTGCCGGTTACGAGGTGGCTTCGGTTAAGCTTGGTGCTCACGTGAACAGTGAGCTCACATTTTTTTAAGGCTTGCTCTGTAAACTCCGAGTCGGGTGTAGCGGCTGCAAAGTTTCCACCCATTCCAACGAATACCTTCACTTTTCCCTGGTCCATCGCTTTAATGGCTTCAACCGTGTGGAGCCCGTGTTTCGAAGGAGGAGTAAATTGAAATACCTTCTGCAGCGACTTGAGAAATTCATCCGTTGGGTACTCGGTAATTCCCATAGTTCTGTCGCCCTGCACATTGCTGTGTCCCCTTACGGGGCAAAGGCCAGCGCCAGGCCGGCCGATGTTTCCCTTCATCAACATCAGGTTGGTGATGTACTGGATTGTTACAACACCATGTTTTTGTTGTGTAACTCCCATCGCCCAACACGCGATCGTCGCCTTCGATCGCAGGTATACGTCGCATGCTTTGAGAATATCTTCTTTGCTCAAGCCGGATTCCGCAACGATATCATCCCAGCTTGTTGCAAGGATGTCGTCGCGCATTTGTTCGAAGCCAACTGTATGTGTTGTTATAAATTCGTAGTCGAGATGTCCGGGTTTTTCCTGCTCTGCTTCGAGCACTCCTTTTATAAGGCCTTTTATCAATGCGAAGTCACCGCCAATCACCGGCTGGAGATACATCGACGATATGTCGCTTGGACGGTTTGTTAAAGTCTGTACCACATGTTGAGGATGGATAAACCTCTGTAGTCCTTTTTCTTTCAGTGGATTGATACTAACGATCTCACAACCTCTTTTTCTTGCTTCCTCGAGAGACGTGAGCATCCGCGGATGATTAGTGCCGGGATTCTGGCCGATAACGAAGATCGCATCGGCCTTTTCAAAATCTTCCAGTGAAACGGTGCCCTTTCCAATACCTACCGACTCCGACATGGCAACCCCCGACGACTCATGGCACATGTTAGAGCAATCAGGAAAATTGTTAGTGCCCAATTCTCGTCCGAATAGCTGGTATAAAAAGGCAGCTTCGTTACTTGTTCGTCCCGATGTATAGAAGACAGCCTCGTCGGGATGCGACAGGCTCTTCATTGTTTCACCGATGAGGTAGAATGCCTTTTCCCAGGTTACTGGTCTGTATTCATCTGAATCAGCATCAAGTAACATTGGTTCGCATAGTCTTCCTTGTTGCTCGAGCCAATAGTGATCTTTCCCGAGCAGGTCACTTACCTTATTTTGTTTGAAGAAATTCCTGTCTGCGCGTTTGGTGGTGGTTTCGGCGGCGATTGCTTTTACACCATTTTCACAAAATTCGGTGATCGAAGGATTTTTGGGATCGGGCCAGGCGCAACCGGGGCAATCGAAGCCTCCCGGTTTATTCATCCTGAGCAAAGCTGAAACCCCGGGCTTCATCGCCTTCTCATGAAGCAGGTGTTTCAAACTGTTGGTGAGCGCCAACATTCCACCTGCCGATGATTTCTTTATTGCGTGTTGACCATTTTCCATGTGTCGTTTTCAATATTTTCTGAGTGTGAGTAAACTGTAAACCTGCGATCGCGACAAAAGCCGATCAACGTTATTCCCGATTTCTTGCAGTGTTCTACAGCAAGTGAGGAGGGTGCCGAAACAGCGAGCAGGAACGGGATCTTTGCCTGCGTGCACTTGGCAACAATTTCATAAGATACCCGGCCGCTGATGAACAGCACGTCTGCGTTCTGAAGAGAGTCGTTTAAGAACAGTTCGCCTATGGCTTTATCGACCGCGTTGTGCCTTCCGATATCTTCTTGCACAGACAGCAGGTCGCCGTTTACCGTAAGTATGCTGGCTGCGTGAGATCCCCCGCTTCGTTCGAAGGTTGCCTGGCGTTTGCGCATCTTTGTTTGCATTTCGGGGATCAGGTCTGTTCTCAACTTCTTCGAAGTTGCAACAAGTGGAATAGGTGCGACCAGGTCGCAGATATCTGCCTTTCCGCAAACTCCACAAGACGCTGTAGATGCTATTGACCTGTTGAAAATGTTCTTGTTGAGGATGATCTCTTCCCTGATCTCGACATCCACAGAGAGTGTAAGTTCCCCGGATGGCGTTGGTACTTCGCGGATCGAAAGTATGTCGCCGGGTGAACTGATGATCCCTTCCGAAAGCAATAGGCCGACAGCCAGCATCGTATCGTTTCCCGGTGTGCGCATCGTAACCGTATAAGGTCTTCCGTTGATCTTCACCTGGAGAGCTTCTTCCCATGTAAGCTCTTCGTCCGAATCCATTGGTCTTCCGTCGGAATACCGGATGGCGCTGCTCTTTCTTATTGACATAACGTTCTCCAGTTCAGTATAACACCCTGAACTTAATGGTGTGTTCGATCGCTTTCAATTCGTTTGTAACATCGAGTGAGTATTCCTTGTCGATGTCGGTAATGACATACCCAACCTCCTCGTTTGTTTTTAAGTATTGGCCTACAATATTTATTTTATTCTTCGCTAAAACAGAGTTGATGTTGGCCAACACCCCTGCTACATTCTTGTGAATGTGAATAAGCCTGTGTGCATTTTCGAGTTTCGGCAATTGCATTGCCGGGAAGTTCACACTTGTTGCCGTGCTGCCTGTATTTATATAGTCCATAATCATCGCCGGAACAAAGTTGGCGATGTTGGCCTGTGCCTCACTGGTGCTGCCGCCGATGTGCGGCGTAAGTATGGTATTGGGTAATCCCCGTAACGGCGAAATAAATTCGTTGTTATTGCCTTTCGGTTCTTCGGGGTACACGTCGACCGCTGCGCCACGGATCTTTCCACTCAATATATTCGTGCGAAGCGCTTCTACATCCACAACATCACCGCGGCTCAGGTTAACGAATATCACCCCGGGCTTCATCATGTCGAATTCTTTCGCACCGATGAGCTTTTCATTTTGAGGCCTGCCATCAACGTGGATCGAGATCACATCGGTAACCTCAAGCAGTTCTTTCAGGGAATGACATCTTCTCGCATTTCCAATCGACAACTTTTCAGCAACGTCGTAATAGTAAACAGTCATACCCAACGCTTCGGCCAATACCGATAGTTGTGTGCCTATACTGCCATAACCGATAATACCCAGTGTCTTGTTCCGGATCTCGAAACTTCCTTTTGCAGACTTATCCCAAACACCGCGGTGCATTGCGGAAATTTTGTCTGGCAGACTTCTCATCAACATAATGATCTCGCCTATGGCCAGTTCCACCACCGAGCGGGTGTTGCTGTATGGCGCGTTGAAAACGGCCACACCTTTCTTTAAGCATGCAGGCAGATCGATCTGGTCCGTTCCAATGCAGAACGCGCCGACTGCGATAAGTCGTTTCGCGTGATCGAGTACTTTCTGCGTTACCTCGGTCTTCGAGCGGATACAGAGGATTGAAACCTTACCTATCTTTTCTATTAACTCATCTTCGTCGAGCGCCGAAGGATGGATCTCGATGTTGTATCCTTCTTCCTTCATCAATGCCACCGCGTTGGCATGAATATTTTCAAGAATCAGAACGTTGATCCGGTCTTTTGGATATGATGTCAGTTTTGTTAAATGATCAGCCTTATCGTTAATGTTCGTCATAATTTTGAATTCGTACTTCCACTGTTAAGCCATAAGTATAGTGTCTTACGACTTATCTTCAAGCCCGCTGCTGCCTTGGTCTTGTTGTAGCCCGCAGCAATAAGAGCTTGCTGTGCTTTTTGAAACCTGTAATCATTTTCAGCTCCCTGGTCGGAGGTTTCACCTTTCATCCAGAATGCTCCGCCGCTTAAGACAGGCTTCTCTTCCATAAGGGCATGCCTCGTCATCACCTGCTCGAGCTGTCGTACATTTCCTTTCCAATCGTAATTTTTAAGCTCATTCATGAACTCGTCGGTGATTCCTATCAGCTTCTTATTGAACTTAACAGAGAGCTTCGCAAGAACGTTGCTGACAAGCAAAGGAATATCGTCCTTTCGTTCATTCAAAGAAGGAATTCGCATCACTATCGTGCTCAACCTGAAGTAAAGGTCAACCCTGAACTTTCCTTCCTGCACAAGTTTTTCGAGATCCTGGTTCGAAGCGCAAAGGATGCGCACGTCGACAGGTATGTGTTTCTGGCCACCAAGTGTAATCACTTCCCCTTCCTGGATAACCCTGAGTAGCGCAGCCTGCGCGTGCGGGCTCAAGTCTGCGATCTCATCAAGAAACAGTGTTCCTTTATGTGCTAACTCAAATTTCCCGAGCTTCCTGTGGGCCGCACCGGTGAATGCACCCTTCTCGTATCCGAAGAATTCACTTTCCACCAGCGTGTCGGGTATAGCGCCGCAGTTAACAGTAATGAATGGATGATTCTTTCGGGGGCTCAGGATGTGGATCTGGTTTGCGACAAGTTCCTTGCCGGTCCCCGATTCTCCTTCAATACAAACATTGACGTCGTAGGGGGCAATTTTTTGGATCAGTGCGAACAGCCTCTTCATTGATGCCGACGATCCCACCAGGTTTCCGAACTTCGCCGGCGGTGCTACTCTTTCTTTAGCAGAGATCTGTTTGAAGCTCTTTACTTTCAGGATAACTGTTTCCAATACAGGAAAGCGATCGAACACCGACCCACCGGCGTACCCGTGGATAGGCACCTGTCTTACGAACTCTTCAAAGTCTTCCGGCTGTGTTATCGGTCCGCCATATACGATCGTTAGCGGGGTTCGTCCTGACGCAGAAAGATGCATGAGCATATCCTTCGCCTTCGTTATCGACAACTGGAGCTGGTTTCGTTTTTCAATCGTGTCGACGGTTTCGAATGTCAGACCGACATTAAGAATAAGAGCGTCGACGTCGTTCTTGGCGAATACGGCGGCGTCCTGGGCAGTGAGTGCAAATCCGAATGTTACGAATCCGAGTTCCTTGGCTTGCTTCAACATCTCTGCTTCGGCTGCAATACCGAATCCTTCGTTTTCAAGGTGAGCACGGAAGTTACCGTCGAAAAAGCCTACTGCTGGCCAGTTTGTAATGCCTTCGACACCCAGTTCTTTCAGTTTCTTCAATCGTTCAATGATTGGCTGTTCGGGGTCGGATGCAAACACGCCGGCTACTACAGGTGTTGCTTTTCTATGTGGTAATATGTGATGTCTTAATAGTTGTTCGGTCTGGTCGTTTGCATTTCCATACGGCATAAAGGCCGCCAAAGAACCAAACCCGATATTTCTCAGGAAACCTGCATTAAGTGCAATGATAAGATCGGCGCCCGAGGCAACAGCAGACTTGGTGATTTGTCCACTTCCCGCAACCACAGATATTATGGGCGCTGAAAGTTTATTATGACTCCGGATCAGTTTCCTGAGGTTGTACATTTTTTATAATAAACGTGTGTCGCCCTTGTTGAGGGGCAGGTGCAATTTTTCTCTCTCAATCGAATGTTCTGAAAATTAATTCACAAATCAAATGAGAGCAGTATTAGTGTATTTGAAATCATGCAATTGGTTTAAGAAGTGCATTTATGACTTGAATAAAGGCATGCGTTTGTAAATTTTTCGGATGAGTGGAAGCTGCGAAGAGCGGGTAGGTTACATCTTGTACCCCGTATCGTCTTATGTGTAACCCCATGTTACACCTCCCGAATGGTTTTCATTCAATAAATAATAAGCTGTAGAAAAAATACTAAGATTATTTATTTGATTATCAGCGAATTACATCAATGATTCCTGTATTTCATGTTTCGGATTTTAAATCTGGTTCCCTTTTTGCCTGACTGAATCTGGCAAACGATTGCGTCTTGTCTATTACTACACAACTTGATACACAGACATATTTAATTATTACGATAAAAACTCAGTTGATTTGAGTTAGGTGAGTATGCGGGTCGGATGGTTCATCCTGGTTTGGACACTTGCAAAAGTGTGGGATGTTCTATCCGCCGCATGTGCCTTTTATATCGGTTTCATTCAACACATGAAGAAACACACTTGACAAACATATCATCGCTTACTACACTTGCTTCGATGTAACAACAATTTAAACCCTCCAACTTATGTCAACACGTAACTATCTCCCAGCAGCCATCCTTGTTACCTGCATGATCTTACTCAATAACATGAGCGCATTTAGTCAAAAGAAGGATTCTACGCGCTTTGAGCGCGGATCGAAACTAATAGGTGACGTGTATGGCGATCCGGATGCTGCGAAGAAGCAAATGGAAAGCTGGAGCGATATCGCTCCCGATATGCCACGCTTCATTATGGAGTTTGCATACGGAGATATTTATTCACGACCAGGGTTGGACATGAAAAAGAGGGAAATCGCCACGGTAGCCGCTCTTACAGCTCTTGGAACAGCAACGCCTCAATTGAAAACACACATTCGTGCGTCGCTTAATGTCGGCGTGAAAGAAGAGGAAATCGTTGAAACGATGATACAGATGGCTTTGTACGCTGGATTTCCTGCAGCGCTCAACGCATTAACAGCCACACGCGAAGTTTACTTCGTAGAAAAGAAAGCACGTGCCGATTTCAAACCAAAGTTGACTCAAGGTGACCAGGCTACACGTTACAAGCGCGGATCTGTGCTGATCGGACAGGTTTATGGAAACCCCGATGCTGCGCAAAACCTGATCAAAGGCTGGGAAGATGTTGCTCCGGATATCGCTCGTTTCATTGTTGAATTCCCTTACGGCGATGTTTACTCAAGGCCCGGACTCGATCTGAAATCGAGACAAATAGCCACTGTAGCAGCATTGACTGCCATGGGAAATGCAACACCTCAATTAAAAACGCACATCAGGGCATCGTTACAGGTAGGCCTTACAAAAACTGAGGTTACAGAGTGTATCATGCAGATGGCATTGTACGCGGGTTTCCCGGCTGCTCTCAACGCTTTGACGGTTGCGCGCGAGGTGTACGCAGAAAAGAAATAATGAGATTACCATCCGTTACGCTCGACCGTTTTGTAAGAAATAATCAATCACTGCAGTACGACTGCACAGAGCTCTCGCAGTTGCTGAGCGACATTGTGCTTGCTGCAAAAATTGTTAACCGCGAAGTAAACAAGGCAGGCCTCGTCGACATCTTCGGCCAGGCCGGCAGCACCAATACAAGCGGTGAACAACAGTACAAGCTCGATCTGCTGGCGAATGCTTCGTTCGAGCATACGCTGCGGGCGGGCGGACAGGTGTGTGCTCTTCTTTCGGAAGAGGAGGAATCGTTCATTACACTCAATGAAAGCGGTAATTATGTTATTGCGATAGACCCGATCGATGGGAGTTCCAATATTGATTTCGGTATTTCGATCGGGACGATTTTCTCTATCTACAAACGGGTAACACCTGTAGGAACACCCATCTCTTCGAGCGATATCTTTCAAAAAGGTTCGAAGCAGCTGGCGGCAGGTTATGTGCTCTATGGATCGTCGAACGTGCTTGTGTATACGAGCGGTCACGGTGTAAACGGCTTTACGTTCGAGCCGGGCCTGGGGGAATATTTGTTGTCGCATCCCGACATAAGGACGCCAAATCGTGGTTTGGTGTATTCGATCAATGAAGGCCTTTCGAATTTATTTCCGGTACCAGTGCGTACGTTTCTCGACGACTGCAAAACGGAACACTATGCAGCACGTTACACTGGCTCACTTGTTGCGGACTTTCACAGGAACCTGTTAAAGGGAGGTATTTACCTGTATCCTGGTACTGTAACGAGTACACATGGAAAGCTACGGCTCGTGTTTGAGTGCAATGCGCTGGCTTTTATAGCCGAACAGGCGGGTGGATTGGCTGTTAACGACACTATGCGGATCCTCGATATCGAGCCACAGACGCTGCATCAGCGAACGTCGTTGTATGTGGGATCATCGGGTATGGTCGAGAAGCTTGTGAGCTACCTGGGTAATAAGCCCGGTGTTTAGCCGGGCTTTTTTATTGCAATTATAATTTCACTTTAGCAGCGTAGTCCACTACGAACAGATCTTCGAGTATATCGAGCTTCTTCAGCAGGGCGCCGAATTCTTTATGCTTGGGATGTGGCAGATAAGTGTCGCGTGCAGCGGCATTTTCAAATGTGACCTGGTACACGTGTGTGAATCCCTGGTTCTTCTTTTCAGGGCTGTCGTTTACACCATGCTCGAATGATACGATGCCTGGTATGGTTTTTTTCATTTCGCCAAAGGCTTTCGTCACTTCTGCGATCTGTGCTTCGGTAGCTCCTGCTTTGTATTTGAATACAACGATGTGGCGTACCTGCTCGTCTTTAAAATTGTAAAAGCTGGATAATGTCAGCACTGCAGCGAATAATGTGATCAATGCGAACAACGAATACTTTTTCATGATTGATAAAAAATTTGTTGAAGGTTCGAATGTATGTATAGCGTGCAAACAAAACATGCATTCAATATTAGTTTTTATTGTGAGGTATCAACACGGGTAACAAAGTGTAACCACGCTTAACAATAGTGTAACCTAATGTGACAAAGGCAAATCATGCTTGGTATGATTGAATGAGAAAAAATAGATACTTGTAACAGGCTGTTATTCATATAGTTGCGAGCACTTTTTTGTGCTCATAGAAACCATCATAGACACTTTGGTACTGCTTTTGCCAAGCCCCCAGCAAACGATTCCGGTTTCGAGTGTTGCTTTTAACTGCTTCAATATTCGAAATCGTTGATCGGGTAACAGTAAGCTCCCTCAAACCCTTTAAAACCTTAAATGATGTCATTTTTACTACGACCAAAACTACTGTTGAAGAGTGCCGCATGCGTGGTATTGCTTCAATTGTTTTTCGTGCAGGCCAGTTTAGCTCAATCGCAAACTGTGTCGGGCAAGGTTACTGCAGGTGGAACCGCTGAAGGTGTCCCCGGCGTAACAATTGTATTAAAAGGAACTTCGCAAGGTGCGACAACCGATATCAATGGAGAGTATCGGATCAACGTGCCTGATGGAAACGCAGTTCTTGTATTCAGCTCCATTGGTTACACAACCCAGGAAGTTACAGTAGGTGCGCAAAGCACAATAAACATCGATCTTGCAGAAGCTCTTACTTCCCTCGATGAAATTGTGGTTGTTGGTTACGGTACTATGAAGAAAGCCGACGTAACTGGTGCCGTAGCTTCTGTAGGTGAAAAGTCTTTGCGTGAAATGCCGGCGGTAGTAAACCCCGGACAGTTGCTTCAAGGCCGGGTATCCGGTGTAGACGTAACAAACGCAGGTAACAAGCCTGGTGACGGTGTTGCGATCCAGGTGCGTGGTAGAAGATCAGTTAACGCTGGTAATGATCCACTGTTTGTAATCGATGGTATCCCCGTTACGGCAGACGCAATGAACTCGATCAACCCCAGCGATATCGTATCGATGGATGTGTTGAAAGATGCGTCTTCAACTGCGATCTACGGATCACGCGGTGCGAACGGCGTTATCATCGTAACTACAAAAAGAGGTACACCGGGTAAAGTGAGGGTCAACTACAACAGCAGCTTCGGTATCCAGACAATGATGAAACGTCCGAACCTGATGAATGGAGAGGAGATGGCCGAATACAAACGTGAATCGAGAAGGGCGATTGGCCAGTACAATGATGCAGATCCGGTAGCAGCAGATAAAGCTCTTTTCACAGCAACAGAGTTGGAATCAATTGCTTTGGGGCGTTCGACAGACTGGTACGGAATGTTTGTTGAACAAGGTTATGTTAACAACCAAAACCTGAGTATCAATGGTGGAACGGAAAGCACCAGGTTCAATGTATCCCTTGGTCTGTTCGACAATAAAGGACTTGAGCCAAATCAAAAGTTTACCCGCTATAACACACGTATCAATCTTGATCAAAAGATTGGAAAGGCTCTAACTTTCGGAATTTCGTCGTTGGCGACATACAGCCTTTCAAACGCGTTGGACGTTGATCCGCTCTACAGCACAGCTACTGGTTCCGATTATGGTGCGTTCTCTGAAAACCCTCTTGGTGTTCCATATGACGCTAATGGTAATTTGATATTCAGAGCGTCACCTGGTGATGGTAATCGTACGAACCCGTTGTTCGATATCGATCCCAAGAACGTGATCAACCGCAGAAAGCAACTTCGCCTGTTCAACAGCGCCTATGCTGAAGTCAATATTGCGAAGGGTCTTAAGTTCAGAATGAACTATGGTCCCGACATGTTGTTTGGCCAGTTGGGTAACTTCAGGGCTAGCAACACGCAGGCGGCCGCTGGTGGTGTTAATATTGCAAACACTGAGAACTCTTTCACGTTCTCGTCAACATGGGAAAACATCCTGACATATAACAGGACGTTCGCTGAGAAGCACCGTTTTGATTTTACCGGGCTCTATAGCCGTCAGACACGCACAGCGGAAGTTTTTGGAAGTGAGGGACGCGGACTTCCGCTGGATTCCTTTGAATACTACAACCTCGGTGCTGCGTCAACTAACCTGGTAATCAGCAGTAACTATTCAAAGTGGAGCATCGCATCGTACATGGCCAGGTTCAACTACGTGTTTGATGACCGCTTCCTTGTGACATTGACAGGTCGTGCCGACGGTTCTTCGAAATTTGTGGAGGTGAACAAGTTTGGATATTTCCCATCCCTTGCTTTGGGTTGGAATATCATCAACGAAGATTGGTTTGCAGGCAGCACCACTTTTACAAACCTGAGGCTTAGGGCAAGTTATGGCGCAACTGGCAACGAGGGAATACCACCGTATGGCACAAACGGGTTGCTGCTACGAACTGGTTATTTGTACGGTGATACACCTGCTTTCGGCTATGTTCCGCAAACTGTGGCAAACCCAGCTATAAAATGGGAAACGACGAGAACAGCGAACTTCGGTATTGACTACGAACTCTTTTCAGGCAGGATCTCAGGCGCTTTGGAAGTTTACCAATCCAACACTACAGACCTTTTGCTTCCTCGATTGCTTCCTAACACAACCGGCTTTAACTCGATACTTACAAATGTAGGTGCAACCCGCAACACAGGCATTGAATTCATCATCTCAACGCTTAACAAAGTGGCTGTAGCTCCCGGTGGCTTCACATGGAATACAGATTTCAACATCTCTCATAACAAAGAACAGATCGTTGAACTTTCACAAGGAAAGGTTGATGACGTAGGTAACCTCCGTTTCATCGGCCAGCCTCTGACTGTGTTCTACGACTTCGAGAGAATTGGTATTTGGCAAACCGGTGAAGAACAAGCAGCAGCGCAGGGTAACTCAGGCGTAGGGTACATCAAGGTTAAAGATCAGAATGGTGACGGTATCATTTCACCGAACGACGACCGCAAGGTGCTTGGATCTACTGTGCCAATCTTCACGGCAGGTATGACGAACCGCTTCACGTACAAAGGTTTCGATCTTTCAATCGTAATGTATGCCCGTGTTGGTCAGATGTTGCAGGACATTACTTACGGAGCGAACAGGTTCAATTCAGGCAGGGTAAACCAATTTAAACTTGACTATTGGACACCGAATAATCCGACCAACTACATCCCGAGACCTAACGTAAGTCTCGATAACACTTACTTCGGTACGACGCTTCAGTATTTTGATGCATCATTCCTTAAGGTCCGTAACATAAACCTTGGCTATAACCTCCCCAAGGCTTGGGTTAATGCGATGCGTATGGAGTCGTTGAACGTTTATCTAAGTGTTCAAAACCCAGTGTTCATCTCATCTTATGTGCAGAAGTACAATGGAGTTGACCCTGAACTTCCTACAAGAAGTGCACCTGTTGCAAGGACATTTATGCTGGGTCTTAACGTCAATTTTTAATCAAGGAGGGCTAAAATCATGAAGAAGATATTATCAATCATACTATTAGCAGCCGTATTCGCTTCGTGCGATGATAAATTTCTGTACGAGGATGCTCGCACACAGGCTTTCGACTCGTATTTGAACACACCTGCGGGTTTTAACGATAACGTAAATGGGGCATACAGCTTCCTTCGCGTTTACACAGAGAACGAAGGTATACCGAGCATGACAACATTCGGTACCGACGAATTCCGCATGGGATTCGATGGTGGTAACAAGCACTTTAACCTGTACAATGGCAATTTGAACTCACGCGCCGGCGCACTCGATGGTGTGTGGAATCGTCTTTATGCCGGTATCAATGCTTGTAACGCGGCGATTAATCGTGCGCCTAACATTGAAGGAATAGATCCGGCAATCAAGAATACCCGTATCGCAGAAGTTAAGTTTTTGCGTGCTGTCTACTATCACCTTTTAGTTCAGTTGTGGGGACCTGTACACATCACAACTACGGAAACCAAAGGCGTGGTAACCGAAGCGAAGCGTTCACCGATCAACGAAGTCTACGATCTCATCGTTACCGACCTCAACGAAGCTATCGCAGTATTACCCAACACAGCGACAGGCGCTAACTACGGCCGTGCAACAAAACCTGCAGCACAACATTTGCTTGCTTTGGTTCACTTAACACGTGCAGGTGGCTCGGCTGCAAAAGCGGACGATTATAAGAAGGCCGCTGAAAATGCAGAAGCTGTGATCAAGAACTATAACTTCAAACTGTTGGATGATTTCGCCCAGGTGTTCGCACAGGGTGAGGCTGCAGAAAGACACTCAGAAGTTGTGTTCTCAGTTCAAAACAGTTCAAACTTCCTGACTGCAGAGCTCGGTAACACATTGCACGTTTATTGGATCATGAAGTATGATGACCTTCCAGGTGTTGTGCGTGACCTTCAGAACGGCAGGCCTTATGCCCGCTTCAGACCAACTGACCGTGTGTTGACAACATTGTTCGACAAAAAACTGGATTCACGCTACACAAAAACATTCAAGCGTGTATTCTACTGTAACTCACCCGGCACGTTCACTAAAATACAAGGAGGTCAAATGACCCTCAAGGCTGGCGATACAGCTCTGTACATCGTAGACGAGCAGTGGTCTGCAGCTAAACTTGCTGCTGCCAAGTACAGTGTGTACCAGTTGAACAAGCAAACAGACCGCGTATTCCCTACAGTGACGAAGCACCTCGATCCGACGCGTGCATCAGTACCCGAATTGCGTGGTAGCAGGGATTTCCTCCTGTTCAGGTTGGCTGAAACAATGCTGATCGCAGCGGAAGCACTGATGATGGACAATCGCCCTGCAGAGGCAGTTGTTTACATCAACCAGATCCGCAGGCGTGCAGCTGCTGTGGGTAAAACACAGGCCGAAACAGACGCCAACAGGCTCGCAATGGAAGTTACTCCGGCTGCTTTGAACATCGACTTTATCCTCGACGAAAGAAGCCGCGAGCTTCTTGGAGAAATGAAGCGCTGGTTTGACTTGACCAGAACAGGTAAATTGCTTGAGCGGGTTAAAGCGTTTAATCCTGAAGGAGGACCGAACATTAAAGACTATCACATTCTGAGGCCGATTCCGCAGAACCAGATTGACAGAACGTCGACCGAGTTTCTACAGAACCCTGGATATAACTGATTTTCGAGAACCTATTTGACCTACTTATTCTATAACACCGATCATTATGAAAAAATGGACCAGAAGCGACATCCTGAAAAACCTTAGAGCAAAAATAGAGAGAGGAGAACCAATAATTGGCGGCGGTGCAGGCACCGGGATTTCAGCACAGTGCGAGGAGGCTGGCGGAATCGATCTGATCGTCATTTACAACTCTGGTCGCTACAGGATGGCTGGTAGAGGATCACTTGCAGGCTTGCTACCGTATGGAAACGCAAATGAAATAGTGAAAGAGATGGCCCACGAAATTTTGCCAGCTGTTAAAAAGACCCCCGTGCTGGCAGGTGTTTGTGGTACCGATCCTTTTATGCTGAGAGATAAATTCCTTAGGGAATTGAAAGACCTGGGTTTTGCTGGAATTCAAAACTTTCCGACAGTCGGACTTATCGATGGTGTGTTCAGAGCCAACCTTGAAGAAACTGGCATGAGCTACCAATTGGAGATCGACTGCGTGAAGGCAGCGCATGACCTGGATCTTCTTACTACTCCATATGTGTTCAATACAACTGATGCAGCAGCGATGACGAAGGCCGGCGCCGACATTATCGTTGCACACATGGGTCTCACCACAAGTGGTAAAATCGGCGCGAAGACTGCCAAGACCATGGACGAATGCGTGGTAGAGATCCAGGCTATTGTAAATGTCTGCAAAGAGATCAACGACGATGTTATCGTACTCGCACACGGCGGTCCGATAGCTATGCCCGATGATGCAGCTTATACAATTGAGCACGTACAGGGATTGGATGGGTTCTATGGTGCAAGCTCGATGGAAAGGCTTCCAACAGAGATTGCAATCACCGAACAGATCAGAAAATTCAAGAGTATCGGCTTTAAAAAAGAAGCATAATGGGAAAGAAAATTGTCGTAGCCGGCGCGTTCGATACAAAAGGCGCCGAATACAATTTCATCATTGACCTGATCAAGGGAAGAGGCTTCCAGGTAGTGACCATCAACACTGGTGTCATGGGAACAACAAATAGTTTTCCCATCGACATCGGGGCGGATGTTGTAGCACAAGCTGGAGGCACCGACCTTGAAACACTCCGCAGCTCGAACGATCGCGGAAAGGCAATCGCCGTCATGTCTGACGGCCTTGCCTCGGTGGTCACTGATCTTTATTTCAAAGATAAGTTCGACGGTATCATCGGAATGGGTGGTACCGCAGGTACAAACGTGATCACATCGGGTATGAAGGGTTTGCCATATGGCGTGCCCAAGATATGCGTCTCGACAGTTGCGTCGGGCGACGTGTCGCCCTATGTTGGGATCAGCGACATCATGATGGTTCCATCACTGACCGACATCGCCGGCCTGAACCAGCTTAGTCATTCAATTTTCATCAACGCCGTCGGCGCACTGACTGGCATGGTGGAAATGAGGAATGCACAAGCTGGAAAGAAGATCGAAACAAAACCTACCGTAGCCGCTTCCATGTTTGGAAACACTACACCTTGTATCGATCGCTGCCGTGAAGCGCTCACCAAAGAAGGATATGAAGTCCTCGTGTTTCACGCAACTGGCACTGGCGGAAAAATGATGGAGAAGCTGATTGAAGAAGGCCTTGTGCAGGGAGTATTGGATATAACCACTACCGAGTGGGCCGATACAGTTTGCGGAGGCGTATTCGATGCAGGCAAAGGCCGACTCGATGGTCCTGGCAAAGCAGGCATCCCTCATTTGATCTCTCCCGGTTGCATCGACATGTGCAACTTTGGAAATCCCGACACAATACCTGCGAAATACAAGGATCGCCTCTTCTACAAGTGGAATCCCCAGGTAACGTTGATGAGAACCACACCTGAGGAGAACCGAAAGATGGGAGAAATATTTGCTGAAAAGGCGAACCGCTCTGAAGGCAAGGTTGCATTCATCATTCCTATGAAGGGCTACTCGATGCTCGACTCCGTCAACGACAAAGGCGAACCGCAGTTGTTCTGGGACGTGGCAGCAGACAAAGCTTTCATAGAAGGTCTGAAGAGTAAACTTAAGCCAAAGATCAAAGTAGTAGAAGTAGATGCGAACATCAATGACCCGGTCTTTTCTAACAAAGCGTTGGAAATGTTCCTGGAGATGATGTAATCACAACAAGAATTCCCTCAACTATCCTAAACCCCTTAAACTTATGGCCGAGCCTCAATTAAATACAGTCACCATTAAGGATACATCTGCAAGCGCTGGCCCGTTGGGTCTGGCGGCATTCGGTATTTGCACAATCTTATTGAGCCTTACGAATGCAGGAGTGATCACGTTCGATGCAACAGTCCTGTCGATGGGTTTATTCTACGGAGGATTTACCCAGATCATCGTTGGTTTGTTGGAAGGAAAGAAAGGCAACACGTTTGGTTTAGTTGCCTTTACGTCGTACGGTATCTTCTGGCTTGCTTTCGTAGCGATGAATGTTATGCCTGCACTGGGTGCAATGGCTGCTCCATCGGGCGGCGCAGTAAACGCGTTCCTTATCATGTGGTGTATATTCACAGTTATCCTGTTCATCGCAACATTGAAGTTGCCGAAGTTACTCCAGCTTATTTTTGGTACACTGATTGTTTTGTTTGTGATATTGATTGCCGGTGGTTTAACCGGTAACACCAGTCTTAACACAGTTGCCGGTTATGAAGGCCTCGTTGTAGGATCGCTGTCATTGTATGGATCAGCAGCGTTCTTATTGAATGAGGTATATGGTAAAACTCTTTTGCCCGTTGGATAAAAAGTAAAATTATGCTGAACAGGTCTTTGCTTTTCGTTTTTACAGTAATGTGCTGTGGATCGGCCATTGCACAAGAAGTTCCCTTTAAAAAACTGACCCTCACGAAAAAGTTTTATAGTGAAGGCATTCATATGGTAGATATGAATGGTGACGGAAAAAAAGACCTGATCGCAGGGCCCTTTATCTACCTGGGGCCCGACTTTCAAAACAAAATTACCTTCGAGGAGCCAGTAGAATACGACCCGATTAATTATTCAGAGCACTACCTGTCGTGCGAGTATGATTTTAACGGGGATAAGCTTCTCGACATCTTCAAGTTTGGACGCGCCGGGAGCCCCGCATTTTGGTACGCCAACCCCGGAAACGACAAAGACCTTTGGAAGGCCCACCAGATCCTGGAAAAACCAGGTGACGAAGCGCGTTATTTTGTCGACCTCGACAACGATAAGCGCCCCGAAGCAGTTTTTGTCGTGGAAGGGAGACTTGCGATCGGCCGTCCAGACTGGAGTGATGTTGAAAAACCCTGGAGAGTTCAATATATTTCAAGAGACCTCGGCTGGGGTAAATTCACTCACGGTCTCGGCGTAGGCGATATCAACCGCGATGGTTTGCCAGATGTGGTTGCCAAAGCCGGCTGGTGGGAACAACCAAAAACAAATGCCACCGAAAGCGAATGGATCGAACACCCTTACGAGTTTTCGAAAGAAGGCGGAGCTCAAATGCTCTTCTACGATGTAAACAAAGATGGTAAAGTAGATATCATCAGCAGCCTCGATGCCCATGGTTATGGAATGGCCTGGTTCGAACAAAAAGTAGGCGCCGACAAGGCGATAACTTTCGAGAAACACATGATCTACGGCGACAGGAAAGAATTTGAAGAAGGAAAGTATCCCATGGTATTCTCTCAAGCTCATACACTTGCGCTTGGAGATTTCAACGGTGATGGCGTGATGGATTTTGCAAGCGGCAAACGCTACTGGGCCCACGGCCCGAAAGGAGATCCCGAACCACTCAACGAACCCGTACTATACTGGTTCGAGCTCGTAAGGAAGAAAAAGGAAATAACATACGTACCACATCTCATCGATAACGATTCAGGAGCCGGCTGCACAATGGAGACAGGCGATGTTGACAACGATGGAAAAACAGATATTCTGGTAGCAAATAAATACGGCGCGTATGTATTCTTCAATCAACGTAAAAAATAAAGGGCTGCTGGGATATGGGTACGCCTTCTTAGTTCTGTTATCCATTGCATCTTGCACCCCTAAAGCAAGTTCAGACGAAGCTGTTGTCGACAACACTCCGAAGCAGTTGCATATTGACGCCGCCGGCGATTCAATTTCAATCTTCGTGAAGGATGCCACAACACCCATCCTCGTACAGAAAGCCAAAGACGACCATCGTCCTTATCTCCATCCAATAGTTGCCCCCGATGGCAAAGGCTTGCTGACTCAATATAGTCCTGGTCACCACAAGCATCAGACAGGTCTCTACTGGGGATTCACCAGGGTGAATGGACGAGATTATTTCCACCATCCCGCCGATGGCTACTGGAAAAAAGTTGCCGCCAATGTTGTCGAGAAAGAAGGTGAAGAGGTGAAATGGCAAACTGTTTATCACCTACTCGATTCGCTTGGTGAACCGGTTATGGAGGAAACCCAGAACTGGTCGATGAAATTTGAGGGCGGCAAGTATTTCATGACCCTCGAATGGAAAGGTCTCGCCAAACGTAAGATCACCATTGGTAAATACGATTATGGCGGATTATTTCTCAGGATGCCATGGACCAAAGACATCGATGGAGAAGCTGTGAATGCCGCACGACAAAAGAACAAGAGCGCAGAAGGTCAGCGTGCAATGTGGGTGAACGTAGGCATGCAAGTAGAAGGCCGTACCGACCGCGCTAACGTGGCAATATTCGATCACCCCGAAAATCGCGGGTATCCCCAGAAGTGGCGCGTCGACAACCAGTTGGGCGTTGGCCCCGCATTTACCAGGGACGCAGACTGGACTATTGAAAAAGATGCAACCGAAGTTCTCAAATTCCAGCTCGTGGCTTACACCGGAGAATTCAACGACATCGAGATAACAAAACTGTGGTCGAACTTTTCGGGCAGGCAAAGCACTTCCGAGCTCTGGAGGATCGCACAAGACGAAGGACGACTCGCTGTATTTTTGGATCCGCAGCAGGCAGTTGATGCAATGACCGTAAAAGACGGTTACAAAGTAAACGCATTCGCCGGCGAGCCTATGATGACTCAACCTATGGCATTTTGCTGGGACGATAAAGGCAGGTTGTGGATCGCTGAAAACAAAGACTATGAATCGCGCGGTCATGGCTTCTCCAACATAGGAGGCAGCCGCATTTCAATACTCGAAGATACAGACCACGATGGTGTGGCCGACAAGAAATCGGTGTTCATCGAAGGCCTCGCTTTTCCCGCGGCCATTGCCGTTGGCTTCGATGGCGTGTATGTTGGTGCGCCACCAAATCTTTTATTTATCCCCGACAAGGACGGCGACGATAAAGCTGATGAAGATAAGATAGAAATATTATTGACTGGCTGGGGGATCAGGGATCGCCACGAAACACTTAACAGCCTTCATTGGGGACCCGATGGATGGCTATATGGTTTACAGGGTTTTGCAACCCCGTCGAAGATCCGTAAGCCCGATGATAAAACCAGGTTGTATTATCATAAAGACCCGTTTCCCGAAGACTTGCTCGAAGCTGAAGGCGTAGACATCAACGGCGGCGTATGGCGTTACCATCCTGTAAAGGATCGCTTCGAAGTTGTAGCTCATGGTTTCAGCAATCCCTGGGGAATCGACTATGATGCGAAAGGACAACTGCTCATGAGCGCGTGTGTTATTCCTCACTTATGGCACGTCGTGCCGGGTGGCATTTATCATCGCCAGGGCGGTCAGCATTTTAATCCCTATGTATACGACGACATCAAGACCATTACCGATCACAGTCATCGATCGGCGCATGGAGGAGCACGCGTCTATCAGTCCGACGCGTTCCCGCCGGAAGAGCAGGGGAGGATCTTCATGGCTAACATCCATGAACACGCAGTTTTATCCGACATACTGGAGCCTAAGGGCTCCGGTTTCGTTGGTAGGCATGCCGATGACCTGCTGATGGCCAACAATGCACAATGGATAGGCTTCAGCATGGAAGTTGGACCCGACGGCGGCATGTATGTATTAGACTGGCACGATGCGGATATTTGCGGCAAAGAAGTATTGAACACAGAAACAGGAAGAATCTTTCGCATCATTCCCGAGCAATCGCTCGCAAAGGACTTTGAAGGGAGATATTCTGATCTCAATAAACTAACCGACAAACAGCTCGTAGCTCTTCAGTCGAACGCAAGCGACTGGCATTCGCGGAGGGCGAGAGGCATTCTTCAAAAGAGAGCCGCCAATGGAACACTGCAGGCTACGACCAACGACGATCTCAAGACCTTTTTCAAGGAAAGCAAAAATCCCGATTGGCGGTTGAGAGCCATGTGGACCCTTCACCTTACAAATGGTTACACTGCCGATGATCTTATCCGCCTGCTTTCAGACAAAGACCCGCATGTTAGATCGTGGGCGATACAGTTGTTGTGCGAAGACAAGGATCCATCAGCAAAAGCAATTGATCAATTTGAAGAGATGGCGGAAGACGATGAGTCGCCGGTTGTTCGCCTTTACCTTGCTTCGGCCCTGCAAAGAATGAACTCGAAAGATAAGTGGTCGATCGCGAAGAACCTGCTTTCACACGCCGAGGATAAAGACGACCATAACCTTCCGAAGATGATCTGGTACGGGATAGAGTCTTTGATCGCTGAAGACCCGAACCAATTTTTGGAACTCGCCGTCGACAGCAAAATCCCAATGGTGACGGAATTTATCGCAAGGCGTGGTGTGGATGATAACAAGCTTGAAAAACTTGTTGCGCTAATCGCCGAAAATGGAAGAAATACTCAACTGTTAATGTCCGGCATGTTAAGCGGCATGGAAGGCAGAACAGATTTCAAGATACCATCTAACTGGCAGGCCGTATCGGCGAAAATGCAGAAGTCGGATGGTACCCTGAAAACGTTGGCCTCGTCGATATCTGCATTGTTTGGCGACACAGAAGCGACACAAAACGCCTTCGCAACCTTAAGAGATAAAGGCGCACCCGTCGAGGATCGCACAAAGGCCCTTAGGACACTTGCTGCCCAGCAAAGGAACGACCTGGTAAATGACGTCCCGAACTTATTGAATGAGCCTGCCCTTCGAAAAGAAGCGATCCGTGCTGTTGCAGCGTTCGACAACGAAAAGCTGGGCAGAGCACTCATTGAAAATTATCCGAAGTACAACCAGGAAGAAAAAGCCGAGGTGATCCTTGCCCTTTCTTCACGGCCCAGGTATGGTGCAATGTTGACGAAGGACATCAAAGACAAGAAGATCCCGAAGAATGAAGTGAGCCCAACCGCTGCCCGGCAGCTTTTAAGAGTTGTTGGCAGCGGTTTCATTGAAGTATGGGGACCGATCGAAGAGGTGCCATCCGATGCAGCCGCCTTTGCGAAGTATAAGAAGATACTGAGCACAGAGGCGCTTGCGAAAGCTAACGTTCAAAAAGGAAAGATGCTTTTCCAGCAAACATGCGGCAGCTGCCATAAAATGTTTGGTGAAGGTGGCGTTATTGGGCCCGACCTTACGGGATCTAACCGCACAGATCCAAACTATATCCTGCTAAACGTTCTCACACCAAGTGCAGAGATCCAGGACGACTACAGGATGGTGGTGATCAACACACGCGATGGAAGAACATACACGGGCAACGTTATCGAAGAGAACCAAAGACAACTTAAGCTTCGTGTTGTCGGACAGGACCCGGTAACGATCAATAAGTCTTCTATCTTATCTAAAGAAGTAACACCAATGTCTATGATGCCTCCCGGTTTGTTCCAGAACCTGACGGATACCGAGGTTATTGATTTGGTTAGTTACCTGAAGTCTTACACGCCAGTACAATAAAAGAAAAGCCCACTGATTTCTCAGTGGGCTCTCTATCACCTATTACTTACTAACGCTCTCTTTTACTTGCCTCCCGTCCTGGGCTTGCTGCTCGTATCCAGCGAATTCAGGTAGGCTGCCACCGCTTGTGCATCTGTCTTCGTGAGTCCTGCGGCCTGCACTTTCATCACCCCGGTGAGAAGAGCATCTACAATTCTACCCTCTTCCAGTTTACTCAGTGTTGCCATCGTCGGGATGCCGGCCGTACCAGAACTGTGGCAAACCACACAACGCCCGGTAACGATCGTCTTACCCGCTTCGATCACCTTCGGATCTGCGGCCTTCTTCTCAGTGGCTGCTACTGTCGCCTTGGTATAGATCGGTGCGAATTTCGGCTTGGGCGATTTTGCTGTGGGCAGCAATCCGAAAGCCTGGATGCGATCTGTACCAACAAATACGTTTCCTTTGATGACCGCAGGCTCGTTATACTTACCTGTTTCTCCAAGCTCTTCAGGAGCGCTCTTCCAGATAAGTTTGAAAGTAAGGGCATCGAATGCATAAAGAACAGGACGCTGTGTGCTCTTCGGACCTTTGAACGCCGTGGTCCGTGGGGCGTTGGTATCCAACACCCAAACGATCGCATCTTTTCCGCCATTACTTGTAATTACGGGCGAGCCAGGGTTGTGGAATGTCTGTGTCATTTCTAACTGATCGATCTTCAGGTAGGCAGGCTTGCCAGGTGAAGTAACGATCTCAAGTCGTGCCAGACCGGGGGGAGTACTTACGTCGAGCTTCTCACCCTTCTTTGCACTACCTGTTACATAGACATAACTCTTACCTGACTCGCTTTTAAAATATGCACCAGTTGTACGGCTCCTTGCCTGGTCGTTCATAGCGTTCTCATCTCCATAAGGACCAAAGACGCTGAGAGGCCCCGGCTTACCAAACTGCGGCTGGGGTTCTGGTGACAACAATGATTTATCCTGGCTTGGATCGTCGGTGATGGGGGGACGCTTGGTGAGCGATCCAGGCATGTTAGCGCGATCGATCAGGTAAACGTTGCCTTGTTTTCCTCCTGCAATAAGCAGGTGAGGTGTGCTGGTAGTAGCAGGGTCGAGGTCGATCACAACAGTTCCACTGCTGCTAAGGTCGATGTCGTTTACCTGTGTGATTGCCCAGTTGAAAGGGTTGTATGTTCCAGTCAGTACGAATCCTTTTTCAGGATCGTCGCGCATCTGTATAACAGACTGGCCCCAGTTGTTTTCGCTATCCGGGAACACACCGGGTATACCCTTCTTTCTCAGGATAACCTGAACGTTGGAACCTGTAGCCATGTGTATTTTTCCATCCGAGTCGATTGAAGGACCACTCGATGCCCAGATACCTCCGTTTTCTTCTTCCGCCTTGGTAACAGAGAATGCTGCAGCAACAGCCGCGGCCTTGGTATCGATCGATAAGATCCATCCCCAGTTACCTGCGAAGGTTACATACAAGCGTGAAGCGTCAGCATTGAGAGTCAGCGCTCCGCGATGAATGAGAAGCCTGTTGTTCGGGAAATTCGTAGGACTGTTACGTTTTACAGATGGTGCGTTGATCGTTGCCGAGTCGAGTGCGATAGGCCAGTTGGGAAGCTGTTCTCCACTGGACAGATCCAGGGCATACAACTTATCGGGACTGGTACCGTTGTTACCCACCATATAGATACGCTCGCTGGCCAGGTCGATCACCGGGGTGCTTATGTTTCCGAAGCGGCTCGGTTTCTTGTCAGAAATGCGGGATTTCCAAAGGATTGTACCTGGCGCAATCTTGTCGACTGCCGCCGCGTTCACTGCGTAAACGTATCCAACGTCGGTCGCTGCGAACACTACCGAAAAGGTTTTTCCCTTGTAGGGGCCTTTGCTGAACGTCAGCTTATCTATATAGAGTGGCGAGGCGAAGAGGCGGGGCTCGTCACCTTCCACCGCGTCGAACTTCGGGCTTTGCCACAACTGGGCGAAGCGGGAGCTACCCACCGATTCCAGCGTAAGCTTGGTTTCATTGGGGTTCCAGCCCGAACGCTGCCGGTCATAATGGTACATTAATTTGTTGTCTGGCGAGCTCGCCTGTTGAGCAAGGCAAGGGCTAGCAAGAACTGCCACGAGGATGGCTACTGTGCTGAATTTTTTCATTTTGGTTCTAGATCTTAAATAAGAGAATGGGTGCTGCAAACGATTTCGAAAGGGCCTGACGCAAAAGCGATACCAAATCGTAATAGTGAGGGTTAAGGGGTTCAGAAAGCCTTGATAAAGATTTGGTTATCAATATATTGCAAGGCGGCTGCCTGCAGAAATTAATTTTTGCGAGCGGCTATTCTATATATATAATAGTGTAACCTGCTTATACATTATTCTTATATAGGGTTACACTCTGTAACCCTGAAATGGCACCTTTATTAAAAGATGATTCGGCCTGTGACATTTCATGAAATTCGGCTACTAATGCATTAAAGACCATTTTGAAATTGGAACCGCGAAAGCACGAATTCATTCAGATCATCGACGCTAACCAGGGCATCATTAAGAGCTTATGCAAAGCTTACTACGCGAGCCCCGAAGATCAGAAGGATGCTTTCCAGGATATCGTGCTCCAGTTGTGGAAGTCGTTCGGAACATTCAGGGGTGATTCGAAAGTAAGCACGTGGATATACAGGGTTGGTCTTAACACCATCCTCAATAAGATCAAGAACGACAAGAGGAAAATAATTACTGAATCGATTGGCGTTTCGGAGTTGTCGCTTTCGAAGGCGATGGCGGATGATGACACGGAGCTTTTGGGAATGGTACTTCATTGTTTAAAAGATCTCGACAAGGCAATTGTCATACTGTATCTCGAAGGATACAAGAACAAAGAGATCTCACACATGTTGGATCTCACGCCTACGAATGTAAGCACACGATTAAATCGCGTGAGGGAAGAGTTGAAAACAAAATTTAAAGATCAGCATTATGAATTTAAGCAACCTTAGGCCGGCGTGGCGGCGACATATACTGTTATGCTCGATGCAGCAATTTGACCGGACTCAGATCCTGTTGATGATCGACAGTGCGGAAAATATTGCCACAAGCAAAACACACAGGTCTGTTGTGGGCTTGGTACTGTTCGTGGTACTGACTATTTGTTGCCAGGGAGGATGACTTCCTACATTATTTGGGATATCAGCCCGGAGATCTTCGAACGAGTTAAATTCTTCAGGTGGTACGGACTGTTTTGGGCATTCGGATTGATAGGGGGTCAGTGGATCATGTTTCGCATTTACAAACGCGAAGGTGTTCCAGGCGGTGAAGTTGATAAACTCACCCTTTACATTTTATTAGGAGCGATAGTCGGAGCTCGTATCGGGCATATCTTGTTTTATGACCCGATGTACTACCTGCATAACCCTGTTGAAATACTGCCTGTAAAACTTGATCCAACATTTGAATTCACGGGACTCTCGGGGTTGGCGAGCCACGGCGGGGTGTTGGGAGGGCTCCTTGCTCTTTACATCTATAACAGAAAATTTGAGAGAGGTTATTTATGGCTTTTGGACCGCTTGATCATTGCGGGGTCGGTGTTGGGAGGATTTATAAGGCTGGGTAACTTAATGAACTCGGAGATCATTGGAATTCCGTCGAATTTACCGTGGGCGTTTGTGTTCGCGAATGTTGACCAGGTGCCGAGGCATCCGGCGCAACTTTACGAGGCAGTCTTTTATTTCCTGGTGAGCATTTTATTATACCTCGCCTGGAGATCGGGAAAGTTCTATCACGCAAATGGTTTTATTTTTGGATTAGGGATAACCTTGATATTTGCCCAGAGGTTTTTTATAGAGTTTTTGAAAGCAGACCAGGTTCCGTTCGAAGCGGGAATGATGTTGAATATGGGGCAGATATTGAGCGTGCCTTTGGTAGTGGTGGGGGTTGTGGTGATGGTGAGGAGTAGGTTGAATTCGAAAGTCAATACATAAGTTCAGGATGGCGAAGAGGGTAAATAAAAACCGGGCAGTTATTCCTTAATAACCGCCCTTGTAACTATACCCCCCTGCAATCTCACCTTGATCAAATACATCCCTCTTGCAAGATCAGCCACATCCAGTTTCTGTGTGATGCCGTTCGATTCTCTTTTAATGATCACGCGCCCCGTCATATCTACCAGCCTTATTTCCGATGACTCCGCGGTCTCCACGAAAACTTCAGTGCGCATTGGATTAGGGTAAACAGAGACCGACTTGCTGATGTCTTCCAGGCCCGTGATCTTCAGGTTGGTTGCTGCAGATGTTTCACTAACGCACCCTTCTACTGTTGTAGTTACTGTATACACACCGTCGGCAGTGGGGGAGTAGTTCTTCGAAGTTGCTCCTGCGATCGTCGTACCATTCAACGACCACTGATTGCCGGTCTCATTGCTCGACGCGAGCGTTGGAGTAAGTGTTAATTCACCTGTGATCGTGATTGTTGGTTTCGCAGGATTGATGCAGAAAGTTTGCTCAACACTGGCAGCTGGTAAATATTCCTCGTTGCCAGGCTGGCTTGCCACAACCCTGGCCTTGCCAGCTTTCAAAAGTTTCATAGTCGAATTCGTGATCGATATGAGCGACGGTGTTGTTGTAGAGTATGTTATGGTTCGCCCAGTCGAGATAGTTGCCGTAAGTGTAACGTCGGGACCACCAAGTGTTTTGGCACTGATGGGCTCGAACACGATCGTTTGAGGTTTCTTCTTCACCAGCATGCTCCTGCTCACGGGCGCGGCCATTGCGTATGTATTGTTACCGTCCTGCGAAGCCGTGATGATAGTTTCTCCGCTTGCATGGATAGTTACGCTGTTGCCTTCAATCGTCGCTACTGCTGTATTGCTGCTTGCGTATGTTACGGGCAGGCCGGAACTCGCTGTTGCAGTCAAAATAAACATCGTGTCCCTGAGGCCGCTGGGAACCACCTTGTCGCCGATGGGTCCGAAGGTGATCTCCTGCGTCAACGTCCGGAATTTGATCATGCCTATTGAATTCGAAGTAGTTGTGAAAACGATGTTCTTGTTGGGCAGAGCAGTAACTGCCCACACTTCGG
>DASRSO010000113.1:0-4060 GCA_035656375.1 Cyclobacteriaceae bacterium | reverse complement strand
TGTTGAGCAGCCGTCGCGACAGGACGCGCCGCCTGACGAACGACCTGTTCGATGACCTCGATCCCACGTTTATCCCGAACACCAATCGTGTGATCTTCAGTTCTAACCGTACGACCGATACGGTTAACACCAAGTTCAACGGATACCGGAATCTTCCTACTACGTATAACCTTTTCACGTACGATCTCGATTCGACGGAGAACATGGTGAAGAAGGTAACAAACACGGTAAGCAAAGACATTCGGCCGATCGCTCTCGATGAAGACAACTTCTTTTACCTGAGTGATCAACGTGGAATCCTAAACCTCTTCAAGTTCGATCGCTCGAGTGGCATCTATACGCAGATCACGAACTTCAGCACCAACATCGAAGAATATGATCTGAATTTTCAGGAGCGATCGCTTGCTGTTGTGCTTGCGAAGAACATGTCGACCGAGATCTTCCTGGTAAATCAGTTCAACTACGAACGATCGGTGTTTACCCCATCGACGAGACGAAAGGAAGTGCAGCAGGCGAAGGCGATCACAGAGAAGCGCCAGCACGAAGAAAACTCGACGATGTCGATCAAGGAGCTTATCAACTCGAGGTTGCGTGCAAAATCGGATACAGTAAAAATCGACATACCGCCCAGCACACAGCCGCCGGTTGCTAACCCGGCTCCGAAAGACACCACGAAAGCAGACAGTGTGATAAACACAGATGAATACGAGTTCGAACCGGAAGTGGATACGGTTACTGCTAAAACAACAACCCCTGCAAAAACCGACGAGAAGAAGGTGAACACCGAAGACTATACCTTCGAAGATGAAGCGGTGAAGAGTAAGCAACCGACCGAAACGTTCCTTACCCGCTATATGAAGGCTCGCGACAACAATCGCATCACGGGTCCTTTCCCTTACGAGCCCAAGTTCAACTACAATAATCTCGTCACGAACCTGGTGATCGATCCTATCCGAAGTTACAGTCTGCGTATTGAAACACAGATGAACGACATGCTCGAGAATTACCGTTTCTATGGTGGCATCCAGACATCATTCGACTGGAAGAGTGGCGACGTGTATGGCGAGATACAGTATTTGCCACATCGTGTCGATTACAGCCTGCGAGTAGATCGCAAGGTTATATTCTGGGATCAGCGTGACCTGACCGATGCGAGTTCACCCAACCGTTCGCTTCAAAAGTATTCATTCCAAAAGATCGAGTTCGGAGCAGCGTTGCCGTTGAGTGTGCGGACACGCGTTACACTGAAGCCGTTTATTGGTTATACCCGTTTCGTTGACCGCGGTCCTGATAACACACCTCCTGCTGCGCCCCCGGTTTACCTGCCGTCGGTGCAGCAATTCTATGCCGGTTCGAAAGCGGAACTGGTTTACGACAACAGCATCACCACTGGTATGAACCTCATTGAGGGTACCCGTGGAAAGATTGCGCTCACGCACTTCGAAGCGTTGGGTAACAAGACACAGAGCTTCACGAACATATCGGCCGATCTTCGTCACTATCAGAAGATCTATAAAGAAATTGTGTTCGCGGTTCGTGGATTTGCCGGAAGCTTCTTTGGAAATGCTCCGAAGCAGTATGCATTGGGTGGTATGGATAACTGGTTTGGTAATCATATCAACTCGGGTGGTATTGGAAACCCGCTGGCATCGAGGTCGGGTTTGTTCAACGGTAACCTGATCTTCACAGAGTTTGCAACCAACCTGAGAGGTTTCGACTACGCGACGTTGTATGGAAACAACGTGTTGCTTGCGAATGCAGAGCTTCGCATCCCGTTGATCCGTGCACTTGCGGGCGGACCGGTTACGTCGAACTTTTTCAGGAACATGCAGTTGGTTGGTTTCTATGATATCGGAACCAGCTGGAGTGGTCCTCCGCCATTCAACTCGGGTGGAAGTGTTCGCAGGAAAGAAGTGGTATCGGGACCTTTTAATGTTCAGTTGAATGAATATCTGAATCCATGGCTTTACAGCTACGGTTGCGGCTTGAGGTCTGTGATGCTTGGGTATTACCTGAAATTCGATGTGGCGTGGCCGGTAGAGAATTTCCAGGTGCACAATCCGAGGTTGATGGTCACCCTCGGGTATGATTTCTGACGTCCGGTTTCGGGCGATCATGCGCGGGATCGATCAAGAAAGATCAATAAAAAGTCCTTTTCTACCCCGTTTTACGGCTGGCACTAAGGTTGTCAATAACAGGCAAACCTGTTTCCCATGTTGAAGAATTCAGTGCTCTTATTCATTCGTAATCTTCGCCGTCAGCGCCTTTTTTCTTTTGTAAACCTGTTGGGGTTGTGCGTAAGTCTGACCACCACGCTGCTCATATATATTTATGTACGTCACGAGTTCAGCTTCGACAATTTCCATAAGGACATTGAGCGGATCTATCGTGTTAACCAGACATACTTCTGGACGGACAATGAGACCGCGCAGTTCGCGAGGACGGGCCCAGGTGTTGCGTATTCTGTAAGAGAAGATATCCCCGAGATTGAATTACTGACCAGCATTCACACGGCGGGAAATTTTGTAATCAGTTATACGACGCCATCGAGTGACATCATTGCAATAGAGCAAAGGATTGTTTATGCTGTCGACACTAACTTCTTCAAGATGTTCGACTTCGGCTTTGTGCATGGCAACGAAGAAGGTGCTTTGCGCGAGGTGAATACACTTGTGTTCCGCAAGGAAGTTGCGGAGGCATACTTTGGAAAAAATAACCCGGTTGGCCAGACGGTGATGGTTGGAGAAGGAACAGCGCGAAAGGCCTTCGAGGTTACGGGTGTTGTCGATGTGCCCGAGAACTCCAGCATTCAATTCGATGTATTATTCCCACTCAAGAATTACCCGATGGCTTCAAAGTCGTGGACGTGGGTGTGGACGCAGCTTGAGACATACATAAAGATTGCACCCAATGCAAATATGAATGATGTGTATGCGAAGCTTGCGAAGGTTCCGCAGCGACACCTGGGTGAAACGCTGGAGGGCGTGTTCAATACAAACTACGAAGACTATATAAAGTCGGGAAAGAAGTGGGATCTGTTTCTGCAACCTATGACCGAGCTTCACATGCCGACGACGGCGGTGATTGGCAACTCGATGGACAGTGCAAGCAAGGAGGTATTGCTGTCGCTGATTGGAGTGTCGGTGTTCATTGTGTTGCTGTCGTGTGTAAACTTCACGAATCTTTCTATTGCTCAATTTACAAGGCGCGTGAAGGATACGAGTTTGAGGAAGATCCTTGGTATGGGCAAGCGTGAGTTAACGATATCGGCGGTGTTTGAGGCTGTAACATTTTGTTTGATATCGCTTGTGATTGCGATGGCGGTGACCCAGATGTTGTTGCCGGCGTTCAGTTTGCTTACGGGACGTCCGTTACGTCTCGACCTGTTGGAAGATCCGAACTTGCTTCCCGGGGCTATTGTGCTGGCAATAGTGATGGCACTTGTGTCGAGCGTTTACCCGGTTATCTATCTGAATTCATTCAACCCGGTGGAGGGGATTAAAAGCAAATCGTTGCGTGGTCCGCAGAAGAGTTATTTCCAAAATGGGATCGTGGTATTTCAATTCGCTGTGTCGATCGTGCTGGTGATATGTACGGCGATTGTTTTCCAACAGTTGAAGTTTGCGTCGACGAAGGATGTAGGTTTCGATAAGGAGAATCTTGCATTGGTAGATCATATGGGTCTTCAGAAAAATGCTGAGTCGATAGCAGAGCAGTTGCGTTCGGTCCCAGGGGTGATCGATGCGTCGTGGTGTTCGTCGGCACCGCCCCAGGTTTGGGATGGTGATGGATTTTCCGTTGAGGGAAGTGACAAGCCTTTTAACCTGACGTTCACACGTGGTGATGAAAGTTATATCCCGACGTTGGGTATCAAATTGAAGTTTGGAAGAAATATCCTGAAGGAAAATCCGGCGGATAAGAACGCTGTTCTCCTGAATGAATCGGCGTTGAGAACGATCGGCTGGCCGGTGGATGAGTCGTCGATAGGGAGAACAATATCATACGACAACGAGAAGTTTACGCTCGTCGGAATAATGACCGACTTCAACTTCTGGACTGC
>DASRSO010000112.1:0-3336 GCA_035656375.1 Cyclobacteriaceae bacterium | reverse complement strand
GGTTTTCCTTTCGCTATAGCTTCATCCGCGTCGAGGGCTTCCTTCATCAACTGATCTTCCGGGACGAGTGTGACGATGGCATTTACTTTTGGATTGACGCGGGCAATCTGCTTCAAATGTGCCTGCATGACATCGCGCGCCGATACCTTTTTAGCACGCATAAGTTTTACAAGATCGATGGCAGTCGTGAAGCACAGGTCCGACGGGTTATTGGGAACGTTCGGAGCGTTACGTTCAACCGGGCTTTTACCGATCGAAAATGAGGGAATGAATGCAGACAACGCGGTGACCGACGATGCCTTTAGCATCTGCCGGCGGGTAAGGGGATACTGTTTCATGGATAGGGGGTCACACAAGAGTGACTCAGACGAATCTAGCGAGATTTTGGAAAATGCTCACTTCTTTCCCTGGATGATCCTCCTCGACGCTGTGGTGACTGCAGCCTGCACGAACCCCGGGCCAAGGTGTTCCAGGAATGACTTGTACCCGGCAACCTGCCCCAACTTATCGCCTACCGACTTATCTGTAACCACTTTCTTCAAATCATCGACCGACGAAATACCATTTGTTACGTAAGCGGCCTTCACTTGCGAAATGATCTCGCCAAAGAATGCGATCAGGAAATCGACGTAAGCTTTATCGTGTTGAACCTCGCCGTGGCCGGGAAGCAACGTAGTATAATCGAGGGCATTCATCTTCTTCATCACATCGAGCCATTCCGGTGAAAACATTCCCGACTCGTAGGGTGATGGATGTACAACAAGGTCGCCCGTGATCAGTATTTTCTCACCGGGCAGGAAGACTATTGCATCGCCTCCTGTATTCGCTACACCGAAGTAAAGGATCTGTATCTCACGTTTCTTATCCGAGATCACCATCCTTTCGGAGAAGGTAACGTTAGGTAAAACTGGAACGATCTTTTTAATACCGTCCACATCCCTGCGAACATCAGCGATCGCAATCTTAAGATCTGCGACTTGCTTGTCGGATAATGGTTCGCCGTAAAGATTCTTGTCGGTAATGGCTTTCTCATACGTATCGACAAACGCGCCGTAGTGTTTGGGGTACAGTTTATTTACCCAAACGAGTCCGTTCTCTTGCAGCGCCAGTCGCGTTTGTTCGGTGGCGATGATGTCGATACCCGGGAAGGCTTTCTTAAACGACTCATTTCCCTGCCAGTGATCGCCATGCCAGTGTGTGTTAACAAGGTAACGCACGGGTTTGGGAGTGATCTTTCTGATCTCTTTGATCGCTTCGGTGGCCGCCTCGGGCAACAGGCCGCTGTCGACTACCAGTACGTCGTTTTCGTTCACGACTACAATGATGTTTGCCGTAACCCAGCGGTAGTCGCTGATGGTTGGCTTGAGAATGTAAACGTCTGTGTAAATTTTCGCAACCTCATAAGTGTAGGTCGACTGGGCGGTGGCGCAGTTTATTGAGAACGAAAAAGCAAGGGCGAGCGTGAGGATCTTGATGGGTGATGTCATTCGGCGTAAGAATTATGTGGGGGCAAAATTCTGAAAATGGTCTGACGGGTCGGTGGCAGCGCTGTGCAGAAACCACGATTGATTGGGTTTGACTGAAAATGATCGCGTTTGAGCGGGGGGGTTATGTCGGCGTGTAGGGGTGTGTAAGGACTCGTCGCCGGAAAACCTGACAATCCCGGAGTGTTTACGACTCCAGATGCGACTCCAGTGGTGTGAATCAGCTATCTAGCGTGGGTTAAACAAGAAAAATTATGACCGTATCAGACTGGATCACTGTTTCCGGGATCGCGCTTGGGTTGTTTGCCACAACAATCAGTACCGCGTTGTTTCTTACGTTTAAGATCGGGGCTGTTCACGAGAAAGTAATCTCGATAGAAAAAACCCTCGAGAAGGTCACGATAACCCTTGAAAAAATCACTTCAAAGAAAAAATTCAGGTCATTGAAGTGACGCTCTCCAACTTATACCTTTTGCCATGAACATGCGTAATCCTCGGTTCCGCAATTAATTGAACTTTACCTTCACCAGGCCGAGTTACTTCAATTCCCTGATCTTTATACTCCTGTAAGAGACCGTATCCGTTCCGAGCGCATCAAGAATTATCGTTCCTTTCGAAGCCTGGTCGGCATTGCGATAATACTCCTGGATCTTATACCCGTTCAACCAGTACTCAACACGGTTGTCGGGGAATGCCTTGATAACACCGAGGTTCCACTCCCGCCACATGTCACGTTCAACTTTTGCCCTGTGTTTGTAGCTATCGATAGCAAACTTGCCATAGAGTGCATCGCGCTTCGTGGTGGCCTTGCCGTCGGAATAGTAACCGATGCCTGCGATACCGTCGTTTCCATGGATCTTAAAATCGAACTTCAGCTCGAATGGACCGTATTGTTTTTCTGTCATGGCCACAGCCTGCGACGTTCCTCCAGTTGGTGCAGCAATGGTGATCGCTCCGTCTTCGATCTTCCACGCGTTCGTTGGAATTGTCTTGCTTGCAACACCACGCCAGTTTTTGTCA
The DNA here is from genome assembly GCA_035656375.1 of Cyclobacteriaceae bacterium. Lineage (GTDB taxonomy): Bacteria > Bacteroidota > Bacteroidia > Cytophagales > Cyclobacteriaceae > ELB16-189. The sequence continues at coordinate 832 of DASRSO010000112.1, read as the reverse complement.
GACTTTCCATCAAACAGCAATTCGAATCCCTGGCTCTTCTCCTGTCCCGACAATGTGTTCGGAACATAGTTGGCTACGGGTATATCGTCGAAGGGGGTAGCTTTCAGGTTCTCGGTCTGGATGCGCATGTTGCGAACATAAAACGACTGTTGGCCACGAGCAGCTACCAGTGCGCCGCCGTGCAACTGAAAACATATCATGCCTTTCAGGATATCGTCGTCGATCACGTGTGAGATAGATATTCCATTGATCCACACGCGGGTCGACGTGCCTATCGCTTCTATCCTTATGCGATTCCACTGGTTTTGCTTATATGCTTTCTGCCGTTTCGGATCATCTTCTATGATGTACAGAAATCCTCTGCCCGCTTCATCATACTGTGCGCCATTCCATTGTGATTGGTGGGGAGGTCTGTTTTCCACCTGTATCTGGAAGCCATGTACGCGACCGTTTTTGTATTCGGGAGTGCTAAGGCTCCGGATTTGAATACCGGTATTGTCGAGCAGCAGGTCGGTCTTAAATTCCAGTTCCAAAATAAAATCGCCGAACTGTTGTGTGGTGCACACGTAGCCGTTGTCCTGGCCGCTACCGGTTCTTCCGACCAACATTCCGTTTTCAACTTCGACGGTGTACTGTGCATTTAAGATCTGCCAGCCGGTGAGATCCTTCCCGTTGAACAACGATTGCCAGTTGTCGGTGGCGGACTGTTGTGCGAAGGAACTAACTGAAAGGACAAACGCACAGAGAGAAAGAAAAAGGGATGGCCTCATCATCAGACGGTTTTATTATTAGTCTATTAATATGATGGATTTTGACGAGGTTGCAGGTCATC
>DASRSO010000111.1:0-3966 GCA_035656375.1 Cyclobacteriaceae bacterium | reverse complement strand
AGAAGCGACATAGTCCATCGTTTCTGTGCTCAACCAGCCACCAAACTCCGATTGAGCGATATGTAAGACCGGCAATAACGCCGACTTCTGCTTGCCCTCGGGGTAGCGAGCCATGATCTTCTTTACTAACTCTAATGTTTCAGGACTGAATGTCATGCGTCTAATTCTCCTGCTATTACGTTCATACTACTCATTGTCAGAATTGCATCCGACAACATAGAACCTTTTATCATCTCAGGATAAGCCTGGTAGAAAATAAAGCACGGCCTCCTGTAGTGTAACCTGAAAGGCGTCCTTCCCCCGTCACTTATCAAATAAAAACCTAACTCTCCGTTTCCGCCTTCCACACAATGGTATACTTCGCCCTTCGGTACTTCGGTTTCGCCCATCACGATCTTGAATTGGTAAATGAGCGCCTCCATATTGTTGTAGACTTCTTCCTTGGGAGGCAGGTAAAACTCCGGAACCTCCGCGTGGAAAGGACCTTCCGGCATTTTTGCAATAGCCTGCCTGATAATGTTAAGGCTCTGCCACATTTCTTCCTGCCGCACCATGAAGCGGTCGTAAACGTCGCCGTTCAAACCAACCGGGATGGCAAATTCGAAGTCTTCGTAAGATGAATAGGGTTTCGCGACACGCACGTCGTAATCGACACCTGCAGCGCGGAGGTTTGGTCCGGTGAAACTATAGTTCAACGCCCTGTCGGCCTTTATGCCACCCACATTGATCGTACGGTCCATGAAGATCCTGTTGCGCTTCAGAAGATTTTCGAACTCCTGGAGAACCTTCGGGAATTCTTTCATGAACTTGTCGATCTTGTCCCACGCCTTTTGAGAGAAGTCTCTTTCGAAACCCCCGATGCGTCCGATGTTTGTGGTAAGACGGGCACCGCAGATCTCTTCGTAGATCTCGTACACGAGTTCGCGTTGCTGGAACATGTACACGAAGCCTGTAAGGGCGCCGGTATCGACACCAATAACTGCGTTGCAGATAAGGTGGTCGGTGATTCGCGCGAGCTCCATGATGATCACGCGCATGTACTGCACGCGTTTGGGGATCTCAACTTTTAAAAGTTTTTCGACCGTCATGTGCCAGCCAATGTTGTTGATCGGCGCCGAGCAATAATTGAGGCGGTCGGTTATTGGTGTGATCTGGTTATAAGGCCTTCTCTCCGAAAGTTTTTCGAACGCGCGATGGATGTACCCGATGGTTGGCTCAGCTTCGACAATAATTTCGCCGTCCATCTTCAGTACGTTCTGAAAGATGCCGTGCGTTGCCGGGTGAGTTGGACCCAGGTTAAGGTAGGAGTACTGTTTCTCCTCGGGTTTTACTTTATCTATATCGTGCGTTGTGCTCTCCATGTATACTTGCTATCTCCCGAACATTTCGTCACGTTTATCCTCACGGGTCTGATCTTCGAGGGGATATTCTTTCCTCATCGGAAAAATAATCATGTCCTCAACATTCAGTATCCGTTTTAAGTTTGGATGCCCTTCGAAGATCACCCCGTAAAAATCGTATGTCTCGCGCTCCATCCAGTTGGCTGCTGCAAACACATTAGTCAATGTTGGTACTACGGGATTACTCTCAGGTAAATATATTTTTAAACGTACCCGCTGATTGGTGTACATGTTATGAAGCTGGTACATGAGTGCAATCTTGCCCTCCGGCGCAGGGGTATCAACCACAATGTCCGACGCTTGTCCCATAACAGTGCGTGCTTCCGTGGTGTACGGATAATGGATCGCTGCCAGGGTAGTAAGAAATTGAAACTTTGTTTCCTCGTTGTTATATAGAAATTCAATGATCTCTATGATCCGATCTTTCTTCAACGTAATTGTCAGGAAATCATAAAGCTGCTCGACCAGCAGAACCTGGTCTTCGAACTTCTCTTTAATGATACTTACTAACCTCTCTTCCTGACTATCGGCCATTTTATTCTATTCCGTATTTGTTGAGCATGGCTTTGTATTCTGGTGAATCGCGTCTGCGAAGCGATTCAGTTTCCACCAGTCTCTGGATCTTCATCACACCGTCTATGATCTGCTCGGGGCGGGGAGGACATCCGGGGACGTACACATCCACGGGTATGATCCGGTCGATCCCTTGCAATACGCTGTAAGTGTCGAAAATTCCGCCGCTGCTGGCACAAGCTCCAACCGAGAGCACCCACCGCGGTTCTGCCATTTGTTCGTAAACCTGGCGGAGTACAGGACCCATCTTTTTTGCGATAGTTCCCATCACCATCAACAGGTCGGCCTGGCGGGGCGAAAAGCTGAGGCGCTCGGAGCCAAAGCGTGCCAGGTCGTAGTGTGCTCCCATAGTTGCCATAAACTCGATGCCGCAGCACGAGGTGGCAAAAGGCAAAGGCCATATCGAGTTTTTACGAGCCATACCCACAACCTTCTCCAGGCTGGTGGCAAAGAAGCCCGCTCCCTCGATTCCCTCCGGTTTTTCCCCGAGAGTGACTTTCGGCCCTGATGTTATTACATTTTCCATCTTCAATCCTCCCATTTAAGGGCTCCCTTTTTCTTGATGTAAAAGAATCCAACCATAAGGAGGACAATGAATATCAACATTTCGATGAACCCTGTCATTTTCAGCTCTTTAAAGTTGACTGCCCACGGGTACATGAAGATCACCTCAACATCGAAGAGCACAAAAAGTATTGCTACCAGAAAGTACTTGATATTGAAGGGGATACGGGCGTTTCCTTTCGATTCGATGCCGCATTCGAAGGAATCGAGTTTCGTTTTGGTATTTCGCTTCGGGCCGAGCACATGGGTAAGGACCATTATGAACACGACAAAGCCCAGAGCAACGATAAACATCAGCCCTATCGGGAGGTATTCTGCCAGGTTACTGTTCTCCATAGTTTATAGCGCAACAACGAAATTGCTGAAAGGGTGCAATTTTATTAATTATAAGCAAAATTACGCGGATTAGGGTATTAAATCCGTATTTAGATCAGTTCTAATTTAAAGCGATTGCATCTATCGATGCACGCTGATGTAGCCTTTGTAAGGAGGGTCATCGCACAACGAATTCCTTAACACGAAGTAATAAACGCCCGGAGGTTGATCTCCTCCATCCCAATCGCCTTTGTAGTCTTTTTTCCTGAACACGGTGTTGCCCCAGCGGTTCACGATGTCGATGTCCCAGGTGCTGTTCTCGAGCCCGATCATAGTGAATACCTCGTTGTAGCGATCGCCATTCGGAGTGATGACGTTGGGGATGGTTGTGAGAGGTCCCTGTATGCGAACTGAGTCGTACACATGAGAGATACAGTTGAACTGGTTCGCTGCAAGGCCTGTAATTACATGAAGCCCGGGCTTATCGATCGTAGCGTCGAATTTGGTGCCGGACCCAACGTATGTTCCCCCGACTAACCAGCTCCACGTGATCACGTCGTCAGTTTCATTTGCTCCCGAAAACCTGACCGGCTCGCCGGGGCGCACGCACTTCGGAGCGATAGTGAATGAAACGACGGTAGTGTCTTTAATGATCATCGTCGAAGGTCCGTCGGCCAGCGTCTGGCAATTATTCGCATCGATGAGAAGGAGGGAAGGTGTAAAACTCCCTGTCTGTGTGTAGGCATGACTCTGTTTCGGGCTCTTTGAATCAATAACCACACCGTCGCCGAAGTCCCAGCGCAACGTTGCCGCGTTAACCGTCGACGCATTGAAGTCGACAGTTTGGTTCGTGCACGAGTTTGCTCCTGTTGTCGTGAACGATCCGCGAGGCCCACCCACTTTCACAAACTGGTTAACCAGCTTCGTGTCGGTACAACCATTCTTGTCGGTCACTTTCAGTGTAACATTAAAATCGCCGGGCTTTGTATAAATATTTGCCGGATCCTGGAGCACCGAACTCTTACCATCACCGAAAGTCCATTCCCACTTTTCGATGTCGGGCACAGAAGTATCTTCGAAGTGTGCCGTGAACGGAGGACAGGCTCCTGTTGTG
>DASRSO010000110.1:0-8397 GCA_035656375.1 Cyclobacteriaceae bacterium | reverse complement strand
GATAGTAGGACATGAAGAAGCTGTAGGCGGTTGCGAGGAAGAATATCCAGTTAAAAATTGCGTGAAGGCTAAACGTGATCCCGTAGAGTAAAGCAAATGCTATTGCAAAGGCGAACCAGCGGTCGGCCTTTTTCGGGGTTTTGTTGAATTCTTCGGACACAGGAGGAGTTTATGATGATCAAGATAAACACTTTTTGGAATGGGAGGGAGAGGGAACGGGAGGGCGGGGAGAGGAACGCAGAGGAATGCGGGGTGTCGCTATGGTGCGCGGAGGTATACGCGGAGGTACGCAAAGTTTAAATTGGTCGCGTATGCATAAAATCTCCGCGCTCCTCCGCGTCGTCCTTTGCGCACCTTAGCGACACCCCGATTTCACAAATTTAGTAACACCTCGATTTCACAAATTATCCAACACAAACTCCATCATCAACGTAAACCTATGCCCGATCACTCCGTTCCCTTTAAACCCATGTGCCTGGTCCGGATAGTAAAATGATTGAAACTGCTTCCCCGCATTGATCAATGCATCCTCAAATGCCACCGAATTCTGAAAGTGCACATTGTCGTCGCCAGTTCCATGTATGAGCAGGAACTTACCCTGCAACCTGTCGGCATACGTAAGCGGTGAGTTATCATCATAACCCGATGGATTATCAACTGGTCTTTGTAAGAATCTCTCTGTATAAATGTTGTCGTAGTATCTCCATGTAGTAACGGGTGCTCCACAGATTCCGAGTTTATAGGTGCCGGCGCCTTTCGTCATTACAAGACCAGTAGTGTACCCACCGTAGCTCCAACCCCATATGCCCATTCGCGACTTGTCGATATAAGGAAGGCTCCCGAGGTAATTGCCTGCTGCTACCAGGTCTTCCGCTTCGAACTTGCCCATTTGTTTATAAGTCTGCTTTGTGAACTTCTCTCCGCGACTTCCCGTGCCACGCGTTTCCACTACCGCCACAACTATTCCTTTTTGCACCAACATCTGGTGATAAAAGAAATTCGAGCCACCCCCAAACGAGTTGTTGACATTGATCGATCGAGGGCCGCTGTATTGGAAAACAAGCACCGGATATTTTGTGCCCGGAGTCATCGAAGCGGGCTTCATCACGTAGCCATCAACTTTTGTGGAGCCGTCGGCAGCGGTGTATTGGAAGAATTCTTTTGGAACGATCTTGTAATCACTGAGCTTCTTGCGAAGTCCTTCATTGTTCTCCAAAACTTTCACCAGCGAGTTTCCTTTCGTCTTGTAGAGGCTAACCGTAAGCGGTTCATTCGCCGTACTCATCATGTCGATGTAAAACTGCGAATCGTTGCTCATGTTCACTGTGCGCCATCCTTCCTTTGTCGACAGCTTTGTCTTCTTCTTGCCGTCGAAGCCTATCGAATAAAATGCACGATTCAGATAATTGCCTTCTGTCGACAGGTAGTAAAGAGTTTTTGCCTTCTCGTTGATGCCCACCAGTTGTGTTGCTTCCCAGTCGCCGGAAGTGATCGGCGTAACAGCCGAGCCGTCCATATTGCAGAGATAAAAATGTTTATAGCCGCTTCTCTCACTCGCGATCATGAACTGTGTGCCGTTCTCCAGGTACACCAGTTCGTCGGTGTAGTCGATATCATAGTAGGTGTTGCTTTTTTCCGTGAGAACAACCTTCGACTGACCGGTTGTCGCGTCAACGTGGAGGATCTCGAGCGTGTTCTGCAGGCGATTCATGCGACGAACGGAAAGCAGGTTGGCGTTATTGGTCCACATCACGCGTGGGATATAGATATCGGTTTCCGTACCGATGTCCGCCTTAACTTTATTGCCGGTGGCCACGTCGTAGATCCAGATCTCGACAACTGAATTTGCTTCGCCGGCCTTTGGATATTTGAAGCGATAATCGATTGGGTACAACGCGCCCTTGTTCCATTTCTGAAGGTTGTACTCTTTCACTTTGCTTTCGTCGAAGCGATACCATGCGAGCTTCTTGCCGTCGGGCGACCACGAGAATGCCTGTGCGAAAGTGAGCTCTTCCTCGTAAACCCAGTCGGTGCTGCCGTTGATGATGTAATTGAACTTACCGTCGGTTGTTACCTGTTGTTCTGTGAGATCGGCAGTGTTAACGATAAACAGGTTGTTGTCGCGGACAAAGGCGACCTTGCTGTTATCGGGAGAAAAAGTGGCGTATGATTGCTTTCCGCCGTTCGAAAGCTTTCGGGTGTTCTTTGTGGCAACGTCGTAAATGTAGTGGACTGCCTTCCACGACCTGCGATAGATGCTTTCCTTTTCGGTTGTGAGCAGAAGTTTGCTCTCATCGTCGCTGAAGGAATAGTCGTCGATCTCGAGCGTGCCGTCGTAGATTGTAGCAACTGCCTGGCCGGTTGATACATCGTACTTGACGACTTTGTTGTCGTCTTTTGATGTGTAAAACTTGCCGTCGTTGGCCCAGCGGATGCCGGTAACCGTGCGTTGAGTAAATGTGTTTTTTGATGTGAGATCGTCGACGGTGATCTCTGGTTGAGCGACAGACGCAATGGATATGATAGATGCAGACAAGACGGTGATTGCTTTCATGGCCCCAATATAGTTTTTTTACAATATGGAAATGGACATTCTGATTATCGGTGGCGGACCCATTGGCCTTGCCTGCGGCATCGAGGCGAAGAACGCAGGACTATCTTATATCATCATTGAGAAGGGAACGTTGGTAAACTCTCTTTATCACTACCCGCTCAACATGACATTCTTCTCGACAAGCGATCGACTCGAGATCGGCGGTGTACCGTTCATCTCTCACGGACCAAAACCCAATCGCGCGGAAGCGCTCGAATATTTCCGGCGTGTATGCATGTCGCACAACCTTAAGATCAATCTTTACGAAACTGTCACTGCCGTAGAAAAAGAAGGCAACGTGTTCGTGGTATCGACATCTAAAGGAACATACAGGGCAAAGAACATCGTGCTGGCTCTCGGCTTCTACGACAGACCTTATTTGTTGCACGTGCCGGGTGAAGATCTTCCGAAGGTGCGCCACTATTACGACGAACCACATCCGTACTTCGCACAGAAAATTGTAGTTGTGGGTGCAGCAAACTCTGCGGTTGATGTAGCACTCGAAACTTTTCGTAAGGGTGCTGATGTCACCATGGTTATCCGAGAAAGCGAACTAAGCAAGAGCGTGAAGTACTGGGTTAAGCCAGATATGGAGAACCGGATCAAGGAAGGAGCGGTGAAGGCATTCTTTAATTCGACGGTCTCGGAGATCCGTGAACACGAGGTGGTAATTGCAACACCAACAGGATCAGTAACAGTGAAGAACGACTTTGTGCTGGCAATGACGGGTTATCAACCGCCATTCGAGTTTATGGAGTCGATGGGATTAGAGTTTCGCGACGATGAAGATCACACCCCGGTGTATAATGAAGAAACGATGGAGTCGAATGTGAAGGGGATCTACCTGGCGGGAGTGGTTTGTGGAGGATTGAGAACGAATAAGTGGTTCATTGAAAATTCGCGAGTTCATGCGACCCAGGTCATAAATGGTATAAAAGCAAAAAGCCCCGACTAGTCAGGGCTTTTTACTCTAAACTAAATTCAATTACAACGCATCCGCGACTATCGTTGCCTTCAACTTAATCCTTACCTGAAATGCTACTGGTGTTTCAGAGAACGTGCCATTCACGTAAACGTTCACTTTCTGATCTCCCTTCAATATCGATCCGATCTCATCCAGAGCTTGTTGATTATAATTAAGATTCTTTACCTGTCCTTCGGCAGCTTTAATGTTCTCGATGGCAAGGTCGGCAACAGATGTTGCAGCTGAACCAGAGGGTGCGCTGAAACCGCACTTACCATTTGTAAAGATGGTGGTTGTACCTGCAGTAAGGTCATGCACCTGGTACGTAACACCCGTTACAGTGACAGACTTGATCTTATCCTTATACTTTGCAAAATCTGTATTCACTTTGGCTGCATCAAGAACTTCTTTAGAGCCATAGGTTACGTTCTTGTCTTTCCTGGTCTCGTTGATCGTGAATTCGTGGGTGAGTTCAACGTCGAATGTGATGTCATCAACCTTATCGAAAAGGCTGCAGGAAGCTGACGACATGACGAATGCAAAGCAGACGGCCGCAGCCGACCTCAGTACGATTGATAGGGTTTTCATGGATAGGTTTTTTGGGGGTGTTGGTACCAAAATTAGCCAATTAGGCTAAGTTTCCCATGTTAATCCGATTTCCTTGCCTGGGTAACCAATGGAATGGTGATCCCCGCATAGAAATTGCGCCCCGGCGCCAAATTATAGTACCTGCCTCCAGCGGCGTTCAGGTCATTCCCCAGGCTGTAACGTTCATCAAAAGCATTGTCAACGCCAGTAAACAAATCCATGTTCTTGAATCTCCACACGTTGACTTTCTTACCGAAGCGCGCCGAAAATACCTTGTAGCCGCTGGCGTATTCGGAGTTGGCGTCGTTCACCGGAAGCCTGTCGGTATAATTGAAAACAACATTTGCATACCAACCTTTCTTCAATGTCATGTCGATCCCGCCAACAAAAACTTTTGGTGGAACACCGGTGATCTTGTTCCCTGAAAAATCAGATCCATTAACTATGTAGTTCAGGAAGTGGTAGTCGTTGTGGGTATAGCTCACCCAGTAACGAAAGAAAGTCGGGCCCCAATTGGGCACGAAAGACAACGTTGTCTCCAGCCCTTTTTGCGATGTCGTTCCCGCGTTGATAAAATAATCTGCGCCTGTGGCATCAGCCTGCACAACTATCGTTTCGTCAAGCTTGAAATCATACGCGGCGATATTAAACTTCAATTGACGGTCGATGAACTCGGCACGGAAACCAACTTCGATGCTTCTTCCAACTTCGGGATTCAGACCGGGGTTGAGATTGCCGGTTGAAGGTCGCACCTCAGCTAGCGTGGGTGCAGAAAATCCTTTGCTTATTGATGAGTAAACAGAGATGTCATCCGTAAACTTCTTGATCAATGCAAGTCGTGGGTAGAACCCACTATTGAATTTTCTGTCTTGTTTGATCGAAGGCGAAATGCTGTATCGTTCGAAGTCGTACTTCAAATTATTCAGGCTTCCGCCGGCTGTTACCAGGAATCTGTAGGGCAATTCGTATTCTGCCTGGGCGAATGCAAAGAACGATTTAGAGTTTAGTTTGTCTTGTGTTCTCACATTACCCGCATCGCCGGCGTTGTTGTCGAACACCTGTACATCCGAATACAATGCCTGGTACTCGGCACCAAAAGTGATCTTGCCCTTCTGTTGTTCCTTACCGAAAGTGTAGGTCGTCTCGGTTCTGCTCCCGATGTTGTCCTCCTGTCTCTTCTCATAATTGAGGATAGCTGGGTTCTTGAAATCAGTAAGCATTGCATTTACACCTACAGTGGTCGACCAGTTCGCGTTCCAGTCGTGCTGGTACATCACACCATAGTAATAAGTGTTATTGTTTATCGAAGCTCTTTGTGCAACTGCACCTGGAGCTACTGGCGAAGCAGGTCTTGCTTGTCGCGGATCGGCTTCATATTGTGCTGCGTTAAGTCCGCCGGGAGTTTGGTAGTCGAGGTTAGCATTCAGGAATGTGAGCGTAAGCTTTCCTTTCTCTTTTATTGCGAAGTCCCAGTTGAAACGAACATTCAGTCTTCCCATTTCAGTCTGCTCGCGATAGCCGTTGTTGTGTTGTGTTGATATCCCAACATCCAACGTCGATTTATTGAACTTTGCAACGACTCCTCCGCTAAGACGCAACAGTCCGTAGCTTCCGCCAGCTACCGATATAAACGCCGACTCTTTAGATACATCCACTCCATCGAGCAGGACTACACCACCGGTCCCGGCTCCATACAAACTTGCACCGGGTCCTTTAATGATCTCCATTCTCCCGACAGTACTCATGTCGAGAAGGTTGAGGTAAGTGTTTCCTCCAGCGTCGGTAAATGGCAATCCTTTCCAGTAAAATTTTACGTTGCGGATACCGAATGGTGACCGGAGCACACTTCCGCGAATCGAGAAACGATAGCTGCCGGGCGAGCGCTCTTCCATCCTTACACCGGGCGCCGAGTTTACAGTAGTCACCATCGACATCGGTCCAAACCTGTTGAGGTCGCGTGTATCGATCACGTTTACAGTAACGGGTACATCCTTGAGGGGCCGGTCGGCACGGTAGGCTTTAACAACAACTTCGTCGAGAACACGAGTTGTATCAGACTGATCGTCCTGGGCAAAAGCTGTTATCGCTACACTAAGCGAACTCAGCAGGAGAATAAAGCGCATACAACAAATATCACCTAAAACCCCGACATCACTTCATCCACTGGTAGAATGTCTTCGAAGAAACCCGCCAGTTTAAGCATCACACGGTCGACCAAAGTATCCGGACAGCTAGCTCCGCTGGTCAGAATGATCTTCACGGGTTTTTTATCGGGCAGGAAGGAATGAGTTGTTACTCGTTCTTTATTGTGATAGTTGAAATGATGGATCTCGTCGCGACTCTTGATCTCCTGGTCGGAGTTTATGAAATAGGTTGGAAACTTTCGTTCACACAATTCTACAATGTGTGAAGTGTTGGAGCTATTGTAACCCCCTACAACAACCGCTAAATCTGCGTCGGTATTAAGTAATTCGTAGGTGGCGTCCTGGTTATCGTTCGTAGCGTAACAAAGTGTATCCCTGGTGTCGGCAAAATGATCACGAATATTTTCCTCGCCGTACTTCTGCACCATCAACTGACGAAAGAAGTCGGCAATAGCCTGGGTTTCCGTTGCCAGCATCGTTGTTTGATTCACGACACCGACGCGAACGAGATCTTTTGTGGGGTCGAAGCCGTTTGAGAAACGTCCTTCGAATTCACGAAAGAATTCCGACCGGGTTTTACCGCCGATTATATAATTACCTAGCGCCCTGGCTTCTTCCATGTCGCTCACGACCACCGATGGTCCATTGCTGGAGCTGTGAGAAAAAGTAGCACGGGTTTCTTCGTGACGGGGCTTCCCGTGGATGATGATCGTATGACGTTCCTTACCGAGCTTCTCGGCGCGGTTCCAGACTTTCTCTACAAAGGGACAGGTGGTGTTATACTTCTGAACTTCAACGCCTTTGTCGAGCAGAAGGTGTTCGATCTCCAGTGTTGTTCCGAAGGCAGGAATGATCACGACGTCGTCTTTGCCGATGTTATCCCACGGAATGAACTGGGTGCCGTCGGTGTCCATGATGAAACGGATACCCCGTTGCTGAAGGTCGGTGTTCACCTCCTGGTTGTGGATCATCTGGCTGAGGAGATAAACATTACGCGAGGCATTTTCTTCGAGGGCTTTATAGCTGATCTCGATCGCGTTCTCGACCCCATAGCAGAAACCGAAGTGACGGGCGAGGTAGAATTTTACCGGGCCAAAGTCCAGAACGGACGGAGAAAAGTCCTGTTTACGAAGGTCTTTCACTCTTCGCGATTCTTTGATCCTTCCCGTGACGGAAGACCGGTAATATGCTGGTATCTCGAACTTTTTGATAACGCTATTTTTTTTGGAGCCAACGCATCAATACGATGTCATAGATCTCATAGTAATTTCTTTCCGAATTGTCCGAATACTGGTACACAAGCTCACGTTCTGTCAGGTATTCCAGTGCACGTAACACGGAAGCACTCGTGCCAAGTTCATACTTTGAAATGAATTCTTTTGCTGTCGGCTGAAATACTTTCCCTTCGACAGCTATTGCCGACAGCAACCTCCATTGATGTTTTGTCATCGAATTGCTTAGTGCGATGAAGGACAGCTTACTTCCTTCATAGATTTCGAGGATTGACTGGTTAATAATATCAAGCGACACGTTTTTTTGGGCTGCAGAAAATACCCGGTTGCAAAGAAGCTGAACGTTGTAGGTGTTTCCGTCGGCCCATTCGAGGATTGCGTGTGTTTCGTCCTTACCGATCTTGCAGCTGTTATTTTTGAATTGCTTCTGAATGAAACTTGAGTACTCCGTCTCATCGATCTTGCCTATCACAACACTTTGTGTGCTGGCGTAAAATGGCCTCTTTGCAGAGGTGAAGATCTCCGACATTAAATGCATTTGACTTCCCGCGAATAAAAACCTGAGATTTTTAAGTCCCTGTATCTCCGATCTGAGCCATCCTTCGATCGAAGATGGTTCAATATCCCACGAATGTATTTCCTGGAATTCGTCTAGCGCGATCACACCCGGCCCGTACTGGTCGAGAAGGTGCAGTGCTTCCTTGACCGACGTTCGTTGCTGTTGCTCGGATTTAAATTCTACCTCAAGTTGCATTGCACCCGAATGTGGGTTAGCCGACATCACTGGTCGCATGGTCAACAGCCAGTCCTGCATCTTTTTAAACAGCGGTTTATTACCCGATATGGCGTTTAGGATCGCGGCCAGTAACGAATTAG
>DASRSO010000109.1:0-14856 GCA_035656375.1 Cyclobacteriaceae bacterium | reverse complement strand
GTTCGAATGGATCAGTGGTGTTTCATTTCAGAAAGCCTTCGAAGTTCTTCCGGGATTTGTACCGGCACTGATGTTGATGTTTCCACTTGCAATAGGGTTGATTGCCGGTTTCTACCCTGCGTTTGTGATCGCATCGCTCAGGCCGGTTGCTTCACTAAAAGGATTAAGTACAACATCCGGATTCTCGTTACGGACTCCGCTTGTTGTCGTACAATTTGGCATCACTTCTTTTCTTTTGATAAGTACCGGTGTCATTATTCACCAGCTTGATTACATGCAGAACCGTGATCCCGGCTTCAACCAGGACCAGGTGGTGATCCTTAACGTTGGGGGGCCGGGTATCAATCGGAAGATCGATGTGTTTCGCTCAGAATTGCTTCGCAATCCGAATGTGGTCAATGTGTCTGCGTCGCTCACCTTGCCGGGTGATCTTACCTACACGATGCCTTATTCCATTTCCGAAACGCTGTATGAAAACAGCGAGAACTTTCCAGGCTTTTATGTCGATCCGCAGTTTGTTTCAAACATGGGTATCGAAGTTGTCAGCGGTCGCGCCTTCTCGGACGACATCATAACAGACACGCTCAACTTCATGCTTAATGAATCGGCTGTTAAAGAACTGGTGGCGCGACACGGACCGGAGTGGAATGATCCCGTGGGTAAACCACTTCATTATTTCAGGTCAAGCAACAGCGGATGGCGGGTGGCCAAATCGGGCGTCATTATAGGTGTGGTGCGCGACTTCAATTTTGCCTCGCTTCATCATGCTATACAGCCCATGGTTCTACAGGTCGACTATAAACTTTTATATAAAGTCCTGGTGAAGATCCGCCCGGAGAATACCCCTTCGACCGTAAGCTTTCTTCGTGACACTTGGAATCAACAGAACTTCGGCAGGCCATTCAACTTTCAATTTCTCGACGAGCGATTTGCGCAGGCGTATGAGAAAGAGAAAAGCTTCGGAAATCTCTTTACCTGCCTGGCAATCTTATCGATCATGATCTCTGCTTTTGGTTTGTATGGACTTGTATTACATACAACCTCGCGCCGGAGTAAAGAGATCAGTATAAGAAAAGTTTTGGGTGCGAATACCTCATCGCTCGTGGCGTTGCTTGGTAAGGGATTCTTAAGGCCTGTAATAATCGCCTTTGTGCTCATAAGTCCGCTTGCGTACTATTTAATGTCACTCTGGCTTACTCAATTTGCTTATCAGCAAGGCATCGGGATTGCAATATTTCTGCAGAGTGCCTCGGCGTGCGTTTTGATCACCGGCGTTACTGTATTGTCCAGGACCCTTAAAGTAAGCCGAGCGAACCCTGTTCAATTCCTTAGGTAGGTTTTTGAAGATGCGGGTGTGGTCATGATCTTAGCCGGTGACAACATTGAAGTGAGCGTGTTCATTATGACAACAATGTCGACGACCTCGTTCACGGGCTCATTTGAAGAAAAAAACTAAAAAATGTTTGCAAAATTTCTTCAACTTGGGGGCTCATATTTGTTATGAGAGTTATCGCGCTGCTTTTGTTCTTCGCTTGTTCCGCCGCTACGGCCCAGGTTACAAATTATAAACTGGCTGATCTCGACAACGAGAAGTCATCGCCCGGCACGGCCATCGCAGTAAGCCCCAAGAACAACAAGAACATGGCTGCCTTTGCCGCTGGAAAGGTTATGTATTCCAACGACGGCGGTGTCACCTGGGCGCAATCCACTTTTTCGTTCGGCGAAACTGGCGGCGCCATGCCTGCAATCACAGCCGATTCGAAAGGAAACTTTCACATGGCGTATTCGACATCTGCCTTTACCGACATTTTCTCGACCACGTCGGCTGATGGTGGAAAGACCTGGAGCGTTCCTTTTTCTGTGTCAGCACCTTCAACAAGACAACAATACAATCCATCTCTTACCGCCCATCCAAAAAAGGAAGAAGTGATCATCACATGGACCCAATCGGATCAATATGGTGCCAATGCCGAAGACTGCAAGTCGGACATCATGCTGGTTATGGGCAGCGGCAAGAAATGGTCGAAGCCTATTCAAGTGAATCAAGCGAGCGGCAACTGTCTTGATGAAGACCACACGCTCCGCGGCTCATTGCCGATCATTGGTCACGATATGAAAACATTTATCCTATGGTCGGGACAAGGTGCCATGTTCTACGATCGCTCATACGATGGAGAGATGTGGATAAGCACCGACCTTGCGATCGTCGAGCAGGTAGGAGGGTGGAACATCGATGTAGATGGATTCGGCCGTATTGCGAACAACTCCGTGTTTACGATCGACAACAGCGCATCGCGTATTCGTGGAACATTGTTTATGGTTTATTCAGATCATAAGAGCGGAGAGAAAGATGGCGATGTGTGGCTGATGCGATCAGTGAACCGCGGCGACAACTGGACCGTGGCTGCACGAATCAACCAGGATGAACCCGGCCACGAGCAATTCCTGCCGAGGATATGCATCGACCCCGCGAGTGGTTTCGTATACATACTTTACTACGACCGTCGCAACTACGAAGACAATCAGACCGACGTGTATCTCGCGTGGTCGACCGATGGCGGAAATCAGTTCAAGGAAAAGAAGATCAACGACAAGCCTTTCACTCCTGCGATAGATTCGAAAACCGCTGTGGCAAATTACCTGGGCATTAGTGCACAGAAAGGACTCATCATCCCGGTTTGGACTGCAATCAATGGTACGAAACAGGAGGTGTGGACCTCTGTTATCAAAGAGTATGAGCTTAATCCTGCACAGCCTGCTCCTGCGAAGAAATAGACGTCAGGATATCAAGGAAAGCATCACTTGGCTGGGCGCCTGAAACGCCGTACTTATCATTGATAATATAGAAGGGAACGCCCGAGACGCCTCGCCGATAACTCAGCTGCTCCATTTGTTTAACTTCCTGGATGCCTTTTTCGGATGAGAGGTATTTTCTTGTGCTTTCTTTTTCGAGCCCAACGTTCCCGGCGATCTCCACGAGATTCTCCTGCTTCGAAAGATCAATACCCTGTTCGAAGTATGCTTTCATCAGGGCTTCTTTCATTTCCGGTTGTTTGCCAAACTCTTTGGCGTACTGGATCAGCCGATGTGAGTCGAGTGTGTTGGGTATAACCGACTGTTTTTCGTAGTCGAATTTCAGGCCTTCGCCGGCAGCAACGTTGGTGACGTGGTCGGTAAGTTGATGATATCGTTCCATGCTGCCGAATTTATCGGCGAGATAGCTCTTGTGATCGGTACCGGCCTTCGGCGTGTCTGGATTTAATTCGAAAGGAAGGAAGTTGATGTCGACCTGGATGTGTTCCGGAAGCCTTGACAGGGCATTTTCGAGGCGACGTTTACCGATGTAGCACCAGGGGCAAACAACATCGGATACAACATCAATTTTGATCTTAGTGATTTGTTCTTTTTTGTTCATTGTCGGCAGTACAATATCCTCTCTCAACACAGGCGTTCAGGTAAAAAGTTCGTTTTTTAGAAAACATGCAGCTATTTGCAGGTCTTTCACGTACTTTTGCTATCCACAAATTAAAAACAAATGGTAACCGATACGCTGAAGTACAAAGTGAAGGACATTGCCCTTGCAACATGGGGCCGTAAAGAGATCAAATTGGCTGAGGCCGAAATGCCCGGTCTGATGGCAATCCGTGAAGAATTCGGCAAGCAGAAGCCGCTGAAAGGCGCTCGCATCGCTGGCTGTCTTCACATGACAATCCAAACTGCTGTTCTCATCGAGACACTTATCGAACTCGGTGCTGAAGTATCGTGGTCGTCTTGCAATATCTTCTCAACGCAAGATCACGCAGCTGCCGCAATTGCTGCCGCTGGTATCCCTGTTTATGCATGGAAAGGCATGAACGAAAAAGAATTCGACTGGTGTATCGAACAAACTCTCCACGCTTTCAAAGACGGTAAGCCCCTCAACATGATCCTCGACGACGGTGGCGACCTTACCAACATGGTGCTCGATCGTTATCCTGAGCTCGTTGCGGGTATCAAAGGTATCTCTGAAGAAACTACTACCGGCGTTCACCGCCTCATCGAACGTATGCATAATGGCAAACTGCCGTTGCCTGCGATCAACATCAACGACTCTGTTACAAAGTCGAAGTTCGATAACAAGTACGGTTGCAAAGAATCACTCGTCGACGCGATCCGTCGCGCTACCGATGTGATGATGGCTGGTAAAGTTGCCGTTGTTGCCGGTTACGGTGATGTAGGTAAAGGTTCTGCTGCATCACTCCGTGGTGCCGGCGCTCGTGTTATCGTTACCGAGATCGACCCTATCTGCGCGCTCCAGGCAGCTATGGATGGTTTCGCTGTTAAGACAATGGACGAAGCTGTGAAGCAAGCCGACATCGTAGTAACCGCTACTGGTAACTGCGCGATCGTTCTTGGCCGTCACTTCGAAAATATGAAGGACAAGACTATCGTTTGTAACATCGGTCACTTCGACAACGAGATCGACGTTGCATGGTTGAACAAGAACGCCACTAAAGATGAGGTGAAGCCCCAGGTTGATCTTTATACTTTGAAGAATGGCCGCCAGGTGATCCTTCTTGCAGAAGGCCGCCTCGTGAACCTTGGCTGCGCTACTGGTCACCCTTCGTTCGTTATGTCGAACTCATTCTCGAACCAGACAATCGCCCAGCTCGAACTGTGGACGAACTCTTCCAAATATGAAAACAAAGTGTACATGCTGCCCAAGCACCTCGATGAGAAAGTTGCTAGACTTCACCTCAAGAAGATCGGTGTGGAGCTTGAAGTGCTCACAAATGAGCAGGCCAAGTACATTGGCGTAGAGGTTTCAGGTCCCTTCAAGCCTGATTATTACCGCTACTAAGCCGAATAGGCACTTTTAGAAAAAAGGCTCCTTAACGGGAGCCTTTTTTTATTCCCTTCCAGCGTTCTTAAGACAAATCCAGTCTTACCTCCAAAAGCCTCTAAAAGCGTTTCTATGAAATTAAGACACTCGATGATCGCATTTGTCCTGGCGCTGGGCGCCGGATGTGATACGATGGAGAACGACCCCGATGGACAGCTGCTAGCGATCAACAACGACCCGGCTTATTTCCTTCCAGGTGGTGACGGATTTATCGACCTCGGTGCCCGGATCGTTTCGCCGGGAAAGATCAAAGTAGAGATCACTGGCACCACCCGCAATGGTAACCTGAAAGATCTTGGCAAGGGATTGCTGCAGTATTCGCCAAAATCAAATGCGCACAGCGACTCGTTTTCGTTCCGTGTACTTTCAAGCGATAATAAGATACTCGGCGAAGATTCGATAGGGATAGTTATCCCGACAGACACGACGCACCTGCCCTGTAAAGGAGTAGTGTACACGCGGCCGGATACTGTGAAGAATGTGACCGGGCCTGTAACTGTTGATGTACTTGCAAACGACTATGCGTGTTCCGCAGCAGTGACTGTTTCGATCAACGTAGCACCGGAACATGGAACCGCCGTAATGGTTGGCAACAAGATCAGGTATACTCCGGGGTCCGGGTTTACGGGTTATGATAACCTGTTGTACAAAGCGGTCACTTCAGATCCTTCGGCACCGGCCGGCTACGCTATGCTGGCGATACGAGGCCCGGGTGCTGGCGTACATCCGCCAGATGTAACGAACCCTCCTGATACTACTGCGACGAACCCCAGTTGTTTTGCGAAGGCTAATGCCGATACATTCATCAAGGCGCTTAACGATACGACTGCAATATATCTCGATGTGCTTGCGAACGATGTGAAGTGCGACAGCCTCGTAGATCTCCAGGTACTTCCCGGCCTCGGGCCACGTAATGGCACAGCATGGGCCGACAACTCAAGAAGAAAGATCGGTTATAAAAACTTTGCGAACTCGAACAAAGCCGACACACTGTGGTATGAGTTCGGTGGTAAGCATGGCGGTGGAGTTGCGAAAGTGGTGATCAAAAGGCAGTAACAAAAGGTGCTGCAGAAGCTCTACGATCGATGTAAAAAAGGTGAGCCTAAAGCTCAACGGGAGGTCTACGACCTTTTCAAAAACAGGTTGATGGGTTTATGCCGAAGGTACACCCGCAACCGCGAAGAAGCCGAAGATGTTTTACAGGAATCGTTTATAAAGATCTTCTCAAAGTTTCATCAGGTAGAGTCTGCTGACAAGATTGAGGGTTGGATGAAGTCGGTGGCGGTACGTACCGCCATCGACCATTATAATAAGAACAAGAAAGACCGGCAGTTGTATGACCCAGGTGACGCAGCTGTACTCAAGGTAGAGTCTGTACCGGTCGACCAGGTGTCGGATGATTACCTGGTAATGCTGATCAACCATCTGCCCGACAAATGCCGGATGGTCTTCAACCTTTACGAGGTAGAAGGATATTCTCACACCGAGATTGCTGCGATGATGGACGTTACCGAGAGCACATCGCGATCGCAGTTGCACTACGCAAAAACATTGTTGAAACAAAAATTAAGCCCTGAAGCATCGAAAGGTGCTTCAGGGCCAAACTACTATGAAAGACTTGCACGAGGATGACATTTTTGGCTCCATTCGCGAACGAATGGGTCGATACGAGGAGGCTCCGTCGGATGAGTTGTGGGCGAAAATTGCGGCTCAGCAAAAGAGTAAGGATCGCGTGTGGCCCCTGCTGCTCGAAGCAACGAGCTATGTTGCAATGGGAGTGCTGGTGATTTCTTTATTGAATTCTGAAGTGAAGAAGGTTGATGTAAAAACAGTGTCGGCTGATAAAAAAATTGAGGTAGTTAAGGAAGGTGGAGAGCAACAACAAATTATTGAGAAGCAGGAACAAGTGCCCTTGATTGAAAAAGACACAGAAAGAAAAGAAATGATTGCTGCTGAGATAGAAACTGTACCCGCAGCCGAAGAAAAAACTGAACAAATCAACGAGGAAAGCCTTGTTGAGCAGCCCGAAGAAATTGTGGAAAAACCCGAAGAAAAACTCCAGGAGACCACCGCTGCGGAAGTCGTTCCCCCTTACAAAAAACCAAAATCAAAATTTCAATTTTACTTTTCTGTTACCCCATCCCTCTCTTTTCAAAAGATCATCCCTTCGGGTAACGACAACCTAATCATCCAGGGCCTCGAGCATCGTTCGCCTTTATCGATGAAACGCTTCGGCTTCGGCATCGACGCCGGTTTCCAGCGCGACATCAATCGAATCTTTGGTTACTATGGAGGTGTTTCGTTCTACAGGCAACAACAGGAGCTTACGTACAACTATTATAACAAAGATGCACAGGTAACGCGGGTTGGCGACGAGTGGGTGTTTGAGATCAACAGGCAACAGCAAAGCAAGACGTTCGACTACTCAATGACGAACATTGGTGTGACCTCGGGTTTACTGGTTACGATAAAAGGGGACAAGCTGAAGCACAAGCTTGGAGCAGGACTGGCGTACAGTTACAATTTCAAAAAGGCGAGCTATGTTTCGTATCAACTCTTTTACAGAAACGAGTTGGAGATCAACGAACATTTAGGGTGGTTTATAGAACCAACGTTCATTTACTCATTCATCTCGAAGGAGAAGCTTAACGAGCCCTTTACCTTGAAACCTTACAGGGCAGGGATAACCACCGGATTGTTGTACAGATTTTAATTAATTGCTGCTGCAAACTGCAAACCCTGACGAGCGACCATTGGAAAGTTCTTTTACATAAGACTCCCCAATATTTCCTCCAGCAAGTATCACATCACGACCCGCACCTGAATCGGCCAGGTGTATCTTGATGCAAGCTTCGAGAGAAGAGAGGTCTTTGTATCTGATCGGGGTATCATTGGCAAGGTGATCGAGAAGTGTTTCACTCTTGCCGGTCGACGCAATTACGGGCGAAAGAAGTGCCGCAACATCCGCTTGTGGTGTCGCTATGGTGCCCAGGTGAAGATGCACCGGGTGTTTCAAATCACCGTCTGTTCCTTTTAGCTGGATGAGGACTGTCGTAAATCCGTCGACACGTTCTTTGAAACTGATCGTGCCATTCACATTGTACTCAGAACCCGCCACGAGCTCGTAAGAGATCTCGTTACCTGTAAACTCCGAAACTGTTTCAGGCTCCTGGCAGCTAAGAAGCACCAGCACCAGTAAAATCGTACATAATCCTTTCATAATCCCTTCACATTCAACCAAAACTACCAAATTTCAGTTAAAAAAGACGTTAATTCTTACACCGGTACTACCCCCATTTAGTAATGGCATGAAACTGGCATATATTTGAACGGATTTGTAGATATATTTAGTCTGTGAAACCCCTCTTCATTCTCGTTTTAATGGCGATTTGCGTCTCTTGCGATGCGCAAAAAAAGTCGAAGAAAAAGACGTCTAAGGAAGACGTTCAGAACGCAAAACCCGCGTGGCTGTCGGCAAAACCTAACGAAGCCGCATATTATGTGGGTATCGGTCATTCCGTGAAGGACGGCACCAACAACTACATCCAGTCGGCCAAAAAAAGCGCCCTGGAGGACCTGATTTCCGAGATCAAGGTCAATGTTTCGTCGAGCAGCGTACTCACATCCATAGACGTAAACAAGGAATTTACAGAGAAATACGAGCAGATAATCAATACCACCGTCGCCGACGAGCTCGAAGAATACGAGCAGGTCGACTCATGGGAGGACGACCGGAACTACTGGATCTACTACCGCCTCTCGAAGGCGCGTTACAAAGAGATCAAGGACCAGCAAAAACGCGATGCTGTTACGTTAGGACTGGACTTCTTCACGAAAGCAAAGGCATCTGAACGGGCAGGCAACACCGTTGAGTCGTTAGGATTTTACTTCCAGGGCTTCCGCGCTATCGAAAAGTACCTGGGTGAACCGATCCGCCTCGACTTCGAAGGAAAAGAGATCTTGTTGACCAACGAGATCATTGCCAGCATCCAAAAACAACTCGACAACATTACTATCGCCAATACTCCCGCGGCGCTTGATCTCAACAGGCGCGTTACGCAAAGTGGCGCTTCGGTGATCGCAAAGGCTGCGTACAAAGATTCGGGCAAGCCACTTGCAGACCTTCCCCTGATCGCAAAATTTGAAAAGGGTTCGGGCGATGTGTTTCCCCAATACAAGACTGATGGTGCAGGCACTGCAAAGATCCTTCTTACCAAGATCACTTCCCGCGACATGGAACAATCACTCGCTGTTAAAGTAGACGTGCTTTCCTTCGCCGGTCAGAATGCCTCTGAGATATATCAACTCGTTGCAGCGCGTATGGTTGTGCCCACGGCAAACGTGCTCATGAAAGTAAGTCGCCCGTTGGTGTACCTCTCGGCAGATGAAAAAAGTCTGGGCGTAGATAAGTCAACACGCCAGGTTACCAACAAGATCAAGAACTACCTCGCAACTGCAGGCTTCGAATTCACCGACGATAAGAATAAGTCGGAACTGTGGCTCGATGTGAAAGCTGATTCAGAGAAAGGATCTGCTTCCGGCAGTATTTACATAACGTATGTTAC
The DNA here is from genome assembly GCA_035656375.1 of Cyclobacteriaceae bacterium. Lineage (GTDB taxonomy): Bacteria > Bacteroidota > Bacteroidia > Cytophagales > Cyclobacteriaceae > ELB16-189. Next base: position 5,409 of record DASRSO010000109.1, on the reverse strand, counting down.
AGCAATCATTAAAGTTGCGACTACAAAAGATAATAAAGAGATATACGCGACTACCATCGACAGGGTAAAGGGATATAGTCTTGATTATGAAAGGTCGAGCCAGGAGGCTTACAATAAGTCGATCGATGAACTGGAGAAACAAAAACTGCCGGAGCTTTTAAATGCAATTTTGCAGTAAAATGCTGGTATTTATGCCAAAATCGTTGAATCTTAACTATGGCCCGTTAATTGTATTAAGTTAAATTGCACACCAATCTCAAACTGTGAATATGAAAAAGTTAACCAACCTCTCGTTAGTCCTGGTAATTGCTGCAGCCGTAGCTATCGAAGGCTGTAAGAGTAAAGAAAAGATGCCCCAGGGGGAAACTGAAGTAGTTGTTCCCTGCTCTGGCCCTGAGTACTTCACTACCAAGGATGCATTCCGTTCCAACTCTATTGGCGAAAGCATGGACCAGGTGACTTCGAAGAAGAAGGCCCTGACCAACGCACGCAACGAGCTCGCTCAAGCTATCAACACTACAGTTAAAACTGTAACTGATAACTACGTGAACTCTCGCACAATGAACAACAAAGAAGAACTCGAGCAGCGCTTCGAAAGCCTCAACAGGGAAGTTGTAGACCAGACTCTTTCTGGCATCGTAACAAAATGCGAGAAGCTGGTAAAGACTTCAGATGGTAACTACAAGACTTATGTTGCTATCGAGCTTTCCGCAGCGGACCTTATCTCGAAATACAACGAGCGTCTTTCTAAAGACGAACGTCTGAAGATCGATTATGACTATGAGAAGTTCAAGGACACCTTCAACGCCGAAATGGAGAAGATGAACAAGAACTAATCCAGGCCAAATAAACTAAATCGTTAAAAAAGCCCCGCAGCGAAAACTGCGGGGCTTTTGTTATTTTTAGAGATGCGAATCGTCGTTGCCATCTGTCTGTTGTTGGTTACTGCATCGGGTGTTGCGCAAATCCGCGTCAGCGACAATCACCGGTACCTGGCCGACTCTACCGGCCAGCCATTCTTCTGGCTGGGCGATACCGATTGGGAATTGTTTCATCGCATGACCCGCGAAGACACTGAGACATTTCTCGAAACACGACGCAAGCAGGGCTTCAATGTGATCCAGGCAGTTGCCCTTGCGGAGTTCAACGGAATTCGTCAACCCAATCGTTATGGCGACTGGCCTTTGAACAACGAAGATCCAACACAGCTAAACATCACACCCGGCAGTGATCCTAAGAGTGCATACGAGTATGACTATTGGGACCATGTGGATTTCGTAATTGATAAGATCATCGAAAAAGGAATGTATGTTGGATTGCTTCCCACGTGGGGAGATAAAGTGGTGCCGATGTGGGGAGAGGGGCCGAAGATCTTTAATGAACAAAATGCTGAAGTCTACGCAAGGACACTTGCTACCAGGTATAAAAGTAAGAACGCCAACATCATCTGGATAATCGGAGGCGACCGACCACCCGTTTATAAAGACGGCGACGATCGCGCAATATGGCGCGCCATGGCCAGGGGCATTGAAGACGTCCTGGGCAAAGACGCATTCATTACTTATCACCCGCCGGGAGGTCAATCCACTTCAACCAATCTGCACAACGAAGAATGGCTCGATATGAACGCCCAGCAATCGAGTCACGGTACGCGCGAGATAGAAGTATGGAAGATGATCGCCAACGATATATCGTTGAAGCCTACGAAGCCCGTGCTCGACATGGAACCCTGCTACGAAGATCACCCCGTTAATCCATGGGACGGTAAATGGACCAGGGCTGGCCGAGGTTACTTCACTGCCTATGACGTAAGAGCTCGTATTTATCGCGGAGTGTTTGCCGGTGGTTGTGGCGTCACATATGGCCATCACGCCGTCTGGGGTTTTGCCAACAAGGAATTATATGCACCCATTACAAATGGCGACACGATCCTCACATGGCAACAGGCATCCGAAGCTGCAGCCGCCAATCAAATGAAACACCTTAAAAATCTTATGCTGTCGCGGCCATACTTTGTAAGGATACCCGACCAGTCGATCATTCTCTCAAAAGCCGGTACCGACTACAAAGATCTTTTGATTGCCACACGCGACGCGAATAACACTTATGCTTTCATTTACCTTCCGCAAAACGAACCTGTGACGATCGATGTCTCCCGCATCAGCGGCAGCACGAAGAAAGTTTATTGGTATAGCCCGGAGACTGGCAAGGTAACGCCGGGTGCCGACGCAAAGTCGGGCCAGAGAACGTTTACCCCACCGAAGGAAGGGAAAGATTGGGTTTTGGTGATTGACGATGCAAGCAGGAAGTATTCACCACCGGGAACTATTCAATAATGGCAGGTTATTCAGGAACACCTCTTGGCAAAAAACTTGGGTTAAAAGAAGCCTTCAGGTGCAAGATCATCAGCCCTCCGGATGATTATTTTAACTGGATCAGCCCGCTTCCGCCCGACCTTAAGATAAATGCAACAAAAGATCTCGACTTCATACACCTCTTTGTTAAAGACCTCAAGACTTTTTCGAAGCAGTTCCTGGCCAACAAGAAGATCCTGAAGAAAGACGGGATGATGTGGATATCATGGCCAAAGAAATCTGCAAAGATCCCCACCGACCTCGATGAAAATATCATTCGCGATTTTGGATTGAAGAATGGTTTGGTCGATGTTAAAGTCTGTGCAGTTGATGACACATGGTCGGGATTGAAATTTGTCTATAGACTATCCGACAGGTAATAAAATAAATGAATACAGCAGTCCGCAATTCAATCGTCGCAGCCCTGGGAGGTTTTCTCTTCGGCTTCGATACCGCAGTTATTTCCGGCGTTGAGAAATCAATACAGGAGTTATGGTCACTATCCGACTTCTGGCATGGCTTTACAGTCTCGTCGGCGTTGTTTGGAACGGTGCTTGGCTCACTGATCGCCGGCCAGCCCGCCGAGAAATATGGTCGTAAGAAAATGCTGCAGGCGATAGGCGTGTTGTACTTGCTCACGTCGTTAGGCACGGCTCTTACCAGCACCTGGGAAGTGTTCGTGATCTTTCGTTTCCTTGGCGGGATTGGAGTCGGTGCCTCGTCGGTGGTGGGACCGATGTACATTTCCGAAATATCGCCCGCCGCTTCGAGAGGCAGGCTGGTTGCGTTGTTCCAGTTCAATATTGTGTCGGGCATACTGATCGCATTCGTGTCGAATTATCTTTTGTTTGGCGTAAGCGACGAGGCGTGGCGATGGATGCTGGGAGTGCAGGCCGTGCCCGCGGCATTATATTTTTTCTGGGTATTCTTTGTTCCGGAAAGCCCGCGCTGGCTTATCAAACATGGACGGCAGGCCGAGGCTTTGCAAGTACTTGAAAAGATCGGCGATCCCGACCCATTGAAATCTGCGCAGGAGGTTTCCCTTTCTCTTTCTTCCGAGTCGGTTAAGAACGAACGCCTCTTCACCAAAGTCTATTCGGTCCCGATCTTCTATGCCGTCGCTCTCGCCATGTTCAATCAACTCGCAGGCATCAACGCAATCATGTACTACGCGCCCCGCATCTTCGAAATGACCGGCCTCGCGAAAGACGGCGCACTGCTGCAAGCAGTGTCGATCGGCGTTACCAACATGATCTTTACGATCCTCGCAATTACTGTAATAGACAAACTCGGACGAAAGACATTACTCATCATTGGCTCTTTCGGAATGATCATTTCTCTCGGACTCGTGTCATGGTCATTCTTCACTCAACAATTTGCCGGCTATTCCGTGATGCTCTACCTGATCATTTTCATTGCATTCTTCGCCTTGTCGCAGGGGGCGGTGATCTGGGTCTTCATCTCGGAGATCTTCCCCAATAGTGTTCGTTCGAAGGGTCAAACACTGGGAAGCTTCACCCACTGGATCATGGCATGGATCATTTCATGGACGTTCCCTATTGTTGTTAAGTCGTCTGAGTTGGGTGGCGCTTATGCCTTTGCGATCTTCGCAGGGGTTTCCGTCGTGCAGTTGTTCTTCGCCTGGAAGATCATGCCTGAAACGAAAGGGAAGTCACTCGAACAGATACAGACCCTGGTTGTACATTAGCGGGTTTTGATGGCGTCAAGCTCCTCGTTTAATCCCTCCATCGTCTCCTTTACAAGTTTTGTAAACTTCTGATCGAGTATTGTGCTCAGTGCACCGTTCTTCTGATGTTCGAGCGCCTCCTTTACTTCGTCGACCACTTTCAACAACTCATGATCTCCCAACATCGTAAGTGTTGTCCGGCACTTATGTGCAGCTATCTGGAATGGGGTCGAATCTTTTTGCGTCACCGATTGTTGAAGCGAGGTCTGCAGTTCTTCGATATTCCTCATCAGGTGGCCGATCAGCTCTTTCTTGAAATCCATGTTTCCCTCGGTGTACATATCGAGGGTATTTGAGATCGAGTTCGTCATACCTTCCTGTTTTTCAGGAGTCGTGTATTTCAGGATTATCTGCTGAAGATCTTCGGGCTGGAATGGTTTGGTCATGAAGTCGGTCATTCCCGAAGCCATAACCTTGTCGCGCATACTTGTCATTGCCGAAGCCGTAAGGGCAACGATCGGAAGTTTTTTGAAGTAAGAGTCTTTCATCTGCCTGATGGCATGCGTAGCCTGGTAGCCATCCATCTCTGGCATCTGTAAGTCCATGAACACCATGTCGTACATCTTCTTCGTTACCATATCCACGGCTTCGCGACCGTTATTGGCAATGTCGTATTGCACGCCCCAGCGACGGAAGAAGTTCGTGGCAACCACCTGGTTCACACGGTTATCTTCCACAAGCAACACCAGGATGTTCCTTTCTTTGAGGATGTCTTTGTTCTTGTCGGGAGGTTTTACTGTTGGCTTCACTACCTTTCCCTTTTCGAGTTTCAGGGTAAAGTGAAAGTCCGATCCGTCGCCGGGCTTACTGGTCACGTGAATGTCGCTGCCCATCAGGTTGATCAGCCTTCTCGTAATTGTAAGGCCCAGTCCCGTTCCGCCAAACTTACGCGTGGTATCACTCGCAGCTTGTGAGAAGCTGTCGAAGATGGTCTGGAGTTTATCCTCGGGGATACCAATGCCACTGTCTTTTATCCTGAACTCAAAAAAGAAATATTCGAGGCCGTTCACAGCCTGGCTTGGTACTCCATGCTTCACCTCGACCGTTACCGTACCCGACTCGGTAAATTTCACTGCATTGCTGACCAGGTTGGTCATGATCTGGCTCATGCGCACGGGATCGGCCTTCACTTCCTTAGGCAGCCGTGAATCGTAGGTGTAGTCTATCCTGATGCCTTTCTCGTGGGCTTTCGGCTGCAGCATCTTTACGATGTTGTCGATCGATTCTTCGAGGTCGAAATCCACATGCTCCAACGTAACCTTATTTGCTTCGATCTTGGAGAAGTCGAGGATGTCGTTAAGAATAGCA
>DASRSO010000108.1:0-5190 GCA_035656375.1 Cyclobacteriaceae bacterium | reverse complement strand
ATCCTCCTCGGAGTGATCGACTTCTACCTGGTCCAGGCGGTTTTGGCGGTGAGCAGAAATTGGTCGCCGTTGTGGAAATCCGTGATCCGTTATGGGTTTTGGATACCTACGGTAGTTACCGTTGTTACCCTGGCGTGGTATAACCTGTCGGACCCCTACAAGATCAATCGCGACGTGTGGTTGTGGCTCAGGACATTCATAATGGGGACGTACCTGTCTAAATTCTTCGGGATAATATTCGTGTTCGTCGATGACCTTCAGAGAGGTGTTCGCTGGGCAGCGTCATTCTTCTACAAAGGTCCCGGTGAATCTCTGCCCGGTGAAGCGATCTCCCGCTCTGAGTTCTTAACCAAAGCGGCGTTAGTTGCATCGGCTGTTCCGTTTGGCGCGATGACGTTCGGGATCGTTTCTGGCGCGCATGACTATCGGGTCCGTAAGTCGACGGTAGTGTTGCCAAACCTGCCGAAAGCATTCGACGGAATGAAGATCGGCCAGGTGTCGGATATTCACTCGGGGAGTTTTTGGAATAAGACAGCTGTAAGCGGGGGAGTGGATATGATGCTTGCAGAGAAGCCGGACATTATTTTCTTCACGGGCGACCTGGTAAATGATCATGCAGAAGAAGTGAAGGACTATGTTCCGATCTTTGGAAAGTTTAAAGCTCCGTTAGGAGTTTACTCAACAACTGGCAATCACGATTATGGAGACTACGCAGGACTGAAGGGCAAGGTGTGGGATGATAACCTGCGAGATCTCCGGATCGCGCATAAAGAAATGGGTTTCGATATCCTGATGAACCAGAACAGGATCATTGAACAGGGAGGAGAGAAGATTGCGATCCTTGGTATAGAGAACTGGGGAGCAGGAAGGTTTTCGAAGTATGGTAAGCTCGACCAGGCGTATAAGGGTTCGGAAGAAGCTGCGGTAAAATTATTGCTCTCGCACGATCCGAGTCACTGGGATGCACAGGTAAGACCCAATTATCCCGACATCGATATGATGTTCTCGGGACATACACACGGGTTCCAGTTTGGTGTAGAGATCGGTGGGTTCAAGTGGAGTCCGTCGCAGTATGTTTACAAGCAGTGGGCGGGATTGTACAACGAAGGAAAGCAGTATCTGTATGTGAACAGGGGATATGGGTATCTCGGGTATCCTGGCAGGATAGGGATGCCGCCGGAATTGACGGTGATCGAGTTGAAGAGAGCGTAGTTGATTATTTGATCCCGATCAACCAAAAATCATCATAGTAAAGAATTCCCTCATCCAACATCTCTCTTACAACCTCTATAAATACTTCCTCATCATCAGGTTCAACTGCCGTTTGAAGCTCGTCAACGGGCATCTTCTTTTGTTTCAGGAGATATAAGATCTGCTCGCGGTAGTTCTTCAACGCATGAAGATCTTCCTTCTTCTTTCGATCTATACATATATCACACATCCCGCACGGCTTCGTGTTCAACTCGTCGAAGTATTCCTGCATCACCTGCATCCGACACGTGCGATCTTGAGTAACATAGTTCACCATCGCCTTCATCTTGCTCATGTGAAGCTTACGCCGCTCTTCAAGCCGTTTGCGATCTATTTGTAAACGTGCCGCATCCTGCCGCGCCGTAAGATAAGTTATGGTTGGACTATCGGACGCAGGTTCGTAATCGAGAATGTTTAATTTGGAAAGCTGATCGAGATAAGAAACAACCGATTTGTCTGTCATTTTAAGGAACCCAGCCAGTTGCTTTTCTGAGATCTTTACGAATCCCGAATACGCTTCGCCACCATACAACCTCAGTATAGTTTTTATCAATGGTTCGAAATGTGCGTTCGCGATTTGAAATTCATACAGTCTTTTATTGTCAACCTGGAAATGAACACGTGAGGGCTGGTAAAATCCTTCGCTCATTTGAATAAGCCCTTCGTCTTCCAGTTTTTTCAACGAGATGAAGGCGACCCCTGATTGAATGTTGAATCGCTTCGAAAATTCTTCGAGGTCGAACTTGAATGATTCGTCCTGGCCACTGCCGACGGCCAACTGGTAATAGTTGGCCAATGCCTGGTAAGTTGTTTTCAACTGCTCGACGGGCGGATACGACTGTTCTACTTTTGCCTCGAGGCCTTCCACGTCCGACGGATGATATACGATTGTCGCGAAAGCTTTCTTGCCGTCGCGCCCCGCGCGGCCTGCTTCCTGGTAATACGATTCTAGGTCTTCGGGGATGTCCATGTGGATCACAACACGTACGTCGGGTTTATCGATGCCCATCCCGAAGGCATTGGTAGCAACCATAACACGCACGCGGTTCTGGATCCACTCTTCCTGGCGTTTCTCGCGTTCGAGGTGATTTAACCCGGCATGGTAATACGTCGACGAGATCTTTTGTCGCTCGAGATATTTCGCATACTCCATTGTGCCTTTGCGTGAGCGGAGATATACGATCGCCGGACCTTGCACACGCTTCAGTATCTCGAGCATCTTTTTCTCTTTGTTCTCAGACTTCCTCACAACAAACGAAAGATTGGTGCGCGCGAAACTGATCTGGAATGTTGCATGATCCTTGAGCTCCAGGTACTTAACGATGTCTTCTTTCACCTTGTTCGTAGCAGAAGCCGTGACAGCGATGAACGTGATGTCGGGCTTAAGTTCTCTCAGGATCTTTATTTCAAGATATGGTGGACGGAAGTCGTGACCCCATTGCGAGATACAGTGAGCTTCGTCGATGGCTACCATCGCGACCTTCATTTTTTTGTAACGCTCCTGGAACAACTCGGTCTGGAGTCGTTCGGGCGAGACGTATAGAAATTTGGTAGACCCGTAAACACAGTTGTCGAGGAGTACGTCGATCTCCGAATGGCCGAGGCCTGAGTAGATGGCGACGGCAGGTATGCCCCGGTTCTTCAGTTGCAACACCTGGTCTTGCATGAGTGCGATCAGTGGAGTGATCACTATGCACAGGCCGTCCATGGCAAGCGCGGGCACCTGGAAACAGACGGACTTTCCTCCGCCTGTCGGTAAAAGGGCAAGCGCGTCGCGTCTCTGCAGGACGGTGTTAATGATGTCTTCCTGCGGAGGGCGAAACTGGTCGTAGCCCCAATATTGTTTTAATATTTCTTGTGGAGTAGCCACACCCTAAGGTAATGGATAGCGGATGTGGTTGAAGCGGAAAACCGTACTAATATCCATTTTCCAATACCCAATCTCCAGCGAATGGAGATCGGGTATTGGATGCTGGACGGTGGTTATTCCAGTGCTTTTACACCAGGAAGAACCTTGCCTTCGAAGTATTCAAGGAGTGCTCCACCGCCAGTAGATACATAGCTCACCTTGTCACTAAACCCAAGCTGAGCCACAGCTGCTGCCGAGTCGCCACCACCGATGAGTGAAAATCCTCCTTTGCCGGTGGCTTTCACTACGGCTTCTGCAACTTTCTTTGTGCCGGTCGCGAACTTCTCCATTTCGAAAACACCCATGGGTCCGTTCCAAAGAATGGTCTTCGAGCTCTCGATCACTTTGCTGAACACTTCGATCGACTGTGGTCCGATGTCGAGGCCCATCCAGCCATCTTTAATAGATGTGTTCATCGCAATCTCTGTATTTGCGTTCGCATCAAACTTGTCGGCGATCACAGAATCGATCGGCAGGTGAAGTTCGACACCTTTGTTCTTTGCTTTTTGGATGAGCTCTTTCGCCAGGTCGAGCTTATCTTCTTCAACGAGTGATTTCCCAACGTTGCCACCCAATGCTTTGAAGAACGTATAGCTCATGCCACCACCGATGATGAGGTGATTCACTTTATCCAGAAGACGTTCGATGATCAGGATCTTATCGGAAATTTTTGCGCCACCCATGATCGCCACGAAAGGCTTCGCGGCATTCTCCATTACCTTCTTTGCATTGTCGAGCTCTGCGGCCATCACGTAACCTGCACCTTTTTCTTTAAAAAACTGTGCAACGATGGTAGTGGATGCGTGTGCGCGGTGCGCTGTTCCGAATGCGTCGTTGATGTAGAGGTCACCAAGCTTCGAAAGTTTTTCAGCGAAAGCGACATCACCTTTTTCTTCTTCTTTGTAGAAGCGAAGATTTTCGAGCAAAAGGACTTCGCCGGGTTTAAGGTTCGCAGCTTTTGTTTTTGCCTCTTCACCGATGCAGTCATTTGCAAATTGCACCGGTTTGCCAAGAAGCTGTTCTGTGGTTTTAATGGTATGTTTCAATGAATACTTTTCTTCCGGTCCATCTTTCGGCCGACCGAGGTGCGACATCAAAATACAACTTCCACCGCCTGCGAGAATTTTCTTGAGAGTGGGGATGGTAGCGCGGATACGGTTGTCGTCAGTCACATTGAAGCTCTTGTCGAGAGGCACGTTGAAGTCAACACGAATGAGGGCGCGTTTACCGCTAAAGTTGATGTCGTTGATCGTTTTCATGAATGAGAATAATTTAAATAGGCTGCGAATTTAACTAATCACCAAATGAAATTCCCAAACCCCTGGCGGCTTTCACCAGGTATGAGTCTTTGCTGACGAAATTATATTGCCTGGTGGCCTCTTCCAGGGTTACGTAATCGATTGTGTTGTTGCGATAATTGACCATGTGGCCGAATTTCTTTTCGAGCACGAGCTCGAATGCCCGCACCCCGAACAGGGTTGCCAGCACACGGTCGAATGCCACGGGGGAGCCGCCACGGAGCGTATGTCCCAATACCGTCTCGCGGATCTCGGCTTTGCAGCCGCAGTCTTTGAGTTGCTTCGAGAGTTGGTATGCCACGCCGCCAAGTCGCACGTGTTCCGATCCTTTTTCGCCTTTCGAAGAGGTTACGCTTCCTTCTTTTGGCTTGGCGCCTTCGGCAATTACTATGTTCACAAAGCCACGGCCTTTTTTATAACGACTCTCGATGCGTTTCAGGATCTTGCGAACGTCATACGGTATCTCGGGAATAAGGCAGAGCTCTGCACCACCTGCAATTGCCGTGTGAAGTGCGATCCAGCCGGCATCGCGGCCCATCACTTCCATGATCATACAACGATGGTGACTTTCTGCAGTCGTCACCAGTTTATCGAAACTGTCGGTCGCGATCTGTACAGCTGTTTGAAAGCCGAATGTCACATCTGTAGATGACAGGTCGTTGTCGATGGTCTTGGGAACACCTATGATCGGAATGCCTTTGTCGAACAGCACCTTTGAGATCTTTTGTGAAC
>DASRSO010000107.1:0-8965 GCA_035656375.1 Cyclobacteriaceae bacterium | reverse complement strand
TGAGATGATCGTTTTATAGCTCTTGCGCCAGTCGATTTTGGAAACTTCAAAATCCCAAAACCAACGAAGGTCGACATTGGGTCGGTTTTGATGCGCGTGAGTTTCCATACTCCAAAGGTACGGAATTCTGAAATTTTACCTCCAAATGCAGAATTGATGTCGATTTAGTGAACCGCCAACGAATCCAATAATATTCCGGTGAAAACAGAATGAGATTGTCAGGTTTTCCTGTGCGGCCACTTCATTTGGACAAAACAGGTGTTTCTGTGTAGCTCGGAAGTCTTTGATAATAAATGGATTAGACCACTCTTTACAATTTACTCAATACACTGAGTAAAATTACTCAACGTACTGAGTTAATGTTATCCACATTTCTAATCACTAATTCACGATATTTCCATTCTATGAAATACCTCCCGTTGTTTATTGGTGTTATCATTCTATCGTGTAACGCACCAACTAAGGAAACGCCAAAAGAACAAACAATGATTAAGGATGACAAGCCATGTAAGATGATTCCATTTTTTCAACTTGATCAAGACACAGTTACAACTGGCGAAATGGTGACGGGAATAATCGGTGTGATCACATCGGACGTTGATGATACAAAGCTTGCTGAGGCACTCAAATCATTGGAATATCAAATAGACACAGTCAATGTTCAGGGTAGGTCGTTCCCTGCCGACTCACTGTATTTCTCCAGCGGAAGAATCAACGACAGTACCTTTCGGTTTGCCTTCAAAAGTGGTGCTAATCAAAACCAAAGTATTTTAAAAAAAAAGGAATTCAGCGCATTCGTCAAATTGTCTCTACCAGGCGATACCAAATCCGAACCAATGGGATGCGAGTTCACTAATAAATTCTCCTATTATGTTAAGGGACGTCCGAAATGAGCAGATGCTTCGTCAGTCCGCAAATCTATCCCCCTTCCATTCCTCCTGAACCACCTCCAGCAACTCAAACAAGCCATCCAGATCAATCACCAGATGATACAAATACTCCGCCTCAGCAGAGCCATCGTACATCAGGAATTCGAGTAGCCAGCTTCTTAGGTTTACACTAAACCTCTTCGCTGGATGATACTCCAGGAATCTCACAAACGCCTCTTGTAACCTCGGACTAACCGTAAAGTCCGTTTCCTGAACTTTACTGGTCGTTCTCTTAATTCGTTTCATATCGTCAGTAGTTTATCAACAGAATTTCATTTTCAACGCCCTCATATCGTCACTCACCTTCTTATCTACAATCTTCGCATAGTGCTGTGTGGTCTTAATGCTCTTATGTCCCAACATCTTCGAGACCGTCTCAATCGGAACGCCATTTGTCAAAGTCACCGTTGTAGCAAACGTATGCCTTGCACAATGGAATGTCAGGCCCTTCGGAATACCACATAGTTCGGCCAGCTCTTTCAGGTAAACATTGATCCACTGGTTACTCATGAGCGGCAGCAAAGTACCCGACACCTCAATCACCGGGCTATTCACATACTTGTTAAGTATCGCACTAGCAGCAGGAAGCAACGGGATCTTCGACGGTGTATTTGTCTTAGCCCTGTTTATCGAAATCCATTTATCGCCATCCACACCCACAACAACATTCTTAGGCGTCAATCGAATCACATCACAATAAGCCAAACCTGTATAACAACTGAACAGGAATAAATCACGAACGTGTTCAAGCGATGGGTTAGTGAGTTTCAATCCAGCAACAATTGACAACTCATGTTCACTCAGGAATGTCTTATGTGTCTCGTTCACCGACATCTTATACCCGGCAAACGGATTGACGTGAACCCACCGTTTAGCCAGGCACTGATTGATGATCTTTTTGATTTTCTTGAGATAATTGATCGTCGTATTATGACAACATCCCTTCACCGTCTTGAGCCAAATCTCAAAGCTTCGTATGAATTCATAGTCAACTTTCTCCAGCTCAATATCATTTGACCTGTAACGACTCTGAATAAACTCAGCCACATAACCCTTGATCGTTCTATACTTTTGAAGCGATCGATACGACAACCCACGTCCCACAAGCAATTCAAACTCCTTGTTATGCCCTTCATACACTTCAAGGAACATCTTCGGTTGCTTGTGATCTAGTCCCAAGTACCTCGCCTTTATCTTATTCGCATCGAAATCAATTCCCGATGAAATGAAACCCTGGAATATCTCGTAGATCTTGCCCTGCACTGAATCGAGGTAGACATTGAATGACCGAACATCTTCGGTTTTGCCAATCAATCGTCCACGCGACGAATCCCATTTAGAAGTCTCGCATTCGCGTTGCAACGACAACTCTGTCCGCCGACCATTAACCGTTATCCGCAAGTAGATCAGTGATGTAGTCCCACCGTTTTTCAAAACCTGCCTAATAATAAAATTCTGATTGAATGTCTTCTTCATCGCTCACCACAAATGATATAAATCTCAGCTCGCGATCACTCCCAATCAAGATGTTCAAGATTCGAACACCTTCACTTACATGCAGTTACACAATCATCAGTCAATCGAGATTACGAAATCTCAACTCACCTAATTGCTCACCACAACTTTGACTTTCGATGATAAAGGTTGATTGGCTATAAATGCAAAAACCGCCAATCCATTTTCGATTAAGCGGTTTTGATTTCTTTGCCACCAGCGTTGTCCGCCTTTGCGTTAAGCTACGGCGGCGTTGTAGTCCCGACAGGAATCGAACCTGTATCAAAAGTTTAGGAAACTTCTATTCTATCCATTGAACTACGGGACCAGGAAAACCATCGCCAGGGTACAAACTTTCCAGTTCATCTTTTCAGCCTTCGCAAGCGCATCATTTTGCAATCGCTTCCAGCCTCTTCATCAGGCCCTCAGAGCAGCCCAATTTCCCCTTTAAACAGCTCGAATCGGCCGCAAATCTAAGAAAATCCTCCCGGGAACCATGCACTCGCCCCTCATTCACTCCCCCCAAAACCACTAAATTTATTTCATGACATCCCCCATCCCCACCGCACTCATCCAAACCGAGGCGGTGCTCATCATCGGCGCACTCGTCGTCTTTACGCTCCCCGGCTTCCTCCTCGCCAGGTGGGCGCTCCCAAAAATCGTCGGCGGACTTTCTCCCAGGTCCACGCTTATTGCATCGATCATCGCTGGCATCGTCCTGTCGCCATTCCTCGCCTATGGCGCGTTCGTCGTCGTCGCCATCGCATCCCGATTTCATGGATAACGTTTAAAGCAGAGCCGACTTAACTTCATCTCATGCCCTTCAACACCTCCACTCCCATCTCCTCCGCTTCCCTCCGCGCTCACCTCGCACAACTCATCTCTCCCTCCAACGAAGAATGGGACGCCTTCTATTCAAAACTCAAAACGCGACAACTGAAGAAAGACGAAACATACCTGGCCGAAGGTGACGTATGCCGGCGCATCGGCATCGTCACCAAAGGCGGACTAAGAATGTACTACAACATCAAAGGCGAAGAACGGTGCAAAGACTTCCAGTTCGAAGGACAATTCACCGGGTCCATGGCCAGCCTCGTCAGTGGACAACCCGCACTGTTCACCATCGCCGCTCTCGAAGACACCGACTTGTTAGAGATCACTAAAGAAGAACTCTTTCACCTGTATGAAAAATATAAAACATGGGAACGCTTCGGACGACTCTACGCACAGATGATGTTCATCTACAAAGAAAAACGCGAAGCCTCCCTCCTCTTCGATAGTTCCACCACCCGATACGAAAACCTCCTGCGCGATCAGCCCCAGCATGCTCACAGAATTCCTCTCAAATACCTCGCCTCATACCTCGGCATCAAACCCGAATCCCTGAGCCGCATCCGAAAAAACATCGCACGCCGCAGTCGAACTTAACAATTGTCAATCGCCGCCCGGCCGCCATTGTCTTCTTTTGTATCAACAAAAAAATACAACATGATCACCATGCACGTTATCTCGATGCTGCTGACCACGATCGGCGCCATCGTCAAAACAGTATTGCTCCTGTTCAACCGCACCGAAAGTTTTCGCAAAGTCCAGAAAGCAACTTCGCTTCCTATCCGTATCCTCCTCGTCGTCGGAGTCGCGGCCGGCATCTACGTCGTCATCACACAATTCGGGGGCATCGTTCCGCCCTGGCTCATCATCAAGATCGCACTGTTCATTGTCGCCGGCATGCTCATCATGTATGCCGAGAAAAAAGAGAATAAACTGTTGATGCTCGTTAGCGTCGTTTTGTTTCTTTTAATAATCGGGGAAGCGATCGTAAAATTTTAATCGCTTACCGCGAAACTTATCAGGTTTTCCGACAGCAGAACGTGCCGCGATTCTCTATTTTCACGGCATTGTTCAGCGCATGCAGACCGACGACCGGCAATTGGAATTTACAGGCATGATGGCCACCGCGCTGCGGTTCATAAACAGCACGGGACGTCATATTTTCCTTACAGGAAAAGCAGGAACTGGCAAAACCACGTTCCTCCGCAACCTCGCCCTTCGTACACATAAACAAATGGCCATCGTGGCGCCCACAGGCATCGCCGCCCTCAACGCCGGAGGCACCACGATCCATTCTCAATTTCTTCTGCCCTTCGGCATGTTCATTCCCGATCGCACCTACGCCGAACAACCCGCCGAAGGCGCCAACTGGTACACCGAAACAGTTCTCGCCAAACGTCATCCACTGAACAGCATCCGTAAACAGGTGCTTAGGGCCATCGACCTCCTCGTGATCGACGAGGTCAGCATGCTTCGCGCCGATCTCCTCGACGCCATCGACTACCGCATGCGTTCCGTTCGCGGTAACTTCAGACAAAGCTTCGGCGGCGTCCAGCTCCTGCTGATCGGCGACCTCTATCAATTACCCCCCGTCGTAAAACGCGAAGAAGAGAGCCGCCTCAGTCAATATTATAGTAGCATCTGGTTTTTCGAGTCGCAGGCCCTGAAACGCGACGGATTCGTATACATCGAGCTCGACCGCATCTTCCGCCAAAGCGATAATGACTTCATTCGCGTGCTGAATAATCTTCGCACAAACAATACTACCGTCGAAGATCTCAAGCTGCTCAATAAATATTTCTACACCGCCGACGAGCTGTTCGACACCGAAGGCATCATCACACTCACAACTCATAATTATAGAGCAGACCAGATGAACTCGCAGGCGCTGCAGTCGCTCGAGTCGGATTCACACTTTTTCGAAGCAACAATCCTCGACGACTTCCCCGAAAGCATGTATCCCGTTCTCGCAAAGATCGAGCTGAAGGTCGGAGCCCAGGTCATGTTCATCCGCAACGACAGCGAAGAAGGCGCCTACTTTAATGGAAAGCTTGCAACTGTTATTTCTATTTCAGGCAATGAAATAACTGTTGCGTTTGCAGATACACGAAAACATTACGTGCTCAGGAAATCCGTATGGGAAAACAAGAAATATCGCGTAAACCCCGACACGAAAGACCTGGAAGAAGAAGTTGCCGGCACATTTGAGCAATATCCCGTGAAGCTTGCCTGGGCAATCACGGTTCACAAAAGCCAGGGTCTTACTTTCGATCGCGCGATCATCGATGTCGGCCAGGCTTTCGCCGATGGACAGGTTTATGTTGCCCTGTCGCGACTACGCTCCATCGACGGCCTTATCCTTCGAACAAAAGTAGACCCCGCGATCGTGAGCACCGACAAACAGATCGGTTCGTTCGATGAGCAAAACAACAAGCCCGAGACACTGGAATCGGAGATGAAAGTGCAGCAGATCGACTATCTCCGTCGCCAGGTAAACAAGACATTTGATTTCGAAACCCTGATCCGCGAGATCGCCCACGTGTTCAACCAACCCGACGACGATGAAGACAGCCGCTTCGAAGAAAAGACCATGCAACCGGTACTGCGACAAGTAAAAGACGCCCTCGCAGCCGAATCGGGCAACACGGTACGCTTTCGCGAGCAGCTCAAATCGCTACTCGATACAGGAAAACAAGACGATTTTCTCGTTCGGATCACCAAAGGTCGCGAGTACTATAAATCACTATTGTGGCCACAAGTCAAATTGCTTACACAGCATATCGAAGACATGAGGTCACAAAAAAGAAAAAAGGGATACCTGACAAAACTTCACGATATCGACCAAATGCTCTCGAAAAAATTGGAGGAGGTCGATAAGGTTTTCCACCTGGCGGAGAGCATTCTCGACAACAGCGAACAGTTCGACTTCACCGGACTTACCTCCGACCGTGCAGCCGAACGTGCGAAGATCCTGATGGAAACCACGAAGTCCGGATCCCCAAAAAAGAAGTCCACCCGGAAGGGAGGAAAAAAGAAGAAAGACCCTAACGAACCAAGCACTTCCGAAGTCTCTATCGCCATGCTGGAGCAAGGTCTCACCATCGAAGCCATCGCCAGCGAGCGCAACCTCGTCATAAGCACCATCGAAGGTCATCTCGCAAAAGGCATCGAAACCGGTCGCATCGATATTTTCAGATATATGCAGGAAAACGATGTCCAAAAAATCACCGCAGCCGTTAATGCAATGCCAGAAGGCTTCTCATCAAAAGACGTTTACACAAAATTGAACGGAAAGTACAGCTACGGGCAATTGAAAGCCGTAATGACCTACCTCAGACTTAAATCTTCGTAACTATGGCCACATTCTTCGCACCACAACTCACAATCAAAGTTGTCGCACCCGCAGTTGAGTTTTATAAAAAAGTGTTCGGTGCTAAAGTACTGCGACTATTCAACAACAATGACGGAAGCATTCACGTTGCAGAAATGGAGATCGACGAAGCACTTTTCCATATTCATGAAGAAGCCGCTCACTCAAATCAGTTTAGCCCCGAGACCACGAAATCAGCAAGCGTCCTCATCGGATTATTTGTTGACGACGTTCACTCCATTGTAAAGCGTGCAGAAGAAAACGGCGCGAAAATCATTAGTCCGTTAACGGATTGGGAATACGGATACAGGCAATGCACATTCCTGGATCCATTCGGGCATCAGTGGATCATCGAAAAGAAGATCTGATCATTCAGATTTCAAAATATCCACCGGGTTGATCCTCGCCCCCCTGATTGCATGATACACTGACGCCCCCAGTATTATCAAGACCGTTACGATCGCCGGCACCACAAAATAGCTTGTGGACAAGCTCACGTGGTACGCGAAATTATTCAACCATCGCTCCGACAGGTAAAAGATCACAGGCAACCCAATCACCAAAGCGATCACAAAAAATATCACGAAAGGTTTCAGATGTCTCAGGAACAAGTCTGAATTCGCAGCGCCGACAACTTTCCGTATTCCCATCTCCTTCGTCCTCAACGACAACATCAGCGCCGAGATACTAAAGATCCCCAAGCCCGACACAATGATCGAGATGATCAATCCCCAACGGAAGATATCCCGGATCTCGTAATCGTGCTGGTAAAGACCGCGATACTTCGCGTCGAGATAACCAAAGTCGAATGGCAGTTCCGGGAAAAGCTTTCGATGCTCACGTTCTATGTTCTCGATCAACGCAGTCGACTGCATAGGTTCGGTTTTCACATAAATGAAATTCGCGCCCCACGACTCGTCTCCACGAAAAATGATCATAGGCTGTATGCGCGTGTGCATCGACTCGAAATGGAAATCTTCGACCACGCCGATCACCTGGCCGGCGCGCTGATCGGCATTCAACGGACCCTCAATTTTTTTACCAATAGGATCAGCCCATCCGAATTCGCGTGCGGCAGTTTCATTTATTATATATGCTCCTTTCTTATCGGTAGAAAAGTTCTCGTCAAAAAAACGTCCCTCTACCAACTTCAGGTTGAGCAGGGCGGGGTACTCAACATCACCATATATAAAGTTGACGAGCTGGTTCTTCATTCCATCCGGCGTCTCGATGGAGAATATGTCCTTCGTTTCCACAGCACCACCCGGGTAGAACGACGTGCCGGCAACCATCTTCACACCCGACATTTTACGAATAGATTCCTGTAAGGATTGAACATCGTTGTACTTGCCAACGCGCGTGATCACGAGCACGTCGTGGTCGTCGAAACCTTTGTCGCCGTCGTTCACAAACCTGAACTGATCGAAAATAACCGAAATAAGCCCGATCATAATGATTGCGAACGACAACTGCGCAGCAACAAGGATCTTTCTCGCAGTAAATCCATTTTGCGTTCCCGAACTTTTGCCCGAGAGTACGATCTCGCTCTTCGAGATCACCAGGCTATTGAGTGCCGAACAAATAACAATCGTTATTGCAAGTCCCGCCGTGAACATCAAAAACTCCAGGCTCGACCAAACACCGTTGTCGATCGCAGGCAGAAATCCCGGGTACGACAGCATGAGGGCCATGATCAAAACAACGAGGGGAGCGACTATCACCAGGCACAGAAAAACATCCGTCAATGCCACTCGCCGGTGGTCGGCCGAAATCCCCCCGAACGTTCGGAGGATGGCTATCTTCTTCACCTGCGTCGTTAGTTCTGCCAGTGCCAGGTTCAGGTAGTTGAACAATCCGGTTAAAAGGAACAGCACGATCACCGACACTATAATATATACGTAATTGCGGCTCCGCTTGGGCGAAAAATCTTCATCCAGGTATCCACCCAGATGGATCTCATCGATCCGCTGAATGACCGGTTCATATTTAAAACCATAGTCTTCGGAGATCAGCTCGAGGTAGCTATTAATTGTTGATGCGATCGTTGTATCGATCTCACTCATTTCAACCCCGCGCATGAGTTGAACATAAGTGTACGCATTAATGTCGTCCCAAACCTCCACGCGCGGGAACGTGCTCGCCGACACGAGACATTCAAACGTAAAATGAGTATTCTTCGGCAAGTCGCGGATCACCGCACCAACTTCGAACTCATTCTGTCCTGCCGAAATTATCTTTCCAACCACATCCGTCCCTCCGAACATCCTTCGCGCCGTCGACTCGGTAAGCACCACACGGTCGGGTTCGTCGAGCGCCGATTCAGTGCCGGCAATGTATTCCT
>DASRSO010000106.1:0-20551 GCA_035656375.1 Cyclobacteriaceae bacterium | reverse complement strand
AGTATCCAGAATTCATTCTTCGAAGGACAAACCAGCCACGCACTTACGGCAAACTCCGGATGCAGGGGAGAGGCATCGGTGTACGAAAGATCAGGGGTGATCGATTCAACCATCTGTGTGTCGCGGAAGTACGCGAACGCTCTCGTTCCATCTTTGGGATCGAATATCGTTGGAACAGTATTGAACTTCTTCTTGCCGATCTGCTTTCCGTTCTTGTCGAACTTCAATGCTTCGCCATTCGTCATGATTACATAAAGATCGCCCGGCCTGTCTACGCATGCATAGGCGATAGCCGTAGCGACATCGACCGACGCTACTTTTTTCTGGGCAACACAAACTCCCGTAACAAAAAAACAAAACAGGATTACTACTGCTCTCATGAAACCATGAATGACTTCAACGCGATCGTTTTTCCATCATAAACGGCGTACGGTGAAAAATTCACCCACTCGCCAAGATTAATGTAACGACTGTTTTCGGAAACCTTGAGGTCGAGGGGTAAATGCCGGTGGCCGAAAATATAAAAGTCGTGATGTTCTTTCTTCTCCGTCTCCTCGCAATACTTAAAGAGATACTCGTTCTCGTCGCTTTGGAACTTCTCTTTCTCCATGTTGCTGATACGGCTCGACTTACTCCACATGTGTGCAATGGACATGCCGAGATTTGGATGCAGCCACTGGAACATCCATTGGAAGAACCTGTTATCGAACAGGCCTCCTTTTAGTATTTTATACCACCTGTCGCCCGGCCCGAGTCCGTCGCCGTGCCCAATCAATATTTTATGCTCGCCGACTTTTAGAACTTGTGGTTCGCGATAGATCTGTATGTCGAGCTCGTTCCGGAAGTAGTCGAACATCCACAGGTCGTGATTGCCCGTAAAAAAATAGATGGGGAGGCCGGCGTCGCGAAGCTCTGCAAGCTTTCCCAGAAATCTCGTAAACCCTTTTGGGATGGTGTGTTTGTACTCAAACCAGAAGTCGAACATATCGCCCACGAGGTAGATACTGTGTGCATCCTGTCGTGCCATCTCCAGCCATTTCACCAACAGCTTTTCACGGGCGATCGTGGTAGCCTGGTCGGGAACACCCAAATGGAAATCAGATGCGAAGTAAATTTTTTTGCCCGGAGGGAGCTGGATCTCAATCACGTTTCAAAATTAACACTAAAAAGAAAAGCGCCCACTAAGAGCGCTTTTTACTATACTTCTTGATCTGACCTGTTAACTCTCTTTTTGAGGTTCAGGTAGTTTGCTATCCTCGTGAGGCAAAGGATTTTTCTCGTCTTTCTCTTTCTGTTCCTTCGATACTCCATTAGTAAACTTCTGGTACGTAGTCTGGTGAGCGAAAGGACGCTTACCAATTAAACGTTCGAGGTCCGACTGGAAGAGGATCTCTTTTTCGAGGAGCTCTTTTGCAATAATCTCGAGATGTTCACGGTGTTCCGCGAGCAACGACTTCGTACGTTCGAATGCAGAGTCGATTATCTTCTTCACTTCCACGTCGATCTTTTCTGCAGTGGCTTCAGAATACGGCTTGTTGAAGTTGTATTCCGATTGCTTGCTGTCGTAGAACGAGATGTTACCGATAGCAGGGTTCATACCATAAACGGTCACCATGCTGTAAGCCATCTTCGTGATACGTTCGAGGTCGCTAAGGGCGCCGGTCGATATTTTTCCGAATACGATCTCTTCGGCAGCGCGGCCACCGAACGTCATACACATTTCGTCGGTGAGCTGTTCGGTCTGATACAGGAACTGTTCTTTAGGCAGATACTGTGCATAGCCGAGGGCGGCAACGCCACGGGGAACGATACTTACTTTCACCAGCGGATCTGCGTGTTCGAGGAACCAGCCTGCTACGGCGTGACCTGCTTCGTGGTACGCAACGATCTTCTTTTCTTCGGGTGAAATGATCTTGCTCTTCTTCTCCAGACCACCGATCACACGGTCGATGGCATCCTGGAAGTCCTGCATCTCAACTTCTTTACGGTCGCGGCGAGCGGCGATGAGTGCAGCTTCGTTACACACGTTGGCAATCTCTGCACCGGCGAAACCAGGAGTTTGCGCTGCAAGTTTTTTCACATCAACTTCTTTCGAAAGCTTGATGGGCTTCAGGTGTACTTTAAAGATATGTTCACGGCCGGCGATGTCTGGCTTGTCGATGCTGATCTGACGGTCGAAACGACCGGGACGCATGAGGGCAGAGTCGAGTACGTCGGGACGGTTGGTGGCAGCGAGGATAATTACACCGCTGTCTGTAGCGAAACCGTCCATTTCCACGAGGAGTGAGTTCAATGTGTTCTCGCGTTCGTCGTTTGCACCGGGGAGTGAGCCACGACCGCGTGAACGGCCGATAGCGTCGATCTCGTCGATGAACACGATACATGGAGCTTTTTCTTTTGCCTGCTTGAAGAGGTCGCGCACACGAGCGGCACCCACACCGACAAACATCTCTACGAAATCGGAACCTGACAATGAGAAAAAGGGCACTGCGGCTTCTCCGGCGACGGCTTTAGCAAGCAGAGTTTTGCCGGTACCAGGAGGTCCAACCAACAATGCTCCTTTTGGGATCTTACCACCAAGTTTGGTGAACTTGGAAGGTGTCTTCAGGAAGTCGACGATTTCTTTTACTTCTTCCTTGGCTTCGTCGAGGCCGGCCACGTCTTCGAACGTAACCTTTACTTTGTTCTCTGCATCGAACAGGGCGGCTTTCGATTTACCGATGTTGAATATTTGTCCGCCGGGTCCGCCACCGCCGGTCATGCGGCGCATGAGCATCCAGAATCCGAACAGCAACAGGAACAGGAAGCCCCAATTGATGAGCATTCCGGTGATGTCGCTTCGTTCTTCGGTCTGCAGGTCGACCTTCTGCTCCCGGGGCATCGACTTGGTGAGCTGATCATATTGATCGATGAACTTATCGATCGAAGGGATCTTCATTTTGTAGTGAGGGCCGTTGGGGCTTACGCCAAAAGGGCTGTTGCTACGTTCGAGCTCCTGTTTATACACTGCATTTTGCAGCGATTCGGGCTTGAGGGTAATCTCTACCTGTTCTTCATTTTTGACCAGCACAAGTTTCTTGATCACCTTGTTGCTGACCATATCTTCAAAGCGACTGTTCCGAATTTCGACCAGTTCGCTAGATCTGTTCACCCAGCTTATTACTAAAATCACCGCAACGAGTCCCAGGATGATCCACATCTGGTAGTTGGGCCTTGGAACTTTGCTGCTCCTATCTCTCTCTTTATCAGCCATTTCTATTTTGTTGTCTTAAAAAAAATAATTCAGTCTTCAATTTCGGTGATCTCTGCATCCCCCCAGAGTTTCTCCAGGGCATAAAAGGACCGCCTATCCTTTCGGAAAATATGAGCCACCACGTTCGTATAGTCGAGGATCATCCACTCTTTATTGTTCTTTCCCTCGACGTGCCAGGGGTTTTCGTGAAGACCCTTGTACACTTCCTCGTCGACCGAGTCGGCGATGGCATCAATCTGCTTGTCTGAATTACCGGAACAAATTACGAAGAAATCGGCTACGGCATTTTTGACCTTCCGGAGGTCCAGCAATACAATATCGTTGGCTTTCTTTTCCTGCATTCCCTTCACGATCAAGTCGCTTAGTTTCTTTGAACTCGTGACGGGATCCTTCTTTCTTTTACCCATTAACTATCTTTCGGGGTTTGATCCACCAAATAACCTGCAAAATTAACTAAAAAACCCTTGTATAAAATTCCCACTGGCACGCTTTTCTTAGGGAAAAACCTCCTGATTTTGCCGGAGTGTCCTTCGACCAACACCTTTGCCGGCGAGTTGGCCCAGGCCGGGCAGGCTCCGGAAGGAACGGTGGTCATTACGCACCACCAAACCTCGGGTCGCGGCCAGCGCGGTAACAGCTGGGAATCGGGCAGTGGCCTTAACCTTACTTTTTCGGTAGTGGTTTACCCGGTTTTCCTGAATGCGGTTCAACAATTTCATCTTAATAAGGCGGTCGCCCTCGCAATCCACGACGTGGTCTGCCGACACACCGCCGGGACCGTGAAGGTCAAATGGCCGAACGACATCATGATATCCAACAAAAAAGTGTGCGGGATCCTGATCGAGAACCAACTGTCGGGCAGCCAACTTAGCCGGGCAATTATCGGGATTGGCCTGAACGTGAACCAGGAGACCTTTGCCGTACCAACAGCATCGTCGCTATCAATTCACTCGGGTAAATCAATTGATCTTGCCAAACTGTTCGATGATTTGCTTCAGTCGTTGGAGTGGAGGTATCTGCAATTGAAGAACAACCGTCTTAAGGAACTCGATGATGACTACATCCGATCACTTTTTTGGTTGAACGAGAGGAAGACGTTTATGGTTGGCGAAAGGAAGATGGAGGGAGTAATAAAAGGAGTGGATGAGAATGGGAAGCTGGTGGTGGAGATTGAAGGTGAGAGGAGGGGGTTTGATTTGAAGGAGATCAAATATTTGAATTAATCATGACAATTCTCGCGCGCTGGTATCTAAAGGCGGGAAGGAAGTTTCTATGGATGTCTCAGAACTGAAGGACGCAGTTGTAACACGAAAAACGAACAAAAGTATTAATGGATTTTAATAAACAGAGCAAAGTAATCATCACCTGCAATAAACGCCTTGCACCAATACTGGAAGGCGAGGTGAAGGAGTTGGGTTTTACGCCAACAAAGGTTTTTGCAACGGGTGTTGAATTGAAGGTGACTTTAAAAGATTGCATAAAGCTTAATCTTAATTTGAGAAGCGCCAGCCAGATACTATGCTCACTTCGACAATTTCGTGTTCGCAATCCCGACGACCTGTATAAAGAGGTTCTCAGGTTTCCCTGGGAGACCGTGATCGATCGTGCCGGGTATTTTTCAGTGACAAGTCATGTAGATCACTTCACGGTAAACAACCCGCTGTTTGTTAATGTGAAGATCAAAGACGCGATAGTCGACAGGTTTCGAAGAGAGACGGGTGTGCGGCCAAACTCGGGCCCCGAACTCGACAAGACCGTTGTGCACGTGTACTGGAAAGATGACGTAGCGGAGTTGTTCATCGACACTTCGGGAGAGACGCTGGCAAAGCACGGCTATCGAAAAATACCAGGCAAAGCTCCAATGCTTGAAGCCCTGGCGTCGTCGACCATACTTGCTTCGAAGTGGGACCGCAGGTCGACGTTTGTAAACCCGATGTGTGGTTCGGGAACACTCGCGATAGAGGCAGCATTGATCGCTACAGGAAGAAAGCCGGGATTGTTCAGGAACAATTATTCGTTCATGCACGTGGTAGGATTTGAGAAGGAGAATTATGAGGATGAGTTCATGAATTTGAAAAAGGCAGTTGAAGATCGTGAGTTTCGAATTATTGCAACAGACATAAGCCCGGATGCAATTGACATTTCTAAGGTAAATGCCAAGATGGCCGGCGTGGATCACTTAATTGAATTCGCAATTTGTGATTTTGAAGAAACGGAAGTACCCGAGGCGAAAGGAGTTATCTTTTTAAACCCTGAGTATGGTGAACGACTGGGTGAATCTTCCGAGCTCGAAAAGACCTACGAGCGCATCGGAGATTTCCTCAAGAAAAAATGTAAAGGCTATACCGGTTATATCTTTACGGGCAACCTGGATCTCGCAAAAAAGATCGGACTAAAAGCAAGCCGGAGGATCGAGTTTTATTCCGCGAAGCTTGATTGTCGTCTCCTTGAATATGAACTCTACGAGGGAACACGACGAGCTCAAACTATTCATGCTTCAGAGCCTTCACCGGGTTAGCCAATGAGGCTTTGAGAGATTCGTACCCCACGGTAAGCAACGTGATCATCACGATCATGCCAACAGCTGTCGCAAACACCATCACACCGAGTGGCGTCTGGTACACGAAACTCTCGAGCCACTGACTCGACAGATACCACGCTACCGGAACACCGATGATACAGGCGATGAGCAGCAGCTTCGCAAAGACTGTAAGCAACAAGACCAGTATCTGGCCGTTGCTTGCACCAAGCGTCTTACGAATGCCAATTTCTTTGGTGCGCTGTTCCGACAGGAACGAAGCGAGCCCGTAAAGTCCCACGCACGTTATCAGGATCGCGAGTCCGGAAAACTTTTCCGTAAGTCCGGCTACCTGCACTTCGTTCTCGTACATGTGGCCAAACTCTTCGTCGACAAACCAGTAGTCGAAGCCGAAGTCGGGATAGATCTCTTTCCATTTCTTTTCGAGGAGTGCAATCTTTTCGCCCATACTGGTTGCGGGAAGTCGTACGTGAATGATACGGTCGAAGGTGTGTGGCTTCGGGCAGATCGCGAGCGGATCGATCTTGCGGTGCATCGATCGATACGGGAAGTCTTCTACAACACCGATCACGATACCAGTAATGGGAGCTTTGGTGGAGTCGGGGCGGCTGTAGCCCATCACGAACTCGGGACGGATCACGGTTTTACCAACCAGCTCGCTGGGCGTGAGCTTTAATGATCTCGCGGCAGACTCGTTCAATAATATCGCTGTCGAATCGCCAAGGTTTGCATGATCGAAGTCGCGGCCCGCGATGATATTCATCTTGAATGTCTTCGGAAAATCGTAGTCGCCGTTCAACTGGAACCACTCATGTCGCTCTTCACTGATCTCTGGAAACTGCATGTTCATATTCACCGGCCCGAAGAAGTCGAGGCGCGGAAGGTGATTGGCGAGTGTCATTGCTTCGATCTCGGGATCCTGCAGCACGGCATTCTTGTAGGCGAGATATTTCTGATCGCTGGCGTCGCCCGTGAATCCGCCATAACGGATCGAGACGATCTGCTTACCGGCTTCGTTCAACTTGCTGTTGCGCATCATGTCCATCTGCCGCACGACGATCACCGTACCCACGAGCAGCGTAACGGCCACAACGAATTGCACGGTTGTGAGGAACTGGCGGAAGAAGATCGAACCTTTGCGGAACTCGAACTTTCCTTTGAGCACGTTGGCTGGCTGAAAGCCGGAAACAAATATTGCCGGATAGCTTCCTGCGAGCAGGGTAACGAACAGGATGACGCCAAGGATGATCCCCAGCATGGCGGGATCGAACAGGTCGCTTACAGTGAACAACTTTCCGGCAAGTTGATTGAACTGTGGAATGAACAAAGCAACGAGTAACAACGCCAAAATTGCAGACATCATAACAAGCAAAAAAGATTCGGTCATGAATTGTGCAAACAACTGGAACCGGAAGCCACCGAATGTTTTTCGGAGTCCTATTTCCTTTGCCCTGGCTGCAGAGCGGGCTGTCGAAAGATTGACGTAGTTGATACATGCAACGACAAGGATCAGCAAAGCAATTGTAACAAATACGAGTGTGTATTTTTTGTCGGCCGACTTATGCGAGATGCCCCATGCAATATCCTGGTCGAAATGGACATCGGTGATCTTGCGGATGAGCGGCGTGAATTTGAATTCGAGATTGAACCGCGCAATGATCTGGTTCGCGCGTTTCTGGAGGTCTTCCTGGATCAGCGGGATCTGCGCTTCATTCGTGCAAACAAAAAGTGACTGGGTCCAGTAATTGTTCTCGCCGTCGCCCATCGAGGTGCTGAGCAATGTTTCAAGGTTTTCGACGTATGGTTTCTGTGCAAGTATGTTGACAATGAAATCGGGATGTACGTGTGTGTTTGCCGGGAAGTCTTCGTACACGGCGGTGACCATCATTTCGATCTTGTTGCCGCGGGTAGAATATGTGTGCGACACACTTATCATTTTATTGATCGGATCTTCGTTGCCGAAAAGTTCTTTCGCGGCTTTTTCGGAAACCATGATCGAGTTGATCTCCTTGAGTGGGTTGCTACGGTCGCCCTTCACAACTTTTATGTTTAAGAGCTCGGCGATATTCGACTCGGCCCAGATGATCTCTTCTGTAAGGAGTGTACGATCGGCGGGAACGTATTTGAGGCTGGTGGGCATCCCGGTGCTCTCGAAGCTGGAGATGTGGGTTACGCCCGGGAAGTTGTCTTTAATATAATTGTCCCAGCCGGCCGGTGCTGCGGGGTATCCTTCGTTGTCGCCGTTCGGGAAGTCGATCCGGTAGCCGAGGCGATAGGTCTGCGCTGCGTGGGGGTGGTGCCCGTCGAAGGTCAGTTCGTCGCGGACGTACATGAAGATAAAAAGAGCCGAGGCGAGGCCGATGGCCAGACCCAGGGTGTTTACGATCGTGTAGCCGCGCTGCTTGCGCAGGTTACGAAAGGCCAGGAGTATGTAGTTGAATAACATCTTTATCTTTGACGATAGTGAACGACGGAAGTTGTCACGAATTGTAAAAGTTGCATTAAGTGATCGACGTAACGAGCCTGACCTATACCTATCCGACCGGGAAGACCATCCAGTTCCCGAATTTCGCGGTAGAGCGCGGAGAACATTGCCTGTTGCTTGGTGAGTCGGGCTGCGGCAAGACAACATTACTCCACTTACTTGGCGGGTTGTTGAGGACCAACACGGGAAGCATCAAGGTTGGTGGACAGGAGTTGAGGGAGTTGTCGGAGGCGGGGCTGGATGGTTTCAGGGGTGAACACATCGGTTTTATTTTTCAGAAAAATCATTTGATTTCAGCGCTGACGGTGGAGCAAAATCTTTTGCTTGCACCATACCTGTCTAAAAAGGAAGGGTCGCGGGTTGCCGATGTGCTTAATGCCTTGAATCTTCCAGGTATTCAAAAGAAAAAGATCACGACCCTTAGCCAGGGGCAGGCGCAGCGTGTGGCGATTGCCCGGGCACTGATGAACAAACCCGATGTGATCCTGGCGGACGAACCGACGTCGGCACTTGACGACAGGAACTGCGATGCGGTGATCGAGTTGCTGATGAACGTTGCAAAAGAAAACCAGACAACACTGGTTATCGCTACGCACGACTCGAGGTTGAAATCGAAAGTGAAACGACAAATCGACCTTCGATGAACCTGTTTGTGCTTGTATGGGGATATCTGAAAGCGAAACCGTTGAATACGGTGCTCAACATTCTTTTGCTTTCGTTAGGAATAGGTGTGATTACGACACTTATTGTTTTCAATAACCAGTTCCAGGAAAAAATGTCGGACAACTCGCGAGGCATCGACCTGGTGGTGGGAGCGAAGGGAAGTCCGTTGCAACTTGTGCTGTGCAGTGTGTTTCATATCGACTTTCCCACGGGCAACATCAGGCTTCGCGAAGCCGAAATGCTTTCGAAGAACCGGATGGTGAAGAAGGCAATCCCCATGGCGTTGGGCGACAGCTATCAAAACTTCAGGATCGTTGGCACGGATACATCGTATACCGCGCTGTTCGATGCAAAACTTAAAGAAGGAAACTGGTGGAAGGAAGACCTCGAAGTAGTGGCAGGTTCCGCAGCTGCCGAAGCGTTAAAGCTTTCGATAGGCGATAGTTTCGCAAGCGCGCATGGACTCACCGAAGACGGGCACGATCACGAAGAGAACAAGTATAAAGTAACAGGCATACTACAGCCTACCTATGCGGTGGCCGACAACTTACTTTTCACGAATGTTTCCAGCGTCTGGAAAGTTCACGACATACACGAACAACCCGATAGCGCGAAGGAGATCACATCGCTGTTGATAAAATTCCGGAACCCGATTGCCGCGTTGCAACTTCCCCGTATGATCAATTCGAACACCAACATGCAGGCCGCATCGCCGGCATTCGAAACAGCCCGGTTATTTTCGATCTTGGGCATCGGTGTCGATGTGCTGTTAGGCATCGCGTCGACGATCATCATCGTTTCGGCACTTAGTATTTTCATCGCCCTGTACAACTCATTGAAAGAACGCCGCTACGACATGGCCATCATGCGCTCAATGGGCGCCGGGCGCACACGACTGTTTACCACGGTGATTATGGAAGGCACAGCCCTCACACTGATCGGCAGCATAATTGGCATCCTTCTTGGACATTTGTTAATACTGGGATTCACCACGCTGGTGGAGGAAGGGGCACGAACCGGAATTTCGGCCATGGTGTTCTACACCAGCGAAATAATTTTGATTGTAGGCAGCCTGGCCCTGGGTATAATTTGTTCAATGATCCCCGCAGTGCAGGCTTATCGAACCGATATTCACAAAGTGCTTTCAGGGAATTAATTAAATTGAGGTCATGAAACAGGTACTTGTCGTTATAGCTTTTTTATTTGTCTGCAGCGCCGTTCAGGCACAGCCCGAAGGGTGGGCACTCTTTGCGAAAACAAAGTTCGACGCGAAGTACAATGAAAAGGCGGGCGAGTATTTCCTGATGCCTGCCTTTCCCGAGGAGCTTAAGGCGCTCGCCGGGAAAGACATCAGCCTCGAGGGTTATTTCCTTCCCATCGACGTGGAAGGCGATCAGTACATTATTCTTTCAAAGTTTCCGTACAGCCAGTGTTTCTTCTGCGGTGGCGCCGGCCCGGAGTCGATCGCCGAGGTCTACTTCAAGGGCAAGCGCGAAAAATTTACGGCCGATCAGTTCATTCGCATCAGGGGAAAGCTCAAGTTGAATGAAGGTGATATCGATCACGGCAATTTTATTGTGGAAGCCGCAGAGCTGGTTTCCAAATAGTTAAAAACCTTTGATCGTTATCCCGTTAGGAGCGATCCCCACTTCCATAGATTTCAACTGCGTTCCATTCTCGTCGTAGATATATATTTTTCCGGGCGACGAGAATGATGGTGCTTCGCAACCAACCAGGTGTTGCGTGAATGTGTCCATTCCAATTGCGTAGAACATTTTATTAATGAATGGAGTTGTGGGCAATGTAGTAGCCGTTGCTGCCATCTTGTACACAGCTCCATCGTAGTTGATGTACAGTTGGTCGCCAACCGGATTCGATTCGAGGGTAGCACCCAGGTAAGTCACATTAGGAAATGTGAGACGGAACACTTCGCCAAGCGTAGAATTGAATTTGCTGAGCGTTGGTTTGGTGCTGTTCTTCTCGTCGATAGTAAAGTCGTCGTTGTACACCAGGAAGCCACTGCTGGCAACCCAAAGGTTTCCGTTGCTATCGAACTTAAGGCTGTTGGGGTTGTCGCCCGTTGTAATTGTTCCTGCTATCTCGTCGGTGTTCACGTTGATGATCGTCACCTTGTTGTCTTTGCCGTAGCCCCCTGAGTTTGCTACGTATACTTTTCCAGGATCCTGGATCCCTTTTATGATCTTATTAGGACCTTGGCCGGTCTTGATAGACTTCGTAACGACGCCCGTCTCGAGGTTGATAACTTTCACGCTTCCGGTAATTCCATCGGCACCCCAATCGGTTACGTAGCCTTTACCTTGTGCAACGCCAAGAAAGTAGCGAGGGCTTTCGAGTCCTGTGCTGATGGTTTGCAGCGATGCGTAGTCCGTTCCATCGATCACTTCGATCTTTGAGGAGTTTTGAACAACGATGTAGGCCTTGTTTTCGAAGAAGGCGATCGACTGGGCCTGGTCACCCAACGGGCGTCCGTTCTTTGCCGTGAAGATGTCGTTGATCACTTTGTCTGCGTTTCGATCATAGAACGAGATCGATGCATTGCTGCCCTTGAATGCTCCTTCGTTCACTATGTAGAAGCCTTCGGTGCCGACAGGTACTACCGGGTCCGGGCCGTTGTCGCATGCCTGCAGTGCCACTCCCAGCATCCAGATCACGAATAGCTTCGGAACGAGTTTCAGTAAATTGGTTTTCATTGTTGAATTGGTTTATTGAATCGAATTGTTATTCCTGCTTTGAAGTTTATGCCGGGCAATGGATACCCGATCCGGGCACTGACCTGCTCATCGAAGATGTTGTTCGCTTCCGTCGTGACCAGTATGGTCATTTTGTTCAGGTCGATGTTCTTCGACAGCCAGATGTTGGCGAGATTATAGCCTCGCAGCGCGTAATATTCATTATTACTATCCTCGGTGTATTGACGACCCGTGTAGTTGTTGGTAAATGATAAACTCCAGCCACGCCATGTGACACGTGCTGTTACTCCCGACTCGTGACGAGGCGTGTACACGAGTTGTTTCCCGGACTGTGGAGTAGAGCGAGTATAACTATACCTGCCCGTTAATTCGAAGATCGATTTCTTAAACGTGCCGTTTGTTTCAATTCCGCGGCTCCATACCTTTTCGACATTTCGTGGCGACCAGATGGCTTGTTCGGTTTGTCGCCAGTAGATCATGTCGTCGACCTGGTTACTGAAGACTGCAAGTTGACCTGTTAGTGATTTTAATAACGATAGTCTGAGGCCTGCCTCTTCGCTCCACGATCGTTCCATCCGGAGGTCGGGATTTCCTTTGGCGCCGGCGTCGTTCCAGTAGAGGTCGTTGAAAGTTGGAATGCGGTAATTGCGTGAGATGTTTCCGAACAACGAGATCACCCGGTGTGCGCGGTATTCGACGGCTAAAGACGGCGAGAAAGGGGAGAGCCAGTTGTTCACGAATTCTTGTCGCGCACTCAACACATTCAGCAATTTTCCTTTTTCATGTTTGACCGCACTGTAGAGTGCAGTCCTGTTGCGCTGCGTAACACCTTTCCATGCCTCAAAAGTGTAATTGACACCAGACGTCCATTCGAGATGATCATTAATGTTGAGAGTATTTTCAGCAACGTTGATGAAACTATTGAACGTGCTGACTGAACCGGAAAAATCGAGGGCATGATTTACGTGTGCCGATTGAATGAACACATGGCCCTTGTTGTAATCGTAGTTCCATCCGATCATCGACCTGAAAAACTTATCGCGCTGAATGTCTGTACCGTCGCGCAGAACGGTGATCGGTTCGGGGATCTCCACGTGATTATCCTGGACCCAGAAACGAAGGCTCAGGAGTTGACGCTTGTTGACCTGGAAATAATTCTGTTGAAGAAGCCCCTGCTGTTCGTAAGCATTGTGTTGTCGAACCTCACGCCGAACGGGGAAAACATACTTGTTGGTATACAGAAAATTATTCTCTGCAGTGGTCTTAAACACCCGGGTCGAAGAGATCCATCTCTTTCCACTCCAACCGGCAGATAATCCATGAAAGAATGTTTCGAATGAACCCACGTTCCCGGTGAGTGAAAGATCTAATCCCTGGCCGAAGCGTGCTTTGTTATTGAATTGTATTGTGCCTCCAATGGCACCGGATCCGTACAACGTAGCTGAGCCGCCGCTTTGAAGTTGTATGTCGTCGATAAAGTTGACGGGAAGAAGACTGAGATCCGATTGTCCGTTTAGCGGGCTGATAATGTTGATGCCGTTCCAGAGTACCGCGGTGTGACTTGCACCGGTGCCGCGAAAGGAAGGGGTTGTAACTCCGCCGACTCCGTAAGAACGGATATGCCCATAGCCGAACTTTCGCAACAGCTCTGCTGCATTTGTTGCGACTGCGAGCTGCGAAGTCATGGTGTCGACGCACTGCATATAATGCCCCATGGCGTAAGCCTGCAGTCGCGTGTTGGTGATCACGACTTCGTCGAGATGGGTTAATGAGTCGGTTGGATCATTTTGTTCGTTTTGGGCCTGACCCCTGAACGATAAAATGATTCCGAGCACACCGAATACAACTGTAACCAGTGACTTCAGCACACAAATGTTTAACTAAGACATCGGTCGCTAGCTGCTTTTCTCCCGAAAGCATCGAGCTATTAGTTGTAGTGGCAGGTCTCCTGGCTTAACACCTTGTTGCCTGGTCTTCCCACCCCGACCACTCGGGGCAGTGACTAAAGATTGGAGGCTTTTAATAAAGATGGTGCTTACAGTAGCGGGAACTGCTCCGGATTCCAACCGGTATTCCCTTTTAATTCAATCGCTTT
Organism: Cyclobacteriaceae bacterium; assembly: GCA_035656375.1. Taxonomy (GTDB): domain Bacteria; phylum Bacteroidota; class Bacteroidia; order Cytophagales; family Cyclobacteriaceae; genus ELB16-189. Next base: position 6,805 of record DASRSO010000106.1, on the reverse strand, counting down.
GTTTGAAGCGCTTGAAACCATTACGATACAATATTAAGAAATAGGAGGGGTATAGTGTTGGGGACCTTGACAGAAAAATTATCTTAATTAGATATCATGAAAAGAACAATATTCTGCGTGACCATTCTGTGTGTTGCAGTGGTTGCTGCTAACGCTCAATCTTTCGAAGGAAAGATCGTCTACAAGAACTCATTCAAAGTTCCGAATGGCGGGGATGCGGGTGGCCGCACAGTATGCAAGCATGCTTGGTGATTACATGGACTGCTATATAAAAGGAGGTTCGTATAAGTCTTCAGGGAACGGAAAATATCTCCAATACCAGGTATATGTGAAATCAGAGAACAAGATATACTCGAAGATGGCGCCATCGGATACTTTGTACTGGACAGATGCATCGGTTGATGTTGACCCGGTAACTGATATTAGTGTGTCGAAGAAGAGTGAGGAGGTATTGGGCCTGATGTGTGATAAGATAGTTATGAAAACGAAGAGTGCATTTGCCGAAGGAGCTAAGGCGCTTCCTTTAAGGACTGTGATTGAAACTCCGCAGTTTACGATGACCAGCATAGCCACCGAGGTGAAAGCGGAGAACCTGAAAGACAGTGATTTCAATCTCCCCAACCTTCCCAAAAAGAAATCTCCTTTTTGAAGCAACCTTTAGGGGAAGGGCGAGTTGTTTAAATAACCAAAGTCTTACCTATGCTTCGAAGTTATCTGAAAACCGGGTTCCGTCACCTGCTCCGGAACAAATCCGACGCATTTATCAACACTGGCGGCCTCGCCCTGGGCATTTCCATTGCAATACTGATTGGCCTGTGGGTAAATGACGAACTCACGTTCAACCAGTATCATAAGAATCACGAACGGATTGCCAAGGTATTTAAGTGGACCGGCCAGGAGTGGCTTCCATATCCGCTGGCGGTCGAGTTAAAGGAAAATTATCACCAGTCGTTCAAGCATGTAGTCGTTGCAGATAATCCGCACGATTTTATTATTTCTTCCGGCGAGCAGCGATTCAATGCACGGGGTGAGTTTGCCGATACCGGTATCGCCGAAATGCTTTCACTGGAGATGATCGAAGGAGACTGGTCGGGATTAACCGATCCTCATTCGGTAATGTTGTCGGAGTCGATGGCCCGGTCTTTTTTTGGAAACGAAAGTGCACTGGGGAAGCTGGCCAGGATCAATAACCTGATGGACGTAACGGTAACAGGTGTTTATAAAGACATTCCACACAACTCTAATTTTGCCGGCATCAGGTTCTTCGCACCGTTCGACCTGTTGATCATCCAGTATCCTGGTATCAGGCAAGCGACGTGGGACGATCATTGGGTGTTTGTATACACCGAGCTTGCTCCCCACATGACCTTCGAACAGGTGGCACCTTTGATCGAGGAGGCCGAATCGAAAGTGATCCGCAATCTCGACTACATGAAGGCAGAAGCTGCCGAGAATCCCAAAGTGTGGCTTCACCCGATGGATAAGTGGCACCTGTATTCAGACTTTAGTTCCAATGGCCCGATACAATTCGTGGTGATGGTGGGAGCCATTGGCGTGTTCGTGTTGCTGCTGGCGTGCATCAACTTCATGAACCTGGCGACAGCGCGCTCCGAAAAAAGAATGCGCGAAGTGGGTATTCGTAAATCGATCGGCTCGCTGCGTTCGCAACTGGTTGGACAATTCTTCAGCGAATCGTTTATCGTTGTGATCCTCGCTTTCGTGATGGCGATCGTCTTTGCTTCGCTCGCACTGCCTGCATTCAATGAACTATCAGGAAAAGAGATGGCAATGCCGTGGCTTAACATATCTTACTGGCTCTCGGCAATAATACTGATCGTGATCACCGGCATTGTTGCGGGAAGCTACCCTGCACTGTACCTATCGTCGTTCAGACCAGCGGCGGTTTTGAAAGGACAGAATCGGGTTGGCAAACTGGCAACCTTCCTTCGCAGGGGACTTGTAACGGTTCAATTCACCGTATCGATATCATTGATCATTGCGACGATAGTCGTGTACAAACAAATCATTTTTGCGAAAAACCGCGAGGTTGGTTATTCACGGGCGGGATTGATGATGGTGCCCGGACGTGCGTTCAATGGTAAGTATGATGTGATCCGTGAAGAACTTTTGAAAACCGGTGTGGTCGAAAACGTGGCTACTGCCGGCGGACAGGTAACGTCTGCATGGTCGCAGGGTGGAGGATTTGAGTGGAGGGGCAAAGTGCAAGATCCGCCAGCGGTTGGAACACTTGAGGTCAACAACACATTCGGAGCAACTGTCGGGTGGAAAATAATTGCGGGCAGAGATTTCGAAGAAGGTGTCGCGTCAGATTCAAATGCATTTATTATTAACGAAGCCGCCGCCAGGATGATGGGTTTCGATGCACCGGTAGGAGAGGTCGTGCATTGGAAGAGCAAGTGGCACCGGGGTGGTGTCGATAGCGACTTCAGGATCATTGGTGTTGTGAGTGATCTTATGATGAAGTCACCATTCGACAACATAATGCCTGCTGTGTTTTTCCTTCAGAAAGATTTCGGTGTGGTGCATATCCGGCTTGCAGGCAGCTCTCCAACCAGCGAAGCAATCTCGAAGATCGAAAAGGCATTCCGCAAGGCCGCACCTGAAGTTCCGTTCGAATACAGTTTTGCCGACGAGGAGTACAATCAGAAGTTTGCTTACGAAGAACGCATTGGAAAACTTGCAAGCGTGTTCTCTGTATTGGCGATCGTAATAAGTTGCCTCGGGTTGTTCGGAATGGCTTCGTTCATGACCGAGCGTCGCACGAAGGAGATCGGCGTGCGAAAAGTGGTTGGTGCTTCGGTGTTTAGCCTGTGGCAGCTTATGTCGCGGGAATTTGTGGCCCTGGCTTTTTTATCGTTTGTCATTGCAAGCGCGATCTCATTTTACGCACTCGACCAATGGCTGCAGTCGTTTACGCTGCGCACGGATCTCTCCTGGGATGTGTTTGCGGTGGCTGGCGCAGGATCGCTTTTCGTCACTTTACTAACGGTGTCGTACCGCTTGTTGCAGGCGGCAAACCGTAACCCGGTGAACAGCCTTCGTTCAGAATGATCTCCGGTTGTCAAAGGAGAGTTTGAGGAACGGGTAAGTCTTGCTACTTTCCGGTTCCTAATCCAAACCTAAGATGAGATTACTTACCGGTTTCCTCTTCGTCTGTTCATTAACATTTGCACAGGCCGCCATCCCCGACTCTGTCTACGTGGTTATGCACTACGACAAAACGGAGGTCCAGATACCCATGCGCGATGGCGTGAAACTTTTCACAGCCATCTACACCCCAAAAGACCAAACGAAGAAATACCCTTTCCTCATGCAGCGCACGTGCTATAGCGTGAGGCCTTACGGAGCCGACAAGTTCAAGACATCTCTCGGTCCGTCGAAATATGAATTATACGACGGATATATTTTCGTCTACCAGGATGTACGCGGCCGCTGGATGTCGGAAGGTGTGTTTACCAACATGACACCTAACATTCCCGGTAACGATAAAAAGAACAAGGCTGCTGTCGACGAATCTTCCGATACATTCGACACCATTGAATGGCTCCTTAAGAATGTAAAGAACAACAACGGCAAAGTAGGGCAGTGGGGCATCTCTTATCCCGGGTTCTACACAGCCGCGAGTTTACCCGATGCGCATCCTGCACTCGTAGCTTCATCTCCGCAAGCCCCGATCTCGGATTTCTTCTTCGATGACTTCCACCACAATGGAGCATTCCTGCAAAGCTACCTCGCTGCATTTGGCGTGTTTGGATATCAGCACGATGAACCAACAGATAAAGCTTGGTATGAAGAGGAACTGAAGAGATTTCGCGACCAGAAAGTTGCCGACGGCTACGACTTCAATCTTCGCATGGGTCCGTTGAAGAACGCCACCGAAAAATATCACCACGACAACTTCTTCTGGAAGGAAATTGTGGACCATCCCAACTACGACGACTTCTGGAAGAAGAGAAACCTTTTGCCTCACCTCACTGGCGTGAAACACGCCGTGATGACCGTCGGAGGCTGGTTCGACGCGGAGGATCTTTACGGTCCGCTGAATATCTACAAGTCGATCGAACGTTCGAGCCCGACGGCGAAGAACACGATAGTAATGGGGCCGTGGGCACACGGGCAGTGGTCGCGTCCCGATGAAGGAACACTGACGCACAATCACATTTATTTTGGAGATAGCGTCAACACGTTCTACCAGCGTGAAGTGGAGAGAAAATTTTTCGCCTACCACCTGAAAGGCGAAGGTGCCATGACGTTACCCGAGGCGCTTGTGTTCGATACAGGAAAGAAAGACTGGAAGAGCTTCAATGCATGGCCTCCGAAAGACATTCCGCCCGTGCGTTTGTACTTTGGTGAGAAGGGCAAGTTGTCGGTGAACAAACCGCTCGACGAGAAAGCTGCGTTTGCATACATCAGCGATCCTGCGAAGCCGGTTCCGTACACATCGCAGATCGAAGGACTGGTGTTTACACCGCGCTTGTTCATGAGCGACGATCAACGCGATGCAGGACGTCGTCCTGACGTGCTAACGTTTGAAACCGAACCATTGACGGAGGAAATTCTCGTTGCGGGAGAGATAATGGCGAAACTTAAAGTTGCCATGACCGGGACGGATGCCGACTTCGTGGTAAAACTGATCGACGTGTATCCGCAGGATGCAGAGCAGTTCGAACACAATCCGAAGAACATAGTGATGGGCGGGTACGAACAGATGGTGCGAAGCGAAGTGATGCGTGGACGATTCAGGAACAGCTTCGAGAAACCCGAGCCGTTCGTTGCCAATCAACCTACTGATGTTACGTTCAGGCTGCAGGACGTTCTTCATACGTTCAGGAAAGGACACCGTTTGATGATCCAGATACATAGCACATGGTTCCCTTACATCGACCGCAACCCACAGAAGTATGTGGAGAATATTTACAAGGCTAACGAAGAAGATTTTATTAAATCGACAATAACCGTGTATGGTTCATCCGTGATCGAGATTGGCGGAGATAAGTTGGATACAAAGATCGAATCGTTGAAAAAGTGAGACTGCTCGTTGTTTTATGTTTTATTGCTCTTAATTGCCAGGCGCAAGACTGGGATACCATTCCTGTCCTCCCTGACCATTACAACAATAAACTTGAGGCTTTCAAAAAACAAAAAGCAAGTACCGGCAAGATCCTGTTTCTTGGCAACAGCATTACCGAGATGGGTGATTTTAAAACACTTTTAAAAGACACTACTGTTGTCAACCGCGGGATCGGAGGCGACATCACGTTTGGCGTGATTGCCCGAATCGAGGAGGTGACACGCTTCAAGCCTTCGAAGTTGTTTCTTCTCATCGGGGTCAACGACCTGTCGAAACGCATTCCCGAGAATGTGATACTGAATAATATATTCTCGATCGTATCGCTGATCCATGCGCAATCACCCAAAACAAAAGTTTACGTACAGAGTATCCTGCCGGTTAATCCAACTGTGCAGAAATTTCCGAAGGGATACGACGTAGGCGAGAATGCCAGATTGATCAACGGGCAACTTGCGAATCTTACGAAACGTCTCAACTACACATTCGTGGACATGCATAAATTCTTCACCGATGTTGAAGGGAACATGGATGCGAAGTACACATATGATGGACTTCACCTGAATGCTGCCGGCTACGCCTTGTGGATGAAGATCCTGAAAGACGGAAAGCACTTGTAGAATCACCAACTTTGAGTGATACTTAAGAGTACTCCCTGACATATCTTTAATGATATGTTCCAACAATCCATTCGGCTGCTGACGCGCCTTATTGCGAGGCACTCAGTCTACTACCTTATTTCGTTCAGCAGTCTCACGTTGGGGATATGCGCTTTTTTTCTGCTGTCGCTCTACGTGTACTTCGAGAATAGTTTCGACACGTTCCATGAACATGCTGCGAATGTGTACCGGATCAGTACGACTTCGGCACGATCGCCTGTTCCAATGGCTGCAGCGCTCAAACCAGTTGCCGGCATACAGAACACCTGTCGTTTTATTATGACCACATCCGGCACGAGCCTGATCGTTCGCAGTGACAAAGGTGATCTCTTCGAAGAGAATGTCTACTACGCCGATTCAACATTCTTTGATTTTTTTTCTTTTCCTTTTTCAGGACCAACCCCGCGTGGTCCGTTAACGTTACCCGACGAAACGATCATCACCAGGCGTCTGGCGGAGAAATACTTTCCCGGTGAACAGGCGGTGGGAAGAACTATTGAGTACACGAATTCCAATCTCTCAACAAATGTGTTTCGGATCATCGGCGTTGTGGAGAACCTGCCGTCAAACACGCAATTCGATTTCGATGTGCTGCTGCCATTCTCACAGTATGGATCTCACCAGAGCCAACTTTGGTCGAACAATATTATCTACACGTATGTAAAGCTCGAGCCAAACACAGATCCCGCCCGTGTTCTTGAAGAAACGAAAAAGATCTACCGCGAACAGACACACATGACTGAAGGGCAACCCGACAATCTTCGCCTGTCAGATTTGACTTCATTACACTTTTTAAATGATGCGACGTTCGACTTCGGCCCACACAATAAGAAAGAAAATATAATCATACTCGTGTCTGTGGCAATCCTGGTATTGTTGATCGCCATTATCAATTTTGTAAACCTCACAACTGCGAATGCGACCTCGCGCGTGAAAGAAGTAGGCCTGCGAAAAGCGATCGGCGCAAGTTTCCGTAACCTGTTCCGGCAGTTTACGGGCGAAGCTGTGGCCATCGCGTATGGGTCGTTCATGATCGCGATCCCCGTGATCTGGATGC
>DASRSO010000105.1:0-18502 GCA_035656375.1 Cyclobacteriaceae bacterium | reverse complement strand
ATCGCGGCAGTTGGATCATGCGTGAATGCTACACCTATGGTTGTAGACGTCACCGTAAGTCCGAAACCGGTTATTACCCCGATACCAAACTTCGCCATCTGTAGCGGCGATTCATTCGACCCGATCGCAATCGTGACTGACACAGAAACAGCAATGCCTGGATCTACGCTGATAACATGGACCGCAACGCCTAATCCGAACGTGTCGGGTGAATCGAACGGTGCAGGTAACTCATTCTCGCAGGTGTTGTTCAACTCTACTGCCGACAAGCAAGTTGTTATCTACAATATCAGCGCTACGAACATCAACAGCTCTCCGTCATGTCTCGCAACACCTCCTACGGAGCTGCGCGTAACGGTATACCCCAACCCGAAACTCGTTGGATTACCTTCGTCTGCCAACGTATGTAACAACGGCACCCTATCGCCGAACCCTTACGTACTTACTCCTTCGACTGTAGCCGCCCTCGGCACCACGTTCGACTGGACCGTTGACAACGGCGGCAACCCCGATCTTCCTGCAATCGCAAATGGTGTGAACCAGACAGCGATCACACAAACATTTGTTAACAACGGGCCATTCCTCGGTACTCAGCAGTACACGATCACCGCGCACCTCAACATGGCTCCTGGCGACAATCCGCTTATCGATACGCAGATAACCGATGCCGTTTGTACAGCTCAGCAAGATGGTGTTATAGTGGTTAACGTTGCTCCTGCAGTAAATGGCGACATCTACGGATTCGATATCGAAGGCAACCAGGCCACCGATATCTACCTCTGCCGTGGCGCGAAACAGTTTGTATACATCGATCCTGTCGGTCTGCCTTTAATGGATGTGACCTACAGCGAGAACGGTACTACAAAGACACTTTCGAAACTCGGTGGTCTGAATGTTCTCCAGGTTTCTCCTGCAAACACCACGACATACCAGTTGTTGACCGTGAAGGATAAGTTCGGCTGCGTTCAGACAATCAACAAGACTGTGACCGTACATGTCGACGAAGTCGACAACACGTTCAGCCTCGTTGGTCCTGCAATTGCATGTAGTCCTTTCCCTGTTACGTTCCAACACAACCAGGTGGCTGGTACCAGCTACACATGGAAGTGGCTCGACGGCCCCGACAGCACAACATACCTGGCCGGTGCGAACGAAGCTGGTAAGCACATCAAGCACATATACACCAACCCTTCACCTGGCAGCACAGCCAAGTTCAGGGCATCGCTCGACGCATTCCTCGACACAACCAGGTACCTCGCAGGTTGCCGTAAGAAGCCTGTAGTAGTTGAAGTGAAAGTATATCCTACTATCAGCACAGCTGTGTTCCCTGACAAGGATGTGATCTGTAGCGATGAGTCGGTAGCATTTGTGAACTCAAGCCAGGGCGTATCAGCAACCGGTCACCGTTGGTTCTACCGCGTGTCTGGTTCTACGACCGAGCTCGACGTGAAGACTACTCCGAACGTAACGTTCAAAATACCGAATACAACAACTTCGAACCCTCTTGTGTACGAGGTAGTATACCAGGCGACCAATGGAAACTGTCCGGCTCCTGAAGTCATTACGCCGATCACAGTCTACCGTGGTGTCGACGCACACTTTGCTCATACAGTTCCTACGTTGTTTGTCGGTGGTCACTCATTTGTGGATTTCACCAACGATTCTCAACCGGTTGATGCCGACGACTTCCGCTACGAGTGGGATTTCGGACTTGATGCGCATCCAACCCCTGTTGATCCGATCGGTCCTGGTCCATTCAAGCTCGACTACTCGTCACCCGGCCCTAAAGAGGTGAAGGTAGTTGCCACTAACATGCTGGCTGAAGCGGCAGGACTCACTTGCCTGGATCAGTATACAGAGATCATCAATATTGCAGTGCCTCCGCTCATTGCCGACTTTACTGCAGTACCTCTCGAAGCTTGCTTCCCGACCGACATTACGATCACGGAAAACAAGGCTACTGGTGACAAGTATGCATGGCGCGTGCTCGACAATGCCGGTACAGCCGGACAATCGAACGCCGTATTGCCTGTGTTCAAAGTGCCTTCTCCCGGTAAGTATACCATCGAGCTTACAACAACGAACTCATACACCGGCGACCAGAAGACTGCTACGAAGGATGTAATCATCTACAACCTGCCGATGGCATCGTTCGACATGCGTCCGGGTGTGGTTTATGTACCCGATACCGAAGTGCTTACTTATAACTTCTCTGATGGCGCTACTTCATATGCATGGGATTTCGGCGACGGTTCTACCAGCGACGAGAAAGAGCCTACATACAAGTATCGTATCGAAGGTGTTTATGATGTCACCCTGATCGCGATGAATGATCACGGCAATGGTGTTGTCTGTACCGATACGTTGACACGCAAGATCACTGCCAAGCAGGGTGGCGTAACACGCGTACCGAACGCGTTCACACCTAACCCGAACGGGCCGACTTCAAGTGCAGGTACACCAGGCGTTCCTGGCTCGAACACATTCAACGACGTCTTCCTGCCGCAGGTGAAAGGCGCCGAAGAATTTAACATGCAGATCTTCGATCGTTGGGGTAACCTGATCTTCGAAAGCAATAACTCGAACGTAGGCTGGGATGGATACGACCGACATGGCAGACTGATGCCAATGGGTGTATACGTTTACAAGCTCACCTTGCGATTGTCTGACGGTCAGCGAACAACGCAGGTGGGAGACATAACCATGATCAGATAAAAGGCTTATATTAAAGGGATAGCATGAGGAGACTTTTACTTTTTGCGATGATGAGCCTGATGGGAACAGCGGCTTTGGCCCAGGACCCTCAGTTCTCCCAGTATTACCAGGCGCCGCTCTACATGAACCCCGGCTTTACCGGTATCACTCCACAACAGCGATTCGTTGTAAACCACCGGATCCAGTGGCCCAACCTTCCACAAGCTTTCCAAACAACAGCTGCCAGCTACGACATTTGGGTGGACGAGCTCAAGAGTGGTTTCGGCTTCCTGTTTACAAGAGACAAGATGGGCTCGGCAGGGTGGAAGACAACCACCGCGTCGTTGCTGTATAGCTATAAAGTGCGGGTAACTGATAAGATCGTGTTCTCACCCGGTCTTCAATTCGGTTACGGTATAAACGGTCTCGACCGCACCCAGCTTCGCCTCGGCGACGGTCTCGAATTCAACGGACAGTCTCTCGACCCGGACCTCTACCGACTCGGCAACCAGCAGTACTTCGACATCAGCTCAGGGTTCCTGTTCTACAGCCGTACTCTTTGGTTGGGCGCCGCATTCAACCACATGAACCGCCCCAACCTGTCTATTCTTAACAGCACCAGCCGACTTCCTATGAAAACTACCATTCATGGTGGTGCGAGGCTGTCGTTGTACAATGGACCCAAGACAACAGGTAAGGTATCTTACATTACGCCTTCATTCATTTATCGCATACAGGGACCCATTACCCAGTTGGATCTCGGTGTCAACTACCACATAGACCCCGTATCGATCGGTCTGTGGTATCGCGGCAAGCCGTTCGATGAGAACGTGATCGGTACCATCAACCAGGATGCGATCATCTTTACGATGGGCCTGTACCTGAAGAACCTCAACATCGGTTATAGCTACGACTTCAACGTGTCGGCGCTGTCGACTTCGGCGGGTGGAGCACACGAGATCAGTCTCGTATATGAATTCCAGGCCAAGCCGATCGCCCGCCAGGTGAAGAAACGCAACAAACTGATCCCTTGCCCAACCTTCCACCAGAAACCAAACTTCTGGAAAAACTAACCGGTAGCGGGCTTCAAACTTTTACATTTGTGGGATGAATTTCTCGGCCGAACTGGGAAAAAATCCCATTTTCTCTACCCTGCAAGAAGTCTCCGAACGTCTTGGTTATCAGACGTTTGTCGTGGGAGGCTTTGTCCGCGACCTGATCCTGAAACGGCCCTCCAAGGACATCGATTTTGTGTGTGTCGGTAGCGGTATAGAGCTGGCCGAGGCTGTCGCCAAAAAGCTTGGGAACGTAAACCTTTCAGTCTTCAAGAACTTCGGCACCGCCATGATCCCGTGGGGAGATGCCCAACTCGAGTTTGTCGGGGCCAGGAAGGAATCGTACAGGAGTGATTCAAGAAAGCCTATCGTTGAAGACGGATCACTGGAGGACGACCAGTTGAGGCGTGACTTCACCATCAACGCAATGGCGATCAGTCTAAACCGTGCTGACTTCGGCACGCTGATAGACCCGTTCGATGGATTAGGTCACATCAAGAAAAAGATGCTGAAGACTCCGCTCGATCCGTCGATCACATTTTCGGACGATCCACTCCGGATGATGAGAGCAGCGCGGTTTGCTTCACAACTGAATTTCGACATTGATGCCGATACGTTCGAAGCGATGCGCGTGAATGGCGAGCGACTGAAGATCGTATCGATGGAACGGATCACGGAAGAACTGAACAAGATCATTCTTTCGCCAACACCTTCGTATGGATTCAAGCTGCTGTTCCATAGTGGTTTGTTAAAACACTTCTTTCCGGAAATGATCGCGCTGCATGGCGTTGAGTACGTCGACAACCACGCACACAAGGATAATTTCTTTCATACGCTGCAGGTGCTCGACAATGTTTCAAAAGTGTCGGATGACCTGTGGTTGAGATGGGCAGCGATCCTTCATGACATTGCGAAGCCAGTTACGAAGAGATTTGAGCCTAACCATGGATGGACGTTTCACGGGCACGAGGAGAGGGGAGCGCGAATGGTGCCGGGCATCTTCAGGAGATTCAAGCTTCCATTGGGCCCGCAAATGTTGTTTGTGCAAAAACTGGTGAGGCTTCACCTGCGCCCGATCTCATTGGTCCACGAAGTTACCGACTCGGCTATCCGCAGACTGCTTTTCGAAGCAGGGGAGGACATCGAGGGACTGATGAAACTTTGCAGGGCCGACATCACCTCGAAGAACAACAACAAGGTGGAAAAGTTTCTAAGGAACTTCGACCTTGTCGAGAAGAAAATGGTGGAAGTGGAAGCCAAGGACAAGATCCGGAACTTTCAGCCCCCCGTCACGGGTGACGAGATCATTAAATGGCTTGGCCTTGCACCAGGACGTATTGTCGGTGAGATCAAAGAACAAATAAAAGATGCTATTTTGGACGGCGTGATCCGCAACGACCGCGAAGAGGCGATCCGTTTCATGGTCCAGGTGGCACAGAAAAGAGGAATAAATGTTACTGAACCAAATCTATTAAATCCATAAGCTATGCGTCTCATTGTTGTTATCCTGCTGCTCGTTACAACAGCCGGCTTCGCCCAGAAGAAGAAAAAAGATAAGGAGCCAACTCCACCTGCTGCGACACAACAAACTGCCCCTCAGCAAACAACACCGGCTCAGCCACAGGCACAACAACAACAACAACCTGCAGGCAACGACACGATTCCAACCGCTTCGGATATTCTCACCGAACATTATCTTCGAAAGTACTCAGTTGCCGCCCGGTGGAATGATATGGAAGTTGCAAAGGATGCACTCTACGATGTGATCATCGAGAACCCGGGCAACGACTCATTGATATTTACACTTGCATATTTTTACTACGACCAGGAAAAGTATGCATCATCATATCTGATTTCGAACGACCTGCTCGCGCGTTTTCCGAAAAATCCCCAGTACCTGGAAATGGCAGCAAGCTCCGCACAGAACCTGGGTGTAAACGACAAAGCCCTGTCTAACTACGAGAGCCTGTACCTGATCAACAATCACATTAAGACTCTTTACCAGATAGCGTTCCTGCAATACCAGCTAAAGCGGTACGCAGAGGCCACCAACAGCATCAGCATGCTTATGACCAAGCCCGAAGTGGCCACAGAAAAGGTGGTGTACAACGATGCCAAGGGCAATCCAAAGGAGTATGTAATGAAGGCGTCGGTTCTTAACCTGAAGGGCCTGGTTGCCCTCGATCAGAACGACAAAGCCGGGGCAAAAAAGGCCTTCACTGAAGCTCTTGCGCTGGCGCCGGATTTCGTGCCCGCTAAAGAAAACATGCAAAAAACTAACTAGGGGCGTGCAACCCTTAACCGGGTGGGCTGTCCTTTTCCAATAGTAGTATTGTGATTTGTCGGCTGAGGCTGTAAATATTCACGAAGACCTGATCCAGCGGTGCCGCCAGGGAGACCAGCAGGCGCATTTCAAGCTGTACCAGTTGTACAAAAAAAGCATGTACAACGTTGGTTATAGGATCGTGAACAACGAGGAGGAGGCCGAAGACGTGCTGCAGGAGGCTTTTATAAGCGCTTTCCGCAACCTGGCGTTCTACCGGGGGGACGCGACCTTCGGAGCATGGCTGAAACGAATAGTTGTGAACAAGGCAATCAACTATTTGAAAAAGAAGCAGTTAGAACGGTTGCCAGACGATGATAAATGGGACGTGAAAGACGAGGAGGCGACAGACGACCTTGATCACTTTCCTTACACCGTCGACCAGGTTCGTGACGCAATCGCCAGCCTTCCCGACGGGTATCGGGCAGTGCTCTCGCTCTACCTGCTGGAAGGATACGATCACGGTGAGATCGGCGAAATACTCGGTATATCCGAGTCGACGTCGAAGTCACAGTTCAACAGGTCGAAGAAAAAATTGAAGGCAATCCTTGAAGGAAAAGATTATGAGTGACAAGCTGAGGGATTTCATTAAAAACAACCGCGATGCGTTCGACAGCAAAGAGCCGTCGGATCGTGTTTGGGCTGGTATTGAGAAAGATGTATTCGGAAAGAAGAGCATCAGCCTTTGGAACTCAGTTAACATCTGGCGCGCCGCAGCGATCATTTTCTTCGGATTATCTGCTTACCTGTTCGTTTCCAACAAACCTTATCAACAGAAGAGAGAGCTTTCGAAAATACAGACGGAGTTCAAAGACCTTGAGTCGTTTTATGGCGGGCAAATTGCCGAGAAGGTAGCGTTCATCGACGATCTCAATGGCTACGAAGACGATCAGTTCACACAGGATGTTGAGAAACTCGACGCGATGTATGAAGTATTGAGAGAAGAAATGAAAACGAGTCCCAGCGAGAAAGTAAAGGATGCGTTAATTCTAAATATGCTGGTTCGTATCGACCTGTTGAATCAACAGATCAAGAAGATTGAAGATTCACGTAAGAAGGATAAACCTGTTACCGAGTCGATCTAAAATTCTTCGTTTGTTAATTCGAACTTATCCACATTCGAATCGAGCACCTTTCCATTTTCACATTTCAGCACACGACAGGGGAACTTGCGGATGAGGCCGTAGCTATGCGTTGCCATGAGCACCGCTGTGCCGCTTTTATTGATCTGCTGGAACAGTTTCATGATACCCGAAGCAACTTCGGGGTCGAGGTTCCCGGTAGGCTCGTCTGCGAAAAGGATCAATGGTTCATTCAGCAATGCTCTGGCGATAACAACGCGTTGTTGTTCGCCACCAGAAAGTTGGTGGGGCATCTTCTTTTCAACAGAGCCAAGCCCGACCTGCATCAGCACTTCGACCATACGTGCTTTCATCTTTCCGTTCTCGCTCCAGCCGGTGGCTTTCATTACGAATAAAAGGTTTTCGGCGACGTTGCGGTCGGGAAAAAGCTGGAAGTCCTGGAAGATGATGCCCACTTTGCGGCGGAGCATCGGTACCTGGTTGCTCTTTATGTTGCGGATGTCGAACCCGGCTACTGTGATATTGCCCTGGCGCAGCGGGAGGTCGGCGTATAATGTCTTTAGCAACGATGATTTACCGGAACCGGTACGTCCAACGATAAAGACAAACTCGCCTTTTTCGATGTTGAAGCTTACGTCGTTCAGGACGGTGTTGTGATCCTGCAGGATGGAAGCTTCCCTGATGCTGACGACCGGATCGGATGAAAACATGTTTACCCGTTAGCCTTCTTGTGGTCGGCCAAAAACTTAGCGAGCCCTGCATCAGTAAGGGGATGATTGAGCAGGTCGGTGATCACTTTCAGCGGGCATGTTACCACGTCGGCGCCGAGTTCGGCACACTTGATCAGGTGCATTGTATGGCGTACGCTGGCAGCGAGGATCTCTGTGCCGTAGCCGTAGTTGTCGTAAATACGGCGTACCTGTGCGATGAACTCCAGTCCATCCTGGCTGATGTCGTCGAGACGGCCGATGAAAGGAGAGAGGTAGCTGGCACCGGCTTTAGCGGCGAGTATTGCCTGGCCGGGAGAGAATACGAGTGTGCAGTTAGTGCGTATGCCTTCGCTTGAGAACTTCTTGATGGCTTTAATGCCTTCTTTTATCATCGGCACTTTCACAACGATCTTGTCGTCGATCTTTGCAAACTCTTTTCCTTCCCTGATGATGCCGTCGAAGTCGGTAGCGATCACTTCTGCAGAAACGTTGTTGTCGACGATGTCGCAGATGGCCTTATAGTGCGCCATGATCTTTTCTTTACCTGCAATGCCTTCTTTTGCCATGAGCGAAGGATTTGTGGTAACGCCGTCGAGAACCCCGAGTTCGTGGGCTTCTTTTATTTCTTTCAGGTTTGCTGTGTCAATGAAGAATTTCATCTGGGATGTTTAAAAAATTTCGGCTAAAGGTAGAAAATATTTTACTTTTGCACCCTGGCAAGTCGGCACGACCAGCTCCTGCTGAACTCCCCCAGGACCGGAAGGTAGCAAGGGTAGGTGGTTGTAGCGGTGCGATGTTCGGCTTGCCTCTTTTTTTATACCAGTCCAGACCAGTACAGGTTAAATTCCAGCGGACTGCATGGTGTAAAGCCTTCCGCGGCGAGGTCAGTTTCAAATCCTTGCGGAACTTCGATCTCATTGCTTTCGGGTTCTCCTTCAGGCGGCACGACGATCTCTATTCCTGTTAAATGAATGGGATTAACTTTGAGCAACGTTTTACCGCCCGCATCTTCTTTTTTAAAATACTGATGGACAATATTTGATGAACCTTTTGGCATTACCCCCGCAAATTACAACTAATCGGCTTGTGCTCGAACGATTAAAGCATAGCGATGCAGAACAGATATTCAACAATTATGCAAGCAAGCCGGTGCCAACCAAATATATGGTGTGGCCAACGCATCGCACCCTCGACGACACGCGCGGTTTTCTTGACTACGCGGTAAAGGCATGGGACGATGGGGTTGAATATTCGTATGCGATAAGGAAGGGTGTGGGCCAGCCGGTTATGGGCACGTGGGGAGTGAGGGACCACAATGGCAAACTGGAGTTTGGATACATCCTGGCCGACGAGCATTGGGGCAAGGGGTATATGACTGAGATCTGCAAAACGATGATGGATCTGTTGAGAGTGATGCCTGGCGTTTACCGGATAGGTGCGTTTTTGGATGCCGAAAACGTTGGCTCCGCGAAAGTGCTTGAAAGGGCAGGGCTCGTGGAGGAGGCAAGGCTTGCAAAATGGCATCGCTTTCCAAACCAGGGCAACGTGCCCAAAGATTGTATCCTGTACAATTTGGTATTTTGAAGGCCGGTGGCTATTATTGCCATCTCAATTTTAAATTGAATGGGAAGAGGAGATAAAAAATCCAAAAAAGGTAAGCGCTCGAAAGGTTCTTATGGCGTATCAAGAAACCGTAAGAAGATCAGGGCAAGATTGAAGAGGGCGGCTTCGAAGAAATCTGCGGCAGCAGATGCCGCTCAAGCAAAGCCTCGTCGTGTAGTAAAGAAGAAAGCTGACGCTTAAAGTTTAGAGTTTAATGTATAACATTTCAAACAATGCTTGGTGGTGGCACGGTTCAACAACGAATCGGCACACGGCTATTGTTTGATGGGTTAATCCAGGGATATTAGAAAGCCTGCTCCGATTCAAAAGAGCAGGCTTTTTTTATTAACAAAATTGATATGACCACACCCAGTAAATACAGACTTCAGACCCGCCACAAGAAATTGCTGGCCGATACCCTCACGCCAGTGAACATATACCTGAAGCTCCGCGATGTTTTTGCCGGAAGCATACTTCTTGAAAGCTCCGATTATCACGGGCACGAGAACAGCCTCTCGATGATATGCTGCGATCCATTAGCATCATTTATCGTTGATGGAAAAACGATAGAAAAAACTTATCCTGACGGAAATGTCGTAGTGGAGAACGTAGCGCGCGATCTCGCAGACCATTTCGAAGCTTTCAGGAACTCCTTCGAGCCGGATAATTCGATTGTGAATAAGTACGTCAGCAATGGCTTGTTTGGATATACCTCTTACGATACCGTACAATTTTTCGAAGACGTAAAAATTGAGAAAAGGAAAGAGTCGATCCCCGATATGGTATACAAGCTATACCGCTATGTGATCGTAGTGGACCACTTTTCTAACGAGCTCAGCCTGTTCGAAAACAACTTCAATGGCTCGGAAGGCATCGGCCTTCCCAAGCTCGAACAGATCATATTCAGCAACCGCTTCGCAACCTATCCTTTCAAGAGGGCAGGAGAGGAGAGATCAAATTTCACCAACGACCAGTTCCTTGAGGTCATCAACAAAGGCAAAGAACATTGTTACCGGGGTGATGTCTTCCAGATCGTGTTGTCGCGCCGTTTCGAATGTGGCTTCAAGGGCGATGAGTTCAATGTATACCGGGCACTGCGTTCGGTAAACCCGTCGCCATACCTGTTCTACTTCGACTACGGCAATTACAAACTTATAGGCTCATCACCGGAAGCCCAGCTGCAGGTGAAGGGTGGGCATGCGCACATTTATCCCATCGCCGGTACGTTCCGTCGTTCGGGTAACGACCAGGAAGATGCACTTCTTGCCGAGAAGCTTATGGCCGACGAAAAAGAGAATGCAGAGCACGTAATGCTTGTGGACCTCGCCCGGAACGACATGAGCCGCAACGCATCCGACGTTAAAGTCGAAGTATTCAAGGAAGTTCAATTCTATTCGCACGTAATACACCTGGTGTCGAAGGTTACGGGTACTGTGAACAAGAACTCGTCGGTTGTCCACATGGCCGCCGATACGTTTCCGGCCGGCACATTGTCGGGTGCACCGAAGCACATGGCGATGACATTGATCGAACGATATGAAAATGTGAACCGGGGATTCTATGGTGGAGCGATCGGGTTCATCGGCTTCGATGGGAGCTTCAACCATGCGATCATGATCCGTACATTCCTGAGCCAGGACAATAAACTGGTTTACCAGGCGGGCGCGGGTGTCGTTGCGAAGTCTGAAGCGTCGAGCGAGTTACAGGAAGTAAATAATAAACTGGCTGCGTTACGAACTGCGGTCGAGCTGGCAGAGAAGATATAAAATGATGTCACAGAGTTTCGCAAAGCAGCACAAAGCCAAGCAACGAATACAATGAAAATACTGGTCCTCGATAATTACGATTCATTTACCTACAACCTGGTGCACATTCTCCGTGAACTTGGTCATTCACCCGACGTTGTTCGTAACGACAAGATCTCTGTAGAAGATGTGAGTAAGTACGACAAGATCATGCTCTCACCTGGCCCCGGTATTCCCGACGAGGCAGGCATCATGAAGGCTGTCATTCAAACATACAGCAAGTCGAAGAGCATACTCGGCATCTGTCTCGGACACCAGGGTATTGGCGAGGTGTTCGGTGCACAGCTGTTCAATATCCCCAAGGTGCTTCACGGAGTTACCTCGCAGGTGAGTATACTCGATAGCACCGAATACCTGTTTGAAGGCGTGAAAGATAACTTCGAAGCCACGCACTATCATTCCTGGGCTGTGAAGCCGGAGTCGATACCGTCTGCATTAAGAGTGACAGCAAGAAACGGCGAGGGTTTGGTGATGGGTCTTCGACATGTGGAGTACGATGTTAAGGGGCTGCAATTTCATCCGGAGTCGGTGATGACGATTGAAGGACCTAAAATGATCGCTAACTGGTTAAAGAACTGACTATGAAACACATTCTCAACGAACTGATCGACCATCGATCGCTTACGCGCGAAACAGCGCACCAGGTACTGGTGGATCTCACGAGCGGCAAGTACAACCAGAGCCAGACCACTGCCTTCATGACTATTTACATGATGCGAAGCATAACGGTCGACGAGCTCCAGGGATTTCGTGACGCGATGCTCGAGCTTTGCATCCCTGTTAAGTTCGATGCGCCCGTGATGGATGTGTGCGGCACCGGTGGTGATGGAAAGAATACATTTAACATTTCGACGTTGTCGTCGTTTGTTGTAGCCGCGGCGGGGCAGCCCGTTGCCAAGCACGGGAACTACGGGGTATCGTCTGTAAGCGGGTCGTCGAATATCCTGGAACACTTCGGATATAAGTTTACTAACGACATCGATACACTGAAACGCAATCTCGACGACGCCAATATCTGCTTCATGCATGCGCCGTTGTTTCACCCTGCGATGAAGAACGTCGGACCGATCCGTAAGGAGCTTGGTGTAAAAACATTCTTCAACATGCTGGGACCGATGGTGAACCCCGCATTCCCGACACGTCAGTTGGTGGGCGTGTTCAGCCTGGAGCTCGCACGACAATACGGGTACCTGTACCAGAACACCGACAAACAGTTCCTGATCCTTCATTCGCTGGAAGGATACGATGAAGTTTCACTTACTGGTCCGTTCAAATATTTTTTCAATGCGGGAGAGAAGATCGCGACTCCGAAAGATCTTGGGTTGCCTCAATTGAAATATGAACAGATAAAAGGAGGGCAGACCGTGGAAGAGTCCGCCAAGATATTCATGACAATACTTGAGGGAAAGGGCACCGAGGCACAAAATTCTGTCGTAGTTGCCAATGCGGCGATGGCACTCTATGCAGCCAACCAGGCTAAAGGAATAAGTTACGCCGTTGACCTTGCCAAAGAAACTCTTGCAACCGGTAAGGCTTTGAAAGCATTTAAAAAACTGATCCAATGAACATCCTCGACGAGATCATTGCACATAAACAGAAGGAAGTTGAGGAACGAAAATCTCTTTATCCAACAAAGCTCCTCGAGAAGAGCATTTACTTCCCGTCGCCGACCGTTTCGCTCAGAAAATACATTCAGCGGCCCGATAAGTCGGGCGTGATAGCCGAGATCAAACGAAAGTCCCCTTCGAAGGGAGTTCTCAACAAGAACGTATCGATCGAGCGCACGTCGATCGGTTATATGCAGGCCGGCGCGTCGGCATTGTCGATACTGACCGACACGAAGTTCTTTGGTGGAAGCAACGATGACCTCACCACGGCCAGGAAGTTTAACTTCTGCCCGATCCTCAGGAAGGACTTTATGATCGATGAATACCAGGTGATAGAAGCCAAGTCGATCGGTGCCGATGCGATCCTGCTGATTGCCGCAGCCCTTGACGTGAAGACAGCCGTGCAACTTGCGAAGTTCGCGCATTCGTTAGGACTGGAGGTATTGCTGGAAGTGCATGATGAAGAGGAGCTCAAACGGACTTCGACAGTCGATGCCGACCTGGTGGGTGTGAACAATCGAAGCCTCAAGACTTTCGAAGTAAGCATTGATGTTTCGAAGCGTTTGGCTTCGATGATTCCCGCAGGCAAAGTAAAAGTTTCGGAAAGCGGCTTATCCGACCCGGCGGTTATTGCCGACCTGAGGAAGTCGGGCTACGAAGGATTCCTGATAGGGGAGACTTTCATGAAGCATGGCCGGCCCGAAGAAATGGCGATGGAGTTCATAAAACAACTGGCGAGATGAAGGTGAAGATCTGCGGCATGAGAGACATGGCTAACATAAATGCCGTACTCGACCTCGGTCCTGATTACATGGGCTTTATCTTTTATAAGGAGTCGCCAAGGTATGTGGGTGACGATTTTTCGGTGCGTGAAAGTGATGTCACTGCAAACGTCGGCGTTTTTGTGAATGAGAGTACGGGTGTTATCCTGAAGAAACTGCTGGCAATCAACAGTGAGATAGCGCAACTGCACGGCAACGAAACTCCAATGCAGTGCGATGATCTGAAAAGCAGGGGCATTATCGTTATAAAAGCATTTTCTATTGATGATAGCTTCGATTTTAAAACGTTAGAGCCGTATAAAGACGTGGTCGATTATTTTTTATTCGACACAAAAGGAAAGCTCTACGGTGGGAATGCAAAGGTTTTTAATTGGGACAAGCTGAAAGAGTATGATCAGTCGGTCCCGTTTTTCCTGAGCGGAGGATTGAACCCGGAGAATGTGAGGAACATAAGCGGGCTTGACGGACTAAATATATATGCAATAGATTTAAATAGCGGAGTGGAATTGGAACCCGGGAAAAAAAGTGTGGAGAAGATCAGGGAGGTAATGAAGGCACTTGATATCCAGTAGTAACTAATGTTTAATATCCAATGTCCAATTCCCAATAACCGATATCCAATTAGTTAAGACTATAAATAATTGTGAGATGTTTGAAGTAGACCAACACGGATACTATGGTAAGTTTGGGGGAGCCTATATCCCCGAAATGCTTTACCCCAATGTCGAAGAGCTCCGTACGAAGTATCTCGACATCATTAACAGCGATGATTTCAAAAAGGAGTTCGTATACCTGCTGGAAAAATATGCAGGTCGACCAACACCGCTATTTTACGCGGGTCGACTTTCCGAAAAGTACAAGTCGAAGATCTATTTGAAACGCGAAGACCTTTGTCACACCGGCGCGCACAAGATCAACAACACCATCGGGCAGATCCTTCTCGCAAAGCGACTCGGTAAAACCAGGATCATCGCGGAAACAGGTGCCGGTCAACACGGGGTTGCCACAGCAACCGTCTGTGCCCTGATGAACATGGAGTGCATCGTGTACATGGGCAAGGTCGATATGGAGCGCCAGCGACCAAACGTTGAGCGAATGAGAATACTGGGAACTAAAGTTGTGCCTGCACTGAGTGGCAACATGACTTTGAAAGATGCCACCAACGAAGCCATGCGTCACTGGATCAACAATCCGACCGACACGCATTACATCATTGGCTCTGTGGTCGGACCACATCCTTACCCCGACATGGTCACTAAATTTCAATCAGTGATCAGTGAAGAAATGAAGAAGCAGTTGACTGAAGCAACCGGTAACCCTTATCCCGACTATGTGATTGCGTGTGTGGGAGGTGGGAGTAATGCCGCCGGTGCCTTCTATCATTTCCTCGACAATGAACATGTAAACCTCGTTGGCGTGGAAGCAGCCGGTAAGGGAATTGATTCGGGTGAATCGGCAGCAACACTCGCATTGGGTAAACCCGGTGTGCTGCATGGCAGCAAGACTATATTGATGCAGACCGAAGATGGACAGGTGATCGAACCGTATTCGATCTCCGCAGGTCTCGATTACCCTGGCATTGGCCCGTTGCACGCGCACCTGTTCGATGTAGGCAGGGTGAAATTCGTGAGCGCGACAGACGAGGAAGCAATGGATGCAGGTATCGAACTGGCAAGACTTGAGGGTATCATTCCCGCTGTCGAATCGGCACACGCGTTAGCAGCACTTAAAGGACTGGACCTCGATCCGGATGATGTGGTGGTGGTGAATGTTTCGGGTCGTGGTGATAAAGACTTGGAAACTTACATCAAATGGGGAAAGTATTAGCATTGGCGGTTGGCTGCTGGTTATTGATAACCGGATGTTCGGTTCGCGATGAAAAACTGGCCATCGAAACTCACAAGAACCAGGTTGAGCTCTGGCACATGAAACGGCTCGCGGACCTGAAGTCCGATGATGGCTGGCTTAATCTTGCCGGGCTGTTCTGGTTAAATCCAGGTATTAATTCTTTTGGTACTGATGAAAGCAACGACGTTGTTTTTCCTGGAGGAAAGATCGATGCAAAGGCGGGATACTTCATGGTGGAAGGCAACATGGTCACGCAGATATTAAACGACAAAAAATCGATCATCTTTCACCCCGATTCGACAAGGGCTATCAAACAATCTTATGGTTCGCTCGAGTGGACTGTCATTCGTCGTGCCGACAAGATTGGCATCAGGCTTCGCGACCTTGAAAGCGAGAACCTGAAGACCTTCAAGGGCATTGATAGATTTCCGACGGATTACAACTGGAAGATCGAAGCGAAGTTCGAACCTGCGAAAAAGGGAGAGAAGATCAACATAACCAATGTGCTCGGACAGGTTACTGCGCAGGATCTCGCGGGCACATATGTATTTGAAGTAGAGGGAACGGAGCAACGACTATCGGCAACGCGCGAAGGTGATGAGCTTTTCATTGTGTTTGCCGACCAGACCAACGGGAAGGAAACATACCCTGCGGGCAGGTTTTTGTATACCGGTCTGCCTGACTCAACTACCAATGTCGGCATTATAGATTTCAACAAGTCGTACAATCCGCCGTGCGCGTTTACTGACTTTGCAACATGTCCGTTACCTCCAGGAGAGAATGGATTAACAGTTGCAATAACGGCTGGCGAAAAAAATTATACACATCATGAAAAATAGGCTTCAAAAACTTTTCGGCGAGGCAAAGAAACCATTGCTGTCGGTTTTCTATACGGCAGGATTTCCGAAGCTGAATGATACGTCGCTCATCGCGGCAAGCCTGGAGCAGGCGGGCGCCGATCTTATAGAAATAGGCATCCCATTTTCCGACCCAGTGGCAGACGGGCCGACGATCCAGCAGAGCAATAAAGTGGCGCTCGACAACGGCATTACGGTGGCGAGAATTCTTGAGCAGGTAAAGGACATTCGAAAGAGCGTACAGATGCCTATCATACTCATGGGTTATCTGAACCCGGTGATGCAATACGGCATTGAGAAGTTCGCAAAGGAAGCGTCTGCCGCAGGTGTCGACGGTGTGATATTGCCCGACATGCCCGTAATGGAATATGAAAGGGACTACAAAAAGGTGTTCGAGGAAAACAATCTCCTGATGACGTTCCTCATTTCACCAACAACATCTCCCGAAAGGATAAAGAAGATCGACCAGCTGTCGACAGGTTTTATTTATGCCGTGTCGGCGTCGAGTACAACTGGTGCGAAGTCGGGATTTGCAAATGAACAATTGGACTACTTCGCACGGCTTAAAAAATTAAAGCTAAAAAATCCGTTCCTCATAGGTTTCGGGATCTCGAACAACGCAACCTTCAGGCAGGCATCGGAGTACAGTGCCGGCGCGATTGTCGGCAGCGCTTTCGTCAACATGCTGAAAGACTCGAAGGATATTCAAAAAGATGTCGATACGTTTGTAAAAGATCTCGTCGGATGATCATTCAACTTGCAAGGAACATATCTGGGGCCGATAAGACCTCGATTGCCGAAAAAATGAAGTCACTTGAGTTCAAAGCAACTGAAGTGAAAACACAGAACGCTACGTACCTCGTTGGCATCGGAAAAAAAGAATTCGATCTTCGTCAGCTTGGACACATGAGTGGCATTGCCGACATACACCGTGTGTCGGACGACTACAAACTGGTATCGCGTAAATGGAAGGTTGGGCGGAGCACGGTAGATCTTGGCGACGGTGTTGTGATCGGCAACGGCGAGCTTGCAGTTATGGCTGGCCCATGTTCGATCGAAACGGAACAACAGGTACAGGCTACGATCGATCACCTCGTGAAGAACGACGTGAAGATAATGCGTGGTGGCGTATTCAAGCCACGCAGTTCTCCGTATGCTTTCCGGGGGCTGGGCGTCGATGGACTGAAGATGTGGTACACACTCGCCAGGAAAGCTGGCATCAAGATCATCAGCGAGGTAATGCAGGTAAGCCAGATCGCCGACATGTATCCGTTCGTCGATGTGTTCCAGGTGGGAGCACGAAATACGCAAAACTTTAACTTGCTGGACGAGCTCGGTAAGGTCGACAAGCCTGTAATGATAAAGCGTGGGATTTCCGGAACGATTGAAGAGCTGCTCTATTCGGCAGAGTATGTTTTCGCAGCGGGCAACGAGAAGCTAATGTTGTGTGAGCGCGGCATTCGAACATACGAACGTGCCAGCCGTAACACCCTCGACGTAAATGCTATCCCCATCCTGAAGGACAAAACGCACCTTCCGGTTATCGCCGACCCTTCGCACGGCATTGGCATTCGTGAATTTATCGAGCCGGTGGCGCTTGCAGCAGTTATGGCCGGTGCCGATGGAATCATCTACGAAACCCATGAGAAACCCGAAGAAGCGTTCAGCGACGGCGCACAAACATTGAACTTCGTGGAATCGACACGTCTCGTGGAACGCATGCGTAAAAGCTTCGAACTAAAATCCACCTTCTGATATGACTGTCTACGGTATCAAGAATTGCAACACGGTGAAGTCGGCCATCGACTGGCTGAAGAAGAACAACGTGGAGTTCGAGTTTCATGACTATAAAAAATCTGGTGTTACCAATTCGAAGCTTAAAGAATGGTCGAAGCAGGTAGGGTGGGAGAGCCTGGTGAACAAAAGGGGAACGACGTGGCGTCAACTTGATGAAGCAACCCAGGGAAAAGTCACCAACGAGAAAGCGGCTATCGACTTAATGATCGAAAAAACCAGCGTCATCAAACGCCCGTTAATAGAGAAAGACGGCAAAGTCATCACCCTCGGGTTCGACGAAGCCGAGTACAAGAAGGTGTTTCATGTTTGAATCGATACTCAGGAACGTTTCGAAGCACAT
>DASRSO010000104.1:0-12468 GCA_035656375.1 Cyclobacteriaceae bacterium | reverse complement strand
ATGGCTTTCAATATTCTCACGTAAGTGCCACAACGGCAAATGTTGCCTTGCATAGCGCGAACAACTTCTGCGCTGTCGGGCTTGGGATTCTTTTTCAAAAGAGAAACAGCCGACATGATCATGCCAGAAGCACAGTAGGAGCACTGGAACACGTCGACTTTCAAAAATGCTTTCTGTACAGGATGAAGCTCGCCGTTGGATTCAAGGCCCTCGATGGTAGTGATGGATTTTCCTGCCAACGTTCCTGCCTTCGTTATGCACGAACGGGTTGCAGAGCCATCGACCAGCACGGTACAGGCTCCGCAAGCACCCTCACCACAGCCATATTTGCTGCCGGTGAGATCAAGCTGCTCACGAAGGATCGACAACAAGCTGTCGTCGGGCTGTGCATCGACTGAAAATTTTTTACCGTTGATGAGCAACTCCATGAGATCAATTTATGAAAACAAGGATGGGATTTCAAGGACTTATCTATAAATGGTACTTTTAACGATATGAGGTATTTATCGAAAACGGTGGTCGCCATCCTGTTGGCAGCCGGTCCTGCCTGGTCACAGAATTATGTTCCCGAGGAAAATAATCCAAAGATCAAAGTGAAGCCGGTTGTTGAGATCAAGGCATTCTCATTTCACCCCGGTGAAGTAGAGTTGCTCGACAGCGAATTCCTGGCGGCCATGAAAGCCGATGCGGGTTACCTGTTGAAGATCGAGCCCGACCGATTGCTATCACAGTTCCGTTCGCATTCAGGTCTTCAACCAAAGGCCGAACGATATGGTGGATGGGAAAGCGAAGGTCTCGCGGGTCATTCGCTCGGTCATCACCTGTCGGCCTGCGCGCTGCACTATGCTGCAACTCACAACGATGAATATTTGAAAAGGGTAAACTACATAGTTGATCAACTGGAAGAATGTCAGCGCGCGAGGAAGACCGGTTACATCGGGGCTATTCCGAAAGAGGACAGTGTGTTCAGGGAAGTTTCGAAGGGAAACATTCGCTCGCGGGGTTTCGATCTGAATGGGGCATGGTCTCCCTGGTATACGGTGCACAAGGTAATGGCGGGTTTGCTTGATGCTTATTTGTATTGCGACAACAACAAAGCGCTGACTATTGAGAAAAGTATGGCAGATTGGGCAGATACGCTTCTGAAAGATCTGAATGACGAGCAGATCCAGAAGATGTTATTGTGTGAGTACGGCGGGATGAATGAGGTGCTGGTGAACACCTATACGTTTACTGGCGACAAAAAATATCTCGACCTGTCGTACAAGTTCCACGACAAGAAGATCCTGGATTCACTTGCGATGGGTATCGATGTCGTTGTCGGAAAACATTCGAACACCCAGGTCCCGAAAGCTATCGGAACGGCGCGGCGTTTCGAGGTAACAGGCCGGCAGAGCGACTTCGCTATAAGCGATTTCTTTTGGAAGACGATTGTCGATCATCACACGTATGCGCCGGGCGGCAACAGCAACTACGAGTATCTCGGTAAGGAAGATTCGTTCAACGAAAAGCTTACCGACAATACCATGGAGACCTGTAACACGTACAATATGCTGAAGCTTACAAGGCACCTGTTTGCAATGAATCCTTCGGCGGCATACATGGATTTCTATGAAAGGGCTTTGTACAATCACATACTCGCGTCGCAGAACCGGTCGACAGGCATGATGTGCTATTTCGTTCCATTGCGAATGGGTACAAAAAAGGAATTCAGTGATGAGTTCAACACATTTACGTGTTGCGTGGGGTCGGGCATGGAAAATCATGTGAAGTACAACGAAAGCATTTATTCGAAGGGGGTCGACGGAAGCCTGTATGTGAACCTGTTCATTCCTTCGAAAGTAACGTGGAAGGAGAAGGGCGTGACAGTAACGATGAACTCCCAACTGCCGCAAGATCCAAAAGTGATTTTGACGATCAACACTAAGAAGTCCGTTATGATGCCGATCCGTGTGCGGGTTCCGTCGTGGGCCACCGGGCCGATCTTTAAAAGTGATAAGATAGAGAATGGATATCTCGTGATCGATCGTAAGTGGAAGAATGGTGACAAGATCGAGCTCACACTTCAATCAAACATTTATTCTGTGGCAATGCCCGACAACCCCTCGAGGCAGGCGTTCTTCAACGGGCCCGTCTTGCTCGCTGGAAATCTTGGACCGGCGGAGCCAGATCCCATGAAGGGAATTCCGCCGCTGGTGACGAACAGCAAGGACCCTGGCGAGATCATGCGGGCTGGCAATATCAGGTTCCAGCCGTTCTATTCTATCGCCGACGATCACTATTCGGTTTACTGGGATGTATTCACGCAACAAGAGTGGGCTGAGAAACAACTTGTGTACGAATCGCGGCGCAAGCTTGAGTACGAGCGGGAGCAAAGCACCACCGACATGGTTCGCCTGGGAGAAATGCAGCCTGAACGGGATCACGAACTTGCAGGAGAAAATACTGAAGTGGGCGAGTCGCATACACACAAGTACCGCACGGCCAACGATGGAGGTTACTTCTCGTTTACGATGAAGGTTGTTCCCGATTTTTCATACACGCTTATCGCAACTTACTGGGGAATGGACAATCGTGGTCGCCAGTTCGATGTGCTGATCGATGGTGAGAAGATTGCTTCCGAAGACCTGAACAAATACAAGGAGAGCAGGTTTTACGACATCAATTATCGTATACCCACGTCGTTGACAAACGGGAAGACTAAAGTCACGGTCAGATTTCAGCCGAAAGCAAAGAACAGTGCAGGCCCGGTGTATGGCGTGCGAATGGTTAAAGAAGCGCAGGCCGATAAGTAAGCCTATTCCGAACGCAAAGTTTTTACGGGGTTGATTCGGGCAGCTTTGTACGACTCATAGCTCACGGTGAGCAGACTTATTGCAAGGGCAGCACAGCCCGCAATTGCGACCAATGCCCAATTAAAATTGACGTGGTATGCAAAACCCGACAGCCACTTGTCCATTGTGAACCATGCAAGCGGAGCGGCGATAATCATCGCGATGAGTACGGGAAGCACAAAACGGGTGTTCAGCAGGTAAAGTATATTAAGCACCGAAGCACCTAACGCTTTCCTGATCCCTATTTCCCTGGTGCGTTGTTCAGCAATGAACGCGGACAGACCATACAGTCCGAGGCACGAGATAAGGATTGCAAGCCCTGCGAAGAAAGTAAACAGTGTGCCGACCTGTTTCTCTCCACGATACAGGTTCTCGAGGTCCTGGTCGATGAATCCATACGAGAAAGGGTAGAGGGTTTCATTCGCACTCCACACGCGCTCCATTGCGGCAATGGTCTCCCCGGTTTTACCGGGTTCGGCTTTAACGACGACTGTTCCGCCCCATCGGTTTGCAGGAAGCATCATCGGTTCTACATTTTGACGAAGTGGTTTGAAATTGAAATCGCGAACTACTCCGACGATGTGACCTTTCGTTCCCCAGAGCTCTATCTCTTGTCCGAGGGCCGACTCATTGGTGAAGCCCATGATCTTGATGGCTGTTTCATTGAACAGGAAGTTAGTTGAGTCGCCTATAAGATTGTGATTGAAATTCCTTCCGCTGATGATCTCGACGTTATAGACGTTCGTGAATTTCTCGTCGACAAATATGGTGGCGAAGATCGGCTTGAAAGCCGGATCCTTTCCTGGCCAGGTGAAGTTCCCTGTACCCGAAACAAGGTCTGTGGGTAACGCGTTGGCAAATGATGCATTGGCTGTAAGTGGTTCGGCATTGAAAGCGGCCTGCCATTTATGGATCTCGTTCCACATGTTGCCGTGAAGGTTCACATAGATCAGGTTCTCTTTGTCATAGCCAAGGTCTTTGCTTTGAACATATCGCAGTTGTTGATAGACAACGGTAGTGCTGACAAGCAACACGATAGAGATCACAAACTGGGAAACAACTAACACGTTTCTAAAGATGCTGCCGCCAACTCCACTCCTGACATCTTTCTTTAAAACCTTTGCCGGAGCAAATCCTGAAAGGATAAAGGCCGGGTAGAGGCCAGAGAGAATTCCCGTCACGATCGTTATTCCACCTGCCGCGATAAGGAAGAATGGGTCTTTGAAATCTATTCGAAGTTGTTTGCCGACGAGCAAGTTGACTTGCGGAAGCAAAACGATGACGGCCACGATGGCGATGATCAGCGATGCAATGCTGATGACGAGCGATTCGCCGAGGAACTGCTTGATCAATTGCCCGCGAACAGCACCTGCAACTTTCCTCAAGCCCACCTCTTTCGCGCGGCGAGCTGATCTCGCTGTCGACAGGTTCATGAAGTTGATACAACCGATGACGATAATAAAAATCGCGATGATAGACAGTACTGCTACATATTGAAAGTTCCCGTGACCGGGAACGTCGGCCATGAAGTTTGAATGAAGGTGAATGTCGGTTATTGGCTGGAGCTTGAATTTGGCCGGGACCCTCTTCTCATTGCTCGCAAATAGTTCGCTCAATTTTTCTTCGAAGTCGGCGATGAATGTTTCATCTTTCGGCCGATCGAAAGTGATAAATGTGTAGAAGTCGAAGTTGCCCCAATTGTTAGCACGGATATCGTCGTTCGTAACGGCCTCTTTTACCCACGGCAGGAGGAAGTCGAATCGCAGATGAGAATTACCGGGTGCCTGCGCGAGGATACCGGTAACGACAAAGTCTTCGTCTTTGTCTTTGCGGATCGTTTTCCCGATGGCGTCTGTTGTTCCGAAGTACTTCACCGCCATTGCCTCGCTGATCACGATACCTGTTGGTTCTTTGAGGGTTGTTTTCGCGTCTCCTTGCAAGAGTCTGAAATCAAACACTTCGAAGAATGATGGCTCCGCCCAGTAGCCGGCCTTTTCTTCGAATTTTTTATCGCCCACTTGTAACATCGCACTCTGTATGCGATACACCCGCGTGGCGTGCTGAACGTCGCCGCTTAATTCCTGGATCGCCGGCGCAAAGGGCGCAGGAGATATTGCGGCCTTGAGATCACCGACGTGTGACACGAGCCTGTACGTTCTGTCAGCTTTCGTATGAAACCGGTCAAAGCTTAGCTCATCTTTTACCCAAAGCATGATCACAAGGCTGCTGGCAAGGCCCAGTGCCAGTCCGAAGATGTTGATGAATGAAAATGCTTTCTGGCGCGAGAGATTTCTCAGGGCAAGTTTGAGATAGTTGAAGAACATAGGCCGGCAGTTTATCTAAAGACGCGCTGCGCCGAAGCAAGGTTACAGATAAAGGGTGGTATTACTCCTGCCGTAGTGCTTTCACTGGCGCCTCGATCATTGTCTTCACACTTACTGAAATCACGGTTATCAATGTGATCGCAATAAGTAAAACGGGTGGAAGCACGTAGATCTCCCACCGGAGCGGTATACGGTTGGGAAAGTTCTGCAGCCAGTTTTCGCCAGCCCAATAGACAAGAGGTGCAGCGATAACGTACGAGATCAGCAGGGCCCGAATGAAATCAAGTGAGAATAAATACAGGATTGCCGACGAAGGAGCCCCCAACACTTTTCGAATACTGACCTCTTTGGTTCGTTGCAACACCGAGAACACCGAAAGGCCAAGCAAACCGAGACAGGTAATGAAGATGGCGAGGCCAGTGAACACATTGAAGATCTTTCCGAACTGCTGATCGTCGTGATACTGGCGATCGAAATGTTCGTCGAGGAAGAAGTAAGAAAATGAGTGACCGGGAAATGCACGCAGGTATGCTGCCTGGATCTCTTTGATCTTTGGCGTCGACCCTGCTTCCATTCGGGTTGCAAAGTACTTTGCGCCAAGCCACCAGGGTTGCGCATAGACCACCGGGCTGATCTGTTCTTTTAATGAAACCTGGTGATGATTAGCAACCACGCCGATGATCTTAGCGTAACGTTGTTCGGGTCCCCACCAGAAAGTCAGGCGCTCTTCAAGTGCAGCATTGGGGCTCTCTGACCTTAGTCGCCTTACAAATTCCTCATTGACGAACACAGGTATTGCCTCATCTTTATAGCGCAGCCGAAAGTCCATCCGATCGCCGAACGTGAACATCCGTCCCGCGAGGATATTGATATCGAACGTCGAGAAGAATAACGTATCGACAAGTACGACAGAGGTGACAAACATTTCATTTTCAGATGTTGCATTTAGGCGCATAACGGGGGCGCCTTCGACGATCGGTCGCCCGGGAACGTCTGATGTCGCGGTGACTTTCATAACACCCCGAAGCTTCATCACTTCGTTTGTAAAATATGTAATGCGACTAAGCGCTACCGAATCATACACGGCCGGGGCAACCGTTACGACTACCTGGTCTTTTGTAAATCCCGTATCGCTCGAACGCATGTATGAAAGCTGGAGATAGATCGTGATCGTTCCGGCGATAAGCGTAACGGCAAGAACATATTGAAACGAAACCATGATCTTTCTCAGTAACGCGCCCGACGACGTCTTGACAAAGCCGCCCTTCAATACCACGGCTGGATTAAATGACGACAGGGTTAGGGCAGGGTAGAGCCCGCAAAGCAGTACGCCGAAAACGAAAATTATGCCCGCAACAATCCACTGGGTAGAATCGCCGATGAATAAAGAATCGCGTATCTGCTTACCGATAAGTTGCTCGAACGCCGACCAGCTCACAACAGTGAGCGCGACTGCCAGCAGCAAAGCGAAAATATTGATCAATGTAGTATCGAGCAGGAATTGCATGATCAATTGAATACGTGACGCTCCAACGGTTTTGCGAAGTCCGACTTCCTTCGAGCGTTGCAATGCCTTTGCTGTTGACAGATTGATGTAATTGATCCACGCTACAACCAGGATAAACACTGCAAGTATCGACAGGAAATACACAACCCGTTCATTGCCTACGGGACTTTGTTCGTCTCCAAGGCCGGAGCGGAGATGTATGTCGCGGATTGGCTGCAGATCGAAACCAGTCTTGTTCGGAGACTGATCTTCGGGGCCATAAAATTTGTCTTTGAGAGCGGGGAACTTTGCACGAACGCCGGCCAGGTCTACGTTGTCTTCCATGAGCACATAGTTGTAGAACACGGCCCAGCCCCAACTGTTATACATGTCGCCAACGCGATGACGAAGGGTAGAGAACGAAATAAGTACGTCGAACTGAAGATGAGAATTGGCGGGCACGTCTTTGATGACGCCGGTAACTTTAAGCAGGATGTCCGAATTAAGCTTAAGCTCTTTCCCGAGAGCGGGTTCGTCCCCAAAATATTTTCGGGCAATGCTTTCAGTAAGTACAACAGAGTTCGGCTCCGTCAAAGCATCGGTTGTTCCTTCCAGCATTGGGAAAGTAAACATGTTCAGCAACGGTGCGTCGGAGAACCATACGTTTTGTTCAACGAAAGCGGACGACTTACCGTCTTTATCGGTTGTTGCGAACTCGAGTGCGTTAGCAACATAGCGGCCCAGGTCGGATGTGAAGAGCGACGTTTTGACGAGTCGCGTGAACTCCTTTACTTCGGGAAACTCTTCCTTCATCGAATAACCGACACCGGCAAATTTCCGGCACTCCTTCCGATCAGCTCCCCGGTGTTTTCACGAAAGTCGAGAGTGACGCGATAGAGTTTATCTTTATTAACGTGAAAGTTGTCGTAACTGGTTTCAAACCGAACATATTGCCAGATCATGAAACAGGCGCTTAATCCAATAGCCAGCCCTGCAATGTTGATCAGTGAAAAGATTTTATTGGATCGGATGTTGCGGATTGTGACGAGAAGGTAATTTTGGAACATAGCAAACGGGAGATAAATGAAAGTTACGACAATTATTGCCAATCATCTGCGCTACAATTACTGGGCGAATGAGGGAATTGTTACCTGGCTGAGGACGCTCGATCGGAACCTGTTGATGAAGCAGACGCCGTCCAGCTTTCCCAGTATAGATCT
The DNA here is from genome assembly GCA_035656375.1 of Cyclobacteriaceae bacterium. GTDB lineage: Bacteria > Bacteroidota > Bacteroidia > Cytophagales > Cyclobacteriaceae > ELB16-189. The sequence goes on along the minus strand of DASRSO010000104.1, from coordinate 4,604 downwards.
TACACTGCAGCACATCATTCATTCGCAGAACTTCTGGATGGCCGTGCTCACGAACGCGGATCTCGACAACATGGATACGGTAGAGCGGGTAGATAAAGTTGAGGACGTGATGGATTGGTTGATGACGAGCTCACAAAAAATGATCGACACGTATGGCAACTACAATGAGGCGGAGTTGCTTGAAGTGATCGACGTACCCGACAACAGGGGAAGTCGCTTCGATTTCATTCTGCATAGTGTGAATCATGGGGCCTATCATCGAGGCCAGGTAGTAACCATGGCGAGATGTTTGGGAATTACACAAGGCATTCCGTCGACGGATATAGATGTGTTTGTCTGGGGTGGATCCAGGTATGTGTAAAATTTTGAAAGATAAAGGACACTACAATCACGCGTCAGATCAATCGCAGTTAGATCCTCATAAACTTGTTTTTGTATTCCATCGGCGAAAGCCCTGTTACTTTTCTGAAAACTTCCCTGAACGCTTTATCGTCAGAGTAACCGACATCGCTCATGATCTCGAAGATCGTTTTCCGGCCGCGTTCAAGTTCTTTCTTCGCTGCTTCTACTTTCACGCGCTGAAGGTATTCAACAGGAGTGTTGCCCGTAGCCTTTACAAACCTTCGATCGAAGTTGCGACGACTTACGGCAAACTGTGAAGCGAGATCTTCGAATGAGATGCGTTCATCGAGATTTTCCTCGATGTAAGTCTGGGCTTTAGACACGACCTCGTCGCCATGATTCTTTTGTATCTGGAAAATTGTGAAGTGAGACTGGGTGGTACGTTCGAGGTCGATCTGGAAAACTTTGGAGCAAAGTATTGCAGTGCTCCTGTCGAAGAGTTTCTCGACGAGATACAGCACCAGGTTAAGGAATGAATAGGCACCGCCGTTTGTGTAGATACCATTCTCCTCGGTGATGATCTTGTCTTCGGCAACATTTACGTCGGGGAACATCTTTCGGAACTGGTCGACTTTATTCCAGTGAATAGAACAGGCTTTGCCTTCGAGCAACCCGGTTGCCGCAAGGAGGAATCCACCGGAGCAGATGCTTGCGATCTCGGTGTCGTTTTTGTATTGTTCCCTGATCCAATCGATAAGTACCTTATTCTTTTTCACAACCGACACAGGGTCCTCTATTATTGAAGGAATGATGACCAGGTCGGTCTTCTTTATCTTCTTTATCGGAACGGGATGTATAGCGAGATAGTCGCCGTGCGATTTCAACTCATTCTTGAAGCTTGCAATCTGGATGTTGATGGCGGGCTGATTGCCTGCGCGGATCCAGTATTCATTCGCCCTGTTCAATATTTCATAGGCGCCACCAATGCTGTTGAGGTTGACGAGGCAATCGGGAACAACGATCGTTACGTTTTTCATATGTAAAATCTTGCGATCAAAGTTATGTTTTCACTGTGTCCAAATCAACCCGGTAGATTGTCCATTTACACCATGCAATGGTGCTATTTAGACACGTACTTTTCAGGCCTAAATCAAACAAATCAAAAAATGAAAGCGCAGGATTTTACAACCACGATCACCGTTAAGCAATCACCAGGGAATGTGTTCGATGCGATCATGAACGTGCGTGGATGGTGGTCGGAGAACGTAAAGGGTAACGCAGACAAGCTAAACGACGTGTTCATCCATCATTACCAGGATGTACATTACTGCAAGATCCAATTAACGGACGTTACTCCTGGAAAGAGAGTTGAGTGGACGGTTCTCGACAACCATTTTTCTTTCACTGCCGACAAGACAGAATGGATTGGAACGAAGGCGATCTTCGACATCTCGAAGAAGGGAGACAAGACCCAATTGAAATTCACCCACCGGGGATTGGTGCCGGCATATGAATGTTTTGATATGTGCTCGGATGCGTGGACAACTTACATTCACGAAAGTCTGAAAGACCTGATTGAAACGGGGAAAGGTCAACCAAATCCAGTTGAGGGTGGCTACAATGCAGAGCTATTGGAAAAGTGGGCTGCTAAGAAGTAGTTTTTACTTTCTTTCCAAACTCCAGCCAGTCGAAACCCGTCTCGACCCGGTTGTGACGCAAGGCCGGTATTTGAGTTGTAATGATCATCGTGGTGCCTCCGAGATCCGTACGGTGGTGCTGCGGGATCTCCAATTTCGTAGCTGGCGTCATTTTAAATTTTACGCCGGGAAAGAACTCTTGTATTGAGTTCTTTAACGTGTTGATATTATTCATCCCATACATCAACACGATCTCAGGCTTGTACAAGATCACATTCTTTAGAATACTTGCGATCCTGTTTTGATAAACATGATCTTCATACAACGTTCGGCTTTTAAGAAAACTGAATTCGGGCATATCGAGCCAACTGTAGTACCACGCATGATTGTGCGGACTGGGTAAAGGATAGAGTTGTATCAGCGCTTCATTGTCGGTTGCGAATTTATTAAGCTGGTACTTGAACAGATCGGGGAGTTTCTTACCACGATACCCGTGAATGAAGGTGACGAGGTTCTTCCAAACGTTATGCTGGATGGCTGTTCGCTCGAAACGATAGTCGTGGAGTGTGGTAAATTTTTCAGACTTCGGTCCGTCGTACGGGAAACGAACCTGTTTGTAAAGATCCCGAATATCGCATAGCGTTGGCTCAACACTGCCTGGGTGCTTTGTGAAAAAGTAATTCATCTTATCGGCGACTTCTTCGGGGAGATCGCCGCCGCCTTCTTCGTAGCCGACGAACCAGAATTTAGCATTCCATGATCCGTAGCCGTAGAAGTTTTTGATCCAGTGGCCGAGCTTTTCGGGTTGAATGAGCATGGCGGGAAAGATAAGAAAGAGTAGCTTTAAGTTTAATCACCACGTCAAATGATCGTTCACCTGGTCGACGGAACGTATGAGCTCTTCAGGCACTTCTATGGTCAACGGAGTTTCAACAAAGGAAAGGACAAAAAGTACGGGGCAGTGGTGGGTGTGCTTCACGGGATCCTTCAAATGATCGAGGATGGTGCGACTCACATCGGTGTGGCGACTGATCACGTGATAGAATCGTTTCGAAATGATCTGTGGGACGAGTATAAGACGTCGGCAGGAATGGAGAGAGCTTTGTTATCGCAGTTTCATCCGCTGGAAGATGCGCTAGCGTTGATGGGTGTTGAGGTGTGGCCAATGAAAGAGCTCGAGGCGGATGATGCGTTGGCATCGGCGGCATACCTGGCTGGGAAAGACAAAAAGGTTTTGAAGATTTGTATCTGGACTCCGGATAAAGACCTGGCGCAGTGTGTTCGGGCAGATCGCGTGGTGCAGATCGACAGGAGGGCAGGGGTGATCCGCGACGAGGCAGGAGTTCGCACGAAGTTTGGAGTGAATCCTTCACAGATACCTGACTTCCTGGCGCTGGTAGGGGATAGTGCAGATGGTTATCCGGGCATTAAAGGGATCGGGAAGCAGGGGGCTGCGAGGTTGCTGAATGAGTATGGCAGGATTGAAGACTTTCCTGATAAAGTGCTGGGATCGCAAAAAGAACTAGCGCTGTTATTTAAGGACCTTGCAACGCTGAGAACGGATGCGAAGTTGTTTAAGAAGGTGGATGAATTGAAATGGAGCGGACCGAGGAAAGGGTTTGATGTGTTTGCCGACAAGATCGGGGAGACCAGGTTGCTGGAACGAATAGCGAAGATCCAAAACAAAGAAGGAGAAGCATGACCTTCTCAACCTATTTTATCTTCCCTTGTGGAGCAGGTACGATGTGAAGCTTCTTCCGTCTATTTCGGTGTACTTAAAGTCTTCGCTACCCCTGAAGTCTACCCCGTCTAAATTAACAGGAGATCTGAACTGAGAGTACTTGAAGTTGGCGAGTCCGCGGAATGTAGCTTTCTCGAAGGATGTTTCGCGAGGGAACTCTGTATACTTGAAGTCGGCGCCGTGTTCGAACTTGACGTTGGCGAATTTCGGTCCATCGGAGAATTCTGAATATTTGAAGTTGGCTTCTTCGTTAAATGTTGAGCCGCTGAAGTTGGCGCCGCTCTTGAACTCTGAATATTTAAACTCTGCGGCGCGATCGAAGGTGCAGTTAGTAAAGGTCACGTCTTTTTCGAAGTGTGCGATATACGTTGCGTGTTCACGTTCGACATTATAGTAGGCGAGTACGTCGCCGAGGAATGTACAGTTGGTGAAGCTGATTGTTACTTCGACCTGGCTTTCGAATGTTTCGTCGTCGCTGCCGAACCACGATGTGGTTTGATGTTCGGGGCGGCGGTTATGGAGATCGGTGAGGTCGAGGTCGCCTTCGATTTGAACATTGGAGTAGGCGACGGATTGGCCGGCGTTGATCTTTTTGATGATCTCCGAAGCGGAGACTTTGGTTTGGGCGAGGGCGGCGGTGGTGATGAGTAGGAAGGAGAGGACAAAGACGGTTGGTTTCATGGCAGCAGGCTTTAATAAGTACTACAACTGGCAATTATAATATAAGTACTATACTCTGCTAAGACGCAAAAGTTACAGGTTCGGTTGCATGGGGGTCAGAAACTGCGATCGAGAATGAAGTCGAGGCGTTTTTGGAGTGTCATTTCCTTTACCAGGATGACTTCGTCGGCATAATTTTGATACAGGTCGAAGAGGAGCTTCCC
>DASRSO010000103.1:0-2455 GCA_035656375.1 Cyclobacteriaceae bacterium | reverse complement strand
ACCGGCCGGTCTTAGAGGATGGTGGATAGAACGGCTGACCCTTGATGTCTCCTTTCCATGCGCGCTCCGAGTGTTTGGGAGTTCGCTTAACGATCACTTTTCCCGAAGCCGTTTTGTTTTCGTAGCCTTTGAATGGCCTTGCTTTCGGTTGAGGGTGACGCTGCACGTATTTGCCCTGCGGATATACGTTCTGACGATTGGCATCATTTTCTGCCGGCTTTATTCTTCTGGACTTATAGCCGGAGATATCTCCCTGCCACGAACGATCGGGATCGGAGCGCCGGCGCTCGCGTGAGCTGTAGCGTTTATCGATCGACACGTGGGCAGCGCGGTCGGTGCGGCGACGTGGCTGACGCGACGTGGTAGTGGGTTGTGGAATCCCTACGTTGGCCCTGTTGGCCGAGGATTTATTCTTTGTACGAAGCCGTCGGCCGGCGATGTCGCGGGTGGATGCTTTTGACTTCTTTTTTACCGATTTTCCTTCGGTACGGCGTATAGTTCTTTGGTTGTCCTGGGGACGGTCGCCCTTGGTATTCTGACCTATGGCAGGGACGAAAAGGGCAACCCCGATGAGGATGAGCGTTGCGCGGAGGATATGGTGAATGTTGTTCCTCAAAAAATGGGCGAAAACCTCTAAAGATAGTAATTAGTTTGAAGTTCGAAGTTCGAGGTTTGAAGTTCGAGGTTTGAAGTTCGAAGTTGAGACCTCGTTCAAACTTCAGACTTCCAACTTTCAGACTTCAAACTAGTAGTGTCCGGGTAAAATGTAAGCAGGGCCATTTTTAGACCCTGCTTTTTCATGGTACATTTAGTTACCACACTTCATATACCATGAATAAAAGTAACTATTTCTCCGGACAGCCGACCTTTCTTCAACTAATCAGACTTGTTCCTAAAGATTTGATTGCTCAGTGTATTGATCAGAGTAGATCAGACCATTATTACAAGAAGTTTAATACCTGGCACCATCTGGTGACGATGCTTTTTACCTGTTATGCCCATTGCCACTCTCTGCGCGAGGTGGTGACCGGAATGAGAGCTTTTGAAGGTCGTCTACAAGGGTGTGGTATTCGATTTTTTCCTACCCGCAGCACATTTGCCGAGGCCAACGCCAATCGAGACAGTATAGTTTTTGAGAGGATATACATGGCACTCAAGAAGCATTGGGATTCAATTTTCCCGGACAGCCGGGCCAATAAGTCGGTCTACATAATTGACTCAACAACGATCAAGCTTTTCCAAGCCATTTTCAAAGGATCGGGACTGGGAAAGGAAAATGGGAGGAGAAAGGGAGGTTTAAAAGTTCACATGGCTGTCCAACAGAAACAATTTGTTCCAAGCATTATCCATCTATCCCAGGCGGCCTCTAATGATGTGACTTTCACCAAACACCTTGATTTCTCGCCTGGCAGCACAGTTATCATGGATGGAGGGTATCGCAGTTACCGGCAGTACAATGAATGGACGACTCAAAGAATAAGATGGGTCACAAGGCTTCATCCTCACAGTTACTACCAAGTAAAGAAGAAGCTTCCTATATCGGGCAAGCAAAAAAGGGCAGGCGTTAATAAGGATGCCCTAATCGTGCTTGGAGCTCCTTACGATAAAATCCCTAAGGTTCCCTGCCGTTTAATAAGATTGATTTCTCCTGAAAGCAAAAGAACGTTCGAGTTCATAACCAACGACGTTGAATCCACAGCATCTTATATTGGCAATCTGTATAGGAAACGATGGAGTATCGAAGTTCTGTTTAAGCGGCTCAAGCAGAATATGCCTCTACAATATTTCCTGGGAGACAATCAGAACGCAATCAAAATACAAGTTTGGTGCGCATTAATCGCTGACCTGCTTCTCCAGATCGTCAAAAAACAGGTGAAACATAAATGGGCCTTCTCAAACATCGTAAACATTGTCAGGCTGCACTTATTCAACTATCTGAACCTGTTTTCATTTCTGGAACATCCAGACAAAGCTATTATCACAACCACACAACAAGACTTTCAATTCAAACTCGCACTATCGGGATGAAAAATAACAGGGCCTCCCTTCTCCACTCCAAAAAAATGTTGGTTTCTCCAAAATCCTCCACCATTTTTCCATCTAACCTAAGTTTCCCCGGACAGCAGTAACTTCAAACTTCAAACTTTCAGACTTCAAACGTCAAACGTCAAACGCCCGCTAGAATTTCATTAACTCTTCTATTTTCGACTTTAAACGCCCTTTTGGCAAAAAATTGTTCTCAAGGGTTGGCGCGAATGGAATAGGCGTATCTAACGATGCAACTCTCGTCACTGGCGCATCGAGATCCCTGAAACAATGTTCACTTATCCATGCGGCGATCTCACCACCGATACCACCGGTGAGCGTATCTTCATGCAGTATCATCACCCGGTTGGTCTTCTTCACCGATGTTGCGACAGTATCTTTGTCCCACGGAAGTAATGTGCGAAGGTCG
>DASRSO010000102.1:0-10894 GCA_035656375.1 Cyclobacteriaceae bacterium | reverse complement strand
GCGACCCACTTACAATGACATAGCGCCATTTGTTTTCTTCTGGAGTCCGAACATTTTTTCTGCAGGAAACACGTCGTTATGGCCGGCAATTTCGGAAGCCGCCAGGATTGAATACCGCGACAGAAGGTGGAGTATAAACATAGAGTATAATCATACGGCCAGGGAGATCATTAATCTTTTTCAGCCCGAACGTGATACTGCGTCCAATAGCTTGATATTTCGTTCGCAGAACCTCGCTTATCTGAATACCCTCGCTCTCTCGAATATGTGGTCGTTCAATGTGCGGTCATGGTGGGATGTCCAGGCTAATGTCACACTTCAGCACCAGGACGGCCAAACTCAGCACTTGAAGAAAAACATTTCATTGGATCGTTGGTCTGTAAATCTCAATGCGACTAACATCGTGCGATTGCCTCACGACATAACAATAGAGCTGTCTGCATTTTACAGATCGGCGTCGATCTACGGGATCTCCGCGTTTCTTCCGTACGGATCGCTTAATGCTGGCATCCAAAAGAAGTTCGGTGAAAAGGGCACATTAAAGCTGGCGATGGATGATATCCTGTACACAAATGTTTGGAGAATATCGACGAACAGACCGGACGAAGATATTAACTCGAAGATCCGTTACGACTGGCATAATCAATACATACGTCTCAGCTATTCAAGGAGCATAGGTAATTCAAAGCTCAGGTCGGTGAAGATCAAGTCGGGTTCAACTGAGGAACAGGGACGGGTTACAAATTAATATGATTGTGGTTGTGAGAAAGCTGTTTTTGGTTACTCTTGTTCTCTATGTGAATGTTGCTTTCTCGCAACCGGCCGATTCGAGCCGAAGTCGGACTTTGATAATAACACCACGATTAAATTCGATGGGATATTTTCCATTTTCAGGAGCATATATCAACAAGAATTTTAACGTCGATGTGAATGTCTTTTATGAGGACAGGATCTTTGGGTTTTTCTTATTCAAATCGGTGGACCTTGAAGACAAGCATTCGATCGTCAACTATTTTCAGCCGGGTATTTTTAAGAAGATACAGTTCAACCCAAATTTCAAAATAAGGTTGTTTGCGGGATATGTGTTTTCACAAACACAAGGCTTTAGAGACAAGGGCGACTCGGATTATTACACAGCAGCGGTGGCGTACTGGACCATCAACGACAAGTGGAAATTGGAGAACACTGCGTTGTTTATGGACCTGACGACCAATCCGAAACTGGCAAACCGGTTTGTGCTTAACTACGAAACCAACAGCTTCAGGTTCGACATGTATGTGTGGGAGAGGGTAGTGTTCAGAACAGGAGAACTGAGTACGTCTGCGTCGCTGTCGGCAAATTTTCCCCCGATCGAAATCGGTAAACGGGTGGCAATACAAAACACAATATCTTTCCAAAGTTACCTGACACAGTCGAAGCCCGAATTTGCGATGAGGAGAGGGGTGTTGTGGCAGGTGAGTGTACCGATCGGATATTAAAACGAAATGTCATACATTACTGTATGGCATTCAGATCTCTCGTAGTTACGCTGGCGTTTCCAGGCAAATCTCTATTGTAACAGAGTGAACACCCGATTTATTTCCATAGATGCATTTCGTGCAGTGACCATGCTGCTGATGATCTTCGTCAACGACTTTTGGACGTTGAATGACATACCGCAATGGCTGGGTCACGCAGAAGCGCATGAAGACCGCCTGGGTTTCTCGGATATAATTTTCCCTGCATTTCTTTTTATCGTCGGACTTTCGGTGCCGATTGCCATCGATAACCGGCTGAGAAAAGGGGATTCAACGTGGTCGGTACAACAACATATTCTGTGGCGCGGATTTGCATTGCTAGTGATGGGATTTTTCCATTACAACCTCGAGAACTACAGTCATGAAGCATTGTTGCCGAAGGGTGTTTGGGAAATATTATTGACGATAGCGTTCTTTCTTGTATGGCTGGATTACTCCCAATGGAATGAAAAGACATCGTTGGCACTGAAGGTTGTTGGAGTGTTGTTGCTTGTCGGACTTTCGGCTGTGTACAAAGGGCAATACGATGCCGGTCCGTGGATGCAGGCAGGGTGGTGGGGGATACTTGGTTTGATCGGCTGGACATACCTGGTGGTGAGCACCGTCTATCTTTGGTCGCGTGGTGATCTGCGAATGCAATATGCTGCACTGGCAGTTTTTCTTATCATTAATTGTGCGTCGGCTTTAGATGTGTTAAATTTTCTTGCGCCTGTTAAACAATACATTTGGCTGGTCGGTGATGGATCTATGCCGGCCATGGCGATGATTGGTATCATTACGACAATCTACTACCGGCGTTATGGTTGTAAGAGTCGTTCTTTCATAACGTTTGTTGTAGTGTCTTCGGTTGTGTTGATCGCGTTTGGTTTAATGACCAGGCCTGCATGGGGAATATCCAAGATACAGGCAACACCGTCGTGGACAACGATATGTACCGGGATATCGATCGCAACTTTTGCGTTGATAATTTTTATCACGGATGTGAACGGGGTGACGAAGTGGTATGAGTTGATTAAGCCGGCGGGTGTTGTAACACTTACTTGTTACTTGCTTCCATACATCCATGGAGGATTGCTGCAATTGATTGATATCCGTTTGCCGTTGTTCCTGCGCACGGGCTCGGTCGGGCTGGCCAAGTCGCTGATCTTTGCATGGTTGATCATTGCGATAGCAGGGTGGCTGAAGAAGAACCGGATTGCACTAAAGGTGTGATGCACTGTATTCGTGAACCACGATTCCACCGGGGAAAGTTTTGGTGTTCGTCAACTTCAGGTGAGCAGGAGTGGTAACTCCATTAAAGATCGGGAGTCCGCCCCCTAATATCACGGGGTGTATTACCAAACGGAAGTGATCCACGAGACCTGTTGCGATCAGACTTCGCACAAATCCGCCGCCCCCGATAGCCTGGATAGGTTTTCCGTCGCCAGCTTTAAGCTTGTTGATCTCTTCGGAAAGGTTGCCATTACATACCTGGGCGGTCATCCACGAGGTTTCGGCGGGTGATGGTTCGTGACCGGGGTCGAATCCTTTGTAACCTTTCTGTGTGAAGACTGCTTTCGGTATTTGGTTCATGAGTGGTGCGAAGGCATCGTTAGATGTTGGCCAGTATTTGGATAACGCTTCGAAGGTCTTCCTGCCCATGAGGATCAGGCTTGCATCCCACGCTTGTTCAACGGCCCATGCTTTCGATTCTTTGTCGCTGCTTTTAAAAACCCAGTCTGCTTCACCATTGGGGCCGGAGACAAATCCGTCGATCGACATCGACATTTTCATGATCAGCTTTCTCATGTTATTTCAACAGGTTATTTGGATAAACTTTGTAACAGGTCTCCGAGTGCGTTCAACGTTGCAGTGAATCCTTGCTGGAAGCCCATCTCGATCATTTTTTCCATGCGGGCGAGCGAGTCATTTTTGATTTTAATATCCACTACGGTGATCCCGTTTTCTTCGCTAAAGGTCAGGTCCCAATCCGAGCCTGGCAGTTCGGGATTTTCGTCCTTGTCGGCGAAAGCGTTCAGGAAACTGAAATTTGATTTCGGTGTGATGGAAGTATATTTCTGCACCTGCCACCGTTCCTGTCCGTCGGGTAGCACCATTGCATAGAATCTTCGGCCGCCCACTTTGAAGTCCATGACTTTTGTTCTCGACAAGAGAGGTTTTGGAGCCCACCACTGGTCGAGCAGTTCTTTTTTGGTGAAGGCGTCCCACACGAGGGGAAGTTCGGCGTCGAATTCTCGTTTTATGAATACTGTTTTCGAGGGTTTGTCGACGGTGAAGTCGAAAAGCAGGCTGCTCATTTGCGTTGTTTTTTCATTGTGGCCAGGACGTTGTCGAGTTGGTTGAAGCGTGTTTCCCACATTTTTCGGAAAGGTTGGATCCACTTGTCGATCTCTTTCATTTTACTGATTTCGAGTGAGTAGTAGATCTCGCGTCCCTGTTGTTCTTGTTTGACGACTTCGCATTCGGTGAGTATGCGCAGGTGTTTGGACACGGATTGCCGGGTGGTGTTGAAATTATCGGCGATGGCGTTTGGGGTCATTGCCTGTATGGCGATTAGTGTGATGATGGCGCGACGGGTTGGGTCGGCGATGGCTTGGAAGACGTCTCGTCTCATAGGAGTGATATTTAATGCAACTGATCAGTTGCAAATATATGTGCAACTGATCGGTTTCCAATACTGTTCAATAAAATTTTTCCCGGATTTGGATGAGGAGTTGTTCTGCGGCAGTTTCGTGGGGTTTTTCGGGCAGGTCTGACTTAATAAAAAGTTCGTTTATGAGGCCAATTTTGTCTTCGGCCTGGCTGACAAGATCTTCATAGCTAAACTCTCCTGCCCGGATCCTCAGAAGGTATTCGCGCTCTGGGCGTCGTACGTTTACTTGTTTAGATCTCGCAATTTCACTTTTGATTTCATACATTAACATAACCTATAGAAAAAAATGGCTACCACAAGCATTCGGGCGCGCATCTATGCGACCAGCTCATATGACAAGGCAAAAGATGTCGATGTAATTTTTGAGATATCAAATACAGGAAATGTCGATGTGTATGTATTAAAGTGGAATACCCCACTCGAGGGTCTCAGAAGCGACTGTCTCGAAGTTATTCACAACAGGAAATTTGTTCCGTATGATGGCATACTCGTCAAGCGTGGGCTTCCGACACAGGAGAACTATGTAGAAGTTAAGGTTGGTCAAACGGTATCGGTGAAAGTGGACGTAGCAGAAGGATACGATCTTTCAAAAAAAGGTACGGTGTCGATTGCCTTCAATTCTGAAAACCTGGTGGTCATTCCGGCAACTGAAGCTGTTAGCGACGCTGAGTTTACAACGGCGGTGCAAGCCAAAAAGAGGAGAAAGATCGACAACAAGCCTGCCCGGTTTAAAGTTGATGGCAACACGAAAAGAAAAACGGTCGGACAGAGTTACAGGATAGGCAAAAAAAAAGTTAAGATAGCATTGGCGTCCGATGCAGACGCAACTGCCCTCGATCCGCAGATTGTCGATGCAGCGAACGACGCTGAGAAAAACAGCGCAATAAAAGCACACCATGACGGCTACACCCTGGTGGTCGAATCACTGGGCGCACTTGCAAATGATGCCCGTTACAAGGAGTGGTTTGGTGCTCACACGCCGTCGAGATTATCGACTGTAAAAACCAATTACGACAAAGTGAAGAAGCGTATGGAAACCGTGCGGTTCACCTATTATTGTCACGGTTCTGCGTGTCGTCCGGGCGACTTTGCCTACACAACACACGGCAACGACAAGATCTGGCTTTGCTCTGCCTTCCGGAACGCGCAACCGACCGGGCCCGATTCTAAAGCCGGCACAATCGTTCACGAGCACACCCACGCGACCTCATCCACCGAAGACATCGTCTACGGCCGAAACAACTGCAGGAGCCTGGCGAGAAGCACGCCGGACGACGCGATAAACAATGCGGATAATTATGAGTATTATTCTAAGGGGTAGGGAGGGAGTTGGTGGGTATGGAAAAGAAAACCCTCTAAACATAAAGCTTAGAGGGTTGGTGGTGGGTGGTGATGGAGTCGGGGTGAGAGGATGAGTCGGCACCTATTAGATCTTAGTTATTCTAGTGATTTCGAGTGTTGAGAGAACGGAGGGCACGGATAGGGCATTGGGTATAGCTCGTAGTGCTTGAGGCGAAGATACAAATTGTGGTTCTAACCGTAGAATCAAAAATGATTAAATTGAATCAATTGCTATGGATAAGTCAACTGAGTTTGCCAGAGTTATTGATTGGTCACCGCCGTGGGATGTTGGAGCACCAATGCCGCAAGTATTTTCTAACGGCAATAAGACGTTTCTTGTTTACATGATTAATGAGCCTGATCCTAAATGGGATGGGACCTACGTCAATGTGATTGACAATACAAGCCAGGATGCCTATCCCCTCGCTCTTGTGGAATTCATACGACCTGATACGCACCGATTTGGAACTGTGAATGATGAAGCTGGGGAAGGGCATCCTTTAGCTGAGAAGGGGCTGGAGTATTATTCGGCACACATTGTTGAAAACTCAACTTGGATCGCGGAATTGAAGGCAATTCACAAAGTCCATCCGTACTTCAAGGAAAGTTCCTGGTCTGATAAGAAGCATTACCTTCTTTTCTTTCATGATGAGATGTTTGAAATCGTAGCCAGAGACTTTAAGATTGAAACGTTTAGATCAACGTTTCTCGAACTTTCAATGGAGACAGCGAGAAGAATCAATTCTTGAACCGTGAGTAAAGATGAATTCGTGATTTGTATAACTATTTTCTGGACGCGAGCACTCGTCACTCAAGTCAAAATTCGATTAAATTTGATCAATGTTTATTGAAAGGATTGGTAAGGATAAATTGAGGATTCAGTTTTCAAATCGAATCTCAAGGAGGAACCTGGAGAGAATAGAAAACTGTGTTCGTCATCTGGAAGATGTTGCAATTCAAAGGCACAGCGGTTCTCTTGCCAAGCGTGAAAGGAAAAATAGGCACCCTAGAGTCTAATTTCTTGAGCTAATAGTCTCATTTCTTGATCGTTAGGTAAATTTTTCATTATTTCGGTGCGAGCCCGAACCGACGAAACCCGTCGGACGGGCTTTTTTTATCCTCAACCTTAATATGACGATGGTAAACCCCGAACCAAAGGAGTTGCTCAGCAAAGCGATACAGCAATCTATCGCTGGTGCAGATTTCAATTGGGAATTATTCTATAAGCACTGGTACAGAGATCTTGGCACACCGTTATTCTTCCTGTTCAAGAAAAATCTAAGTGTTACAAACACGCAGTATGCAGAGTTATTTTCCCTCATTGCTAATCATGTCGCTGCGAATGATGGCAAGGTTCCAAAATTATTATTTTATACAACGGAGCACATAAAGGGCTCTCTTTCTGAAGCTATCACAACTTTACTTGAGGGGTACAGTTCTAACGATTCTGATCGGATTCAGCAATTTGTCGACAGATATGTCGAGGTGTTTACCTCAACAATATCAGTGGACATGTTTTTTGGTTCATGCGCTGTATTTCTCCCGCCAGGAATTCAAGTCAATCTAGACCAGATCGTAGCGGACTCAGGGTACATCCACTCAGCAGGTTACTCGATTTTTATTCGAAATATTCGAAAGGCTAAGAAGGGCGATTTCCTTCACGGCTTATCCTCTTACCTAACGTCAATTTCGTCCACTGAAAAAATTCCATTCATTATTTACTCCCATGAGGATTTTTCGGGATTTGATAAAATCGCATCCGAGCTCATTGATCGCGGCATCGAGCAGTGCAAAATCTTCATAGACAAGATGAGCATGGGTAGTGAGAGGCTGTCTACCATAGTTTCCGAAATGCAGGATGATAAACGATTCAAGGACAAGTTGATAATACCCAGCCCAGGCAATTACCAAGAGCAGCATCTTTTCAAAACGGGACGAACAATATGGTTGATTTCAGATCGATCTATTTCTGGTGGATCAATTGGAAACCCAGGAACAAACCGATATTACATATGCTACGAACAACTCGTTAAAAATGAGTCGCCATTTTTCTTTTTTGACGAAAACAAACCGGCTTGGAAGTCGCATACGACCCTACCGCACAGTCTGACCTCGGCATTATTAAATATAGCCAGACCTATTGCAAAGGGCGGCGTCATCTGTGATCCATTCGCAGGCACTGGAACGACATGGATGGAGGTTAAACGGTTAGGGCTGAATAATGATGTTATTTGCTCAGATCTTTCGGCCATAGCCACGACACTTTTGGAAGACAATATGGAATTTTTTTGTCTGTCCACTGCCGACCTTAAAGAACTTCACAAAAATCTTGAAATGTGTACACCAAGTGGTGAGGCAAATCAAATCCGAATTGAATTTGATGATTACCGGACGATCGGACCATACCAGAAAGTCAAGGAACTCTTAGCTGCATTGAAAAAGGAGCAAAGGGATGAAAAGCATGAATTTGAATTGTCAGAACAATTTGTCGAGCAACTGTTAGCGCTTCCGTTCTTAACCCGCATCATTTTCTACATTGGACTTCGGGCCGAACTTCGATATCAAGGAAGCTTTGAGCGCAAGTCGTTAACATTTGAAGAGGCATTTAAGAAATCAAAGGACAAGCTCCTAGACCAAATCCAAATGTTTATCGAACTGAAAGAAGAGGTTCTTGCAGATGATGCTCGAATCGAAGGCCCCTTGTTTCACAAGTCGATAGCCACCTATTCGTATAAGCTAACGCCTTCAATTGTATTTCAAGATATCAAGAACTTTGCCAAGGAGATTTCAACAGGCATGATCTCGATGCGAGATGCGTGTGCATTGACAAGAAATTCAGTTGACTTGATAATTTGTGACCCCCCGTACGGTTTTAACACGGCAGAAGACAACAGTCAACTAGCTAGTTTGTATGATAAGTTTTTGGACGCAGCAATTGATGGATTGAAGAGCAAAGGTCAGCTTATAATTTGCCTTCCTGCGGAGTCATATACGGGGCGCGATCTTCCGTTCTGTACACGCAGTGACTTGGTTTCTCGACAGATCCTGGTGAAGGCGCACAAGAAAAATAGACTTGTATATCGACGCGCCGATAGTTTACCATATTCTTGGTTGGCCCCACCGTATTATTGGGAATCAGAACGGGCTCTCAAAAGAACTATATTGCATTTCCGATTCATATAATGTTCCCGTTGCAACTATAGTAACTATGATGACTGACCTAGTAGTTGCGATTTGTTTAACCGCTTATCCCAGATCTT
The DNA here is from genome assembly GCA_035656375.1 of Cyclobacteriaceae bacterium. Classification (GTDB taxonomy): domain Bacteria; phylum Bacteroidota; class Bacteroidia; order Cytophagales; family Cyclobacteriaceae; genus ELB16-189. Next base: position 2,123 of record DASRSO010000102.1, on the reverse strand, counting down.
TAATAAGTGGCTAGCAAGAGTTATTTTCTCCCAAGCGTCCTGGTCAGTAATTTCAATATTTGCATGTGCTTTGGGGTTTCTTATTCCGATGATAACACCAGCGAATAGATTCATATATCCTTCTTGAACATTTCGGCCTGATTCAGTATTTATATCAGCCAGAACAAATACCGGATTTGTGTGGGAGAAAGCTTTTCGCATGAGACTAGCGCCGTCCTCCTCTTTATTAGTTGACTTTTTATATGCCTTTTTGACGATATCATTAAGCTCCTTCAATGCCGATTCCACTGCATCTGCGTAATGGGAGTCCTTAAATCTGGGCTTTGCATGTCTCGAAATCTCCGGATGAATTTCCCTCCAATCAAAACGGGAGTAGTCATTTAGATTCACGCCTGACAGGGAGCCAAAAGCCCTAAAGTTAAATTGATCTGTAACTTCTTTTCCAAAATGTTCTAAAACAGCATTGTCCCATTTTCCAGAGCGAACCAAATTTACCCATTGAGTCATTTGCGCTTTTACTACTCCTTTTTCTTTGGAGAGATAGTCTAACGATATGTTGAATACTTTAACGCGTTTTGGACTCGAAAGCACTACGGAGCGATTATCCAACCAAATAGGTTTTTGTCCTTGCGCAAAAGCTGCCTCAAACTCTATCACCTGGTCTCGCGTCAAGACTGTAAGAATGGTTTTTTTATCGCCATCATTTACATAGAGGTTGAAATAATCCTGAATATCTCCCCGCTCGCGTCCTAGTAGAAACTCGCTGGTTACATTCTTGCAGTTGTCATTAAATACCCTCTCATAGAGATTTCCATGACAGTATTGACTCATGTAATCATCAGAGTAACCTTCAATTCTTTCTGTGTCTGTTCCTAATTGGACCGGGACTTCAAAAATTTTGAAAACCACACTTTTTATCGAATACGTTGTGCCTTCGTGCCTTATCTCATCTTGCCCTCTAACAAACGCTTCTGCCAATTTTCTGACTACGGCGATTTTCATTGCCACAAGCGCTGATGTCCCTCCGAGAAAATCCACTTGATATATGTTGTACAGCATAAATGTTAGCTTATTTTGAGAATTAACTTTCCGACGGATTAACTCAGACTAAGTTGCTGTTGTAGCTGATGTTGGAATGTTGATAACTCGCCGATGAACTGTAGTCGGCACAAGTTATCCGAGTTATCCACATTCAAACATCAGTTAATTTAGAGCCACCCGGCATCAAAAAGAGTAGTGCCTTCATGAGTATGCCAGGGTTTCCAGGTATGGGTGGATCGCATTATTAACGCGACAGATCTCAGCATATTTGTACAGGTCATTTAGTTTGCGTTTCCGTTTGGAGCAATAAAGTTTAAGCGCTTCAAGTACGATATCCATACCTAACTTGTTTCGAAATTTGAAACAATCCGCCAGAGTCTTTTCCGGGCAATAGATCTTAACTACGGCGCCATCGATTTTATGAACTTCAATTCCTTCATGGAATGCTCTTCCCGAAAACCGATGTACCGAAAGCGGAGGCCAATCGAGGCGTGGCGTTTCAGATTGACGATCCAAGGCTATTTGAACTGAGTGTGGAATTTGCGTTGTGAGCCGATGGAAAGAGAGGGCCGATATTAGGCAAATCACACCTTTGGGAATTCTCGTCGCAACAGTAAAAAAATCCGGATTAGCTAAAGGTGTATGTGGAATCCTGTAGATTCCCCTGGAGACTTTCTCAAGACGTTTCTCTTCTACCAATTTCTGAAGCGTCCTCTGATGAATCCCGAGCTTAAGAGCATGCTTGGTTTGAATGAAACCGCCGTTAACGGAAATGCGCTCCATTGCAGTCATAGATTTCTCCTTTGGTCAAATATACCTACATTTAATAATATCTGCAGATATAACTGACCACGTCTTGAGTCAGGTTAGAGTCCAGAAGGGCCGAGTTCCGAGGCCTATTCGACATGCATATTTTAGGCGTTCACTTACGAATGCGGCAGCATTCGTACATCTTGCTTTTACATATAAGTAGGGCAACTAGGTCATAGGATTTCTGACTGATTGTTCTCTTCTTCACTTTTAACAGGATGGGGTGAACTTCACATCTTGCAAGGCTAGAGGCCTATTTTCGGTATGAGTCC